>JALZVY010000190.1 GCA_023300125.1 Phycisphaera sp.
CGAATTTTTGAAAGGCGTTCATGCCGCGGCCTGTGAGATTGTGGGCGTTGCCCCGTGGACTCGGTGGAGTCGACGATTTAGTCTTTAAACACCAGCTCGACCTTATCAAGCATCGGCTTGGATTTATTCTCGGTGGTGTCCACGACCTTGACTTCGAATTGGAAGCCGAAGCCTGCGGGCAGGGCCGAGAGATCCAGCGATGCGGGCGCTTTGCTGACCTGTTTCGAGAAGCCTTCGATGTAGTCGTAGGATTCTTTTACATCCTGCCATGGGGTCCACTGATCGACCTTCGCGTCGTTGTCGGTGTCCACGCCCACGCGGACGGTGACGGTTTCGACCCAGGGTCCGGGGCTGACAAAATCGGTTTTTTGCTGCGTGGCTAGATAGAACTGGCCTTCGGCAAAACAGACGTCCGGGTCGGGGTGGCCCTTGCCGATGTTGTCGCACTTCACAAAGGGCTTATCCAGGCTTGACGAGGTGAACCAGGCCACGCTCATCGTGCCGCCTTCGTGAGCGTCGTAATCGCCAAAGAGGTAGTACTGGCCGCCGATGCTGATCGCCGCCCAGTCACCGAAAGCTTCTTGCTCGGGACTGTGCACTTGATATTCCGCGGTGGACGTCTTGTAGTTGGCTGGGTCTTCTTTGGCCCAGTGGGGGTGCTTGTAGGTCCCTGTTTCTCCGGTGGGGGTCGTGCGAAGATCGACCGCAGGCGGGAGAATCTCGAAATCGCTGAGCCCGTCGCTGCTCACCGCGTGGCCGGCAAGCGGCGAATCCCACGCCCGTTTCTTGGCATTAATCGGGGACCAGTCTTCGTAGATCAGGTGAAACTTGCCTTCGAGGTCACGGATGATTGCACAATCGGAGCCGTGAGAGGGGTCGCTGAAGGCCATGCCCATGTCGGTGCCGGGCTTGCCATCAAACAAGTCATCATCGACGTATACGTGCGGGTCTTGGTCGTTGGGGTAGTCGTAGTAGAGGTACAGCTTGCTGTCGACGTACTCGGCGGTCGTCGTCCAGCGCGAGCGTGTCTCGGTGACCTGGCCGTGGTGTACCCAGTTCACCATGTCGCGGCTCTGCCACGCGTGATATCCACTCTTTGTGTTGTCAACCCCGCCAGGCGCATCGAAGTTGTTCTTCCACCGCGTGGTGACCAGCGGGACATCAAAACCTTTGAGCTTCGCGGGTTGAGGCTCGAATTCTTTACCGCTTTTCAGCTTGCGTGCCTTACGGTAACGCCCAAACATCCAGTAGTTTTCCGGGCCCAGGGAGAGCATAACCGGCGCATCGCTTAGGTTGGCGGGACCGAGGTTTTTGACCGGCTCCCAGTTTTGCCACAAGGGGGATTGGTCGAAGACGATGGACTGGGCGCTGGTTTTTCCCGTGAAGCGTTTGAGGGCGCTCTGGAAGGTCGCCTCACCTTCGGTGGGAACCACTGTTCCGTCGGCGATCTTGAGGTTGGTCTGGTGCTGTGTGTTTGCTTCCCAATCTTCCTGGGTGTCCACCACCCACGAAAAAGGGGCGGCCAAAGCAGGGCTCGCGGCCAAGGCAAGGGTGGGTACGATGTGTTTGAAGTTCATACGAAGCACTGCCTTTTTGTTACTCAAGCTGCATAGGGCGGTGGGCAAACAACCGCCATGTCCATCGGGTTAACCGATTCTATGCCGAAGTACGTGGCAAAGCCCGCACGTTGTCTCTTAAGCGGGCATCGCTGCTGAGCATCAGGTGTTCATTCGATGGTTTTAACAGGGATGAGTGAACGTTCCGTGGTTCCTTGGCGTATCCTGACCGATCTATTTCAAATCTTTCCCTGCTGGAAACCCTATCCGTGAATGCTTCTGATCCGACGCCTCACACCTCCGCCGACGCCGCCCAGATGGCGGCAGACATCCAGCAAGCCAGCGCCCCGTTTCGACGCATGATTGACGAGGTGGCCAAGGTGGTGGTGGGCCAAAAAGATCTGCTTCAAGGCATGGTGACCGGGGTGCTGGCCCACGGCCACCTTCTGATCGAAGGCCCGCCGGGGCTGGCGAAGACCACGGCCATCAGTACCCTGGCCCGGGCGATGGCGGTGGACTTCCAGCGCATGCAGTTCACCCCCGACCTGCTGCCCGCGGACATCATCGGCACGCAGATCTATCGGCCGCAAACCCAAGAGTTTGTGGTGAACAAGGGGCCGATTTTCAGCAACTTGGTCTTGGCCGACGAGATCAACCGCGCCCCGGCGAAGGTGCAGGCCGCGCTGCTGGAAGCCATGCAGGAGCGGCAGGTCACCATTGGCCACGAAACGTTTTCGCTGGGTAGCCCGTTCATCGTGATGGCCACGCAAAACCCCATCGAGCAAGAGGGCACGTACCCCTTGCCCGAGGCCCAACTCGACCGGTTTCTGATGAAGCTGTTGGTGGATTACCCCGACCGCGACGGCGAGCTGGAGATCTTGGATCGCATGTCGGGCGTGAGCCCAAGCTTTGATGTGCAGCCCGTGATCAGCCCCGCGGAGCTGGACGCGGCACGGCCCTTGCTCGACGCGATCCACCTGAGCCCCGAGGTGCGCGGCTATCTGGTGGATGTGGTCATGGCCACCCGAGACCCCGCGGCCCATGGTGTGAAAATGGGGCCGTTTATCGAGGCGGGCGCGTCGCCGCGAGCGACGCTGGCTCTGGCGGTGTGCGCCCGGGTGCGGGCGTTTTTGGACGGTCGCGCCTATGTGTTGCCCGAAGACGTCAAAGCCGTGGCTCCGGCGGTGCTGCGCCACCGCTTGATGCTGTCATACGAAGCCGAGGCCGAGTCGATGACCGCCGACGACGTGGTGGGCCGTATCTTGGACACGTTGCCGGTTCCTTGACTGAAGGTTTTTTGAACCGGTAAAACGCCAAGCATGCCACTCAAGACAAAGGCATTCACCTGATCACGGGTGAGTTGAAGATCCATGGACCCGCACGCTCATTTTGAAATCCGCTTAGGCAAAATCTGCTTGGATATCGTGGCGTCTTGGCCGTTCGAAGCCCAGGGCGTTAAGCCATGCTGAGTGCTGAACAGATCGCCCAGTTGCGTCAGATCGAGATCGCCACCCGCCGGCGCATGAATGCGCTGCGTTTGGGCGCGTACCGCTCGGGTTTCCGCGGCCAGGGGATCGAATTTGAAGAAGTTCGCCCTTACGCGGCGGGCGACAACGTGCGGGCGATTGACTGGAATGTCACCGCCCGCAGCACCGAGCCGTACATCAAGTTGTTCCGCGAAGAACGCGAGCTTTCGGTGTGGCTGTGCGTGGACGTGTCGCCATCCATGGACTTCGGCACCCAGCGGGTGAGCAAACGCCAGACGTTGTCTGAGGCCGCGGCGCTGGTTTCGTTTAGCGCGATCGATCATCGCGACCGCGTGGGGTTGGTGCGTTTCACCGATCGGGTGGAAGGGTTTTTGCCGCCGCGCCGGGGCCGCAACCACGGCATGCGGGTGCTGCGTGATGTGTTCACGGCGCCGGCGGTGGGCCGGGGCACCGACCTGTCCGAGGCGCTGGGCCGCGTGGGTAAGGCGGCGAACCACCGCGCGGTGGTGTTTGTCATGAGCGACTTTTTGGGGGTGGACGTGCCGTCGGCGACCACGGCTTTTGCTCGACTGGCCCGCCGGCACGACGTGGTGCCGGTGTGTGTGACCGATCCACGTGAACGCCAACTGGCCAACGTGGGTTTAATCGAGACCATCGACCCCGAAACCGGGGCGCGGCGGCTGCTGGATACGTCCAGCCGACGGGTGCGGCGGGTCTATGCCGAGGTCGGTGAACGCCTGGAAGCCCAGCGCGACGCGCTGCTGCGCAGCACAGGCCTACGGGCCATCAGGCTGAACACCGGTGAGGACGTGTTCGGCCCGGTGCACAAGTTCTTTGCCCAGCGGGAACGGGGGGGCGGGTGATGGCACGACCTTTGTCAATCACTGCACGCCCATGGGGCTTGCGGGTGTTCGTCGTATCGATGCTTGTGCCGTGGGCCTCTGCGCGGGCGGACCTTACGCTGACAATCGAACCCGATCAGATCCGCGTGGCCCAGCCCTTGATTTTGACGGTGACCAGCGACACGCCGGGGATGACCTGGCCTGACTGGGCAGAGGCTCTGCCGGGGTGGGAAGTGGCGGTGCGCCACGCCGATGAACTGCGGGCAACGCTTACCCTTCGGTCGTACCTGCCGGGTGAGATCGCGATACCCGCCATCGCGGCCCGATCTGCAGGGGGCGTGGCCTATCAGACAGATGAACGGACGGTCAGCGTGACCTCGGTCTTGGCCGAGGATGCAGACGTGAGTGACGCCGCGGTGATGAAGCCCGAGGCCGGGGCTTTGCAAGTCCCTGGCACGGGTAGCGCCAAGGGGATCGTTGGGCTGTTTGCCTTGGGGCTCGCAGTCATCGCGGGGGGGATGGGGCTGTTGATGTGGCGCCGTCGCCAGGCGCAGCGCAAGGCGCCTGCCATGGAAGTCGACCGGGCGTTGCAAGCCGCCGAGCAGCAGCAGGATGCGGCTCAGGCGGTGTGGGCGGTGCGCCGGGCCGCAGAGTTGGCCTCGGGCCAGAGCCTGAGTGCCCAAACGGCCAGCGATCTGGCCGATGATCCCGCGGCACTGGCTGGGTTTTCGTCGGTGCTGCACGACAAACTGGTGGCGTTTCTGCGTGAGGCTGAAGCAGCGCGCCACGACCCGTCGGGCGATACCGAACACGCACAGGTGATTCAGGCCGCGCGTGGCTTGGTGCGGGATACACGCGAATGGGTTTTGGTCAATGCCTCTCATCTGAAAGGCAAGGCATGACCACCTTCACACTTTTTGCTCACCCTGCGCTGCTTGCTTTGCTTGCGGTGCCGTTGGTGTTGGCCGTGTGGGCTTGGCGTGCATCGCGCCGACGCCCCGCGGTGGCACTGCCCACTGCCCACCGGCTGGAGGCGATCACACCCACTTGGCGCACGCGGCTGCGCTGGCTACCCGCCGCGTGCCTGCTGGCGGCGGCGGCGGCGTTGATTGTTTCGCTAGCCCATCCTCAAGAAGGGCGTCGGAAAACGTTGATCGACAGCGAAGGCATCGCGATTGAGCTGGTGGTGGACCTGTCGGGTTCGATGAGGGCCATGGATTTCAAGATCGATGGTCAGCCGGTGGACCGTTTAACCGCGGTCAAACGGGTCGCGAGCAATTTTATGCGCGGCGACGGCGAGGATTTGGCCGGACGGTCCACCGACCTTGTGGGTTTGGTGACCTTCGCACGCTATGCAGACGCAGTGAGCCCTTTGACCCTGGACCACGCCTTTGTGATCGACGGGCTTGAAGACGCTCAGATTGTGAACGACCGCAACGAAGACGGCACCGCATTGGGCGATGGGCTGGGGTTGGCGCTTGAGCGTTTGCAAGCCCTGGACACGAAACGCAAAACAGCAAAATCAGGTGAGACGGCCAGCAAGGTGGTCATTTTGTTGACGGATGGTGAAAACAACAGTGGTGTGCTGGACCCCTTGGCTGCGGCCGAACTGGCCCAGGCCATTGGTGTTCGGGTGTACACCATCGGCGTGGGTACGCACGGCACCGCGCCTGTGCCCCGTGTGATGCCCTTCACCGGCCGTACGGTCACGCATTACGCGCCGGTCAGCATTGACGAAGACACCCTGACGCAGATGGCTGAAACGACCGGTGGCGCCTACTTCCGGGCCACCGACACCGAGTCGCTGGCAGGGGTGTACGCACGCATCGACGAGCTGGAGAAGGTGAAGCTGGAAGAGCGGTTCGAGACGGACTTGCGTGAGCTGGCGGTGGATTCTTGGGGACGGTTGCCCCCGGTGTTGGGGATCGCTGCGGGGCTGTTGGCGGCGGGTGTGCTGTTGGATTTTCTTGTGTTTAGGAGAACATAGAGCGTCAGGCATCGATTGCTTTTGGGCCGTTGGCGCCTTGCCCCTTTTATCTTCCCCATGACCTTTCTTGAACCCCACCGATTGTTTTGGCTTGTGTTGTTGCCCGCCTTGGCGGTGGTGGTGGCGGTTGCAGGCGTGCGTCATCGCCGCAACCTTCACCGCTTTGCCACGCCCGAGCGCTTGAGCGTGACTCTGCCGACGCGTTCAAAAACGCGGGCTGTGGCACGCGTCGTGTTGTTACTGGCATGCTTGGGGCTCACGTTGGTGGCCTTGGCCGACCCCCGGCGTGGCGAACGCGAGCGCGAAGTGCCCCCGAGCGATAGCGTGTCGGTGGTGTTTGCTTTGGACGTGTCGCGATCGATGCTGGCCCAGGACGTGAGCCCCACCCGGCTGGACCGTGCCAAGCAGTATGTGCGCGAGTTTGTCGGGGTGTTAAATGAGCAAGAAGACGATGCTTCGGTGGGGCTGGTGGCCTTCGCGGGTGCGGTGAAGCGGGTGACGCCGCTTACCCGTAACACCAATGAATTGGAACTGGCGCTACAGGCCACCGACACCACCAGCGCGGGGGTGGGCGGATCCAACTTGGCCGACGCGGTGCAGGTGGCTGCTCGCTCGTTTGTGGAGCGGCGCCCGGGACATAAGGTGGTGGTGATGCTGACCGATGGCGAAGAAAATCACTCGGGTGAACCCGCCAGCGCAGCCCGCGCGGCCTTCGAGGGTCGCGGGGTACGTTTTTTTCCCTTGGGGCTGGGCAGCCCCGACACGGGGGCGACCATCCCCATCGGCAACGGGCAGGTGATGACCCACGCGGGCCAGCCGGTGAAGACCACCCTGGACGCCGCGGCCCTGATGGCGGTGGCCGAGGACGGCGGGGGGGTGTACATCCCCGCCCAGACCAAACGGGCTGACATGGCGCAGGTGTACCGCCGGGTGATCCGCCCGCGGCTGAGCGCCACCCAGGACGCCGCCCAGCAAGGTGGCGACGGTCCCACGGTGAAAACCATGATCCCCAGGTTTGGGTGGCTGGCTTGGCCCGCTCTGGTGCTGTTGCTCGTTGAACGGCTGATCGCCGGTTGGCCTGTGCCACGGCGTGGCGTAGGGCGGGCTGCGGCGGTGCTTGTTGTGTTCGCGGCTGTGCCCACCCTCGCACAGGAAGCACCCGTTGATCCGTTGACCGCTTACAACACGGCGGTGGCGGCGCAGCAATCCGGTGATCTCGATCAGGCGCTGGAAGGCTTTGCCCATGCGGCGCAGCGCGGGACGGGGCAGGTCGAGGCCCGAGCACGCTACAACCTTGGACGGGCGGTCCACGGACAAGCGATCGCCGCGCTGCACAAGCCCGAGGTGCCAAGCGAGAAGCCCTCCGCCGATGCCACGGGGCCCGCGACCCCACAGGCCGATCCCCTGTCCCTCTTGGACCAAGCCGTGCGTGAATACGCCGCGGCCCTTGGGGCCGATCCCGCATTTGACGACGCCCGCGCCAACCTGGAGGCCGCGGCGCGGCTGCGCGCTAAGCTGCGACAGCAGCGCGAGGAGCAAAAGCAGCAGCAAGACGCGCAGCAAGATCAGCAGCAAGCCCCACCAGAACAAGACGGCGAAGAATCCGAAGACCAGACCTCGCAAGACTCGGGCCAAATGCCAGAGGGGGCGCCACTTGATGGAGGCGGGGAGTTGCCCGGAGAGGCCGGCGAATCCAACACAGAGCAAGAGGGCGAAAATTCGGAAACGTCCTCTCAAGAGGGCTCATCCAGTGAGGCCCAACCCGATGATTCTTCGCAGGATTCGCCGCCGAGCGAATCCGAAACCCCCGGTGAGCCGGGCGACACCGACGGTGGATCCGAGGCTGCTGACCCCGCCTCCGCGCAAGACCCGGATGTGGGCGAAGGCGACAACCCTGCATTGTCCGAAGGTCAATCGCCCTCGCCTGATGGGCAAGCGGGCGAAGCGGGCCAAGCCCTCCAGGGCGAGCCTCAGAACCTGAGCCCCGACGAGGCGATGAAGCTGCTGCAGCGCATCCGCGACCAAGACCTTCAACGTCGCATCACCCAGTACCGCCGCGAGGCCCAGCGGCAGCAGGCCGTGGAGAAAGACTGGTGATGAACGTTCTTTCACTCCACATGCTGCGGGTGCAGTGGGTTGCATTCGCACTGACCGCCTGCCTTCTGGCGGCCACCGCGGGCGCGGCGACGGTGAACCTGAGTGCGCCGTCGTCCAATGCGTGGGTGGGGGTGCCGATGAACATCACCATGGAAATCACGGACGCGAAAAGCCACTACGCCCCGCATCTGCCAGACGTTTTGAACGCCGAGGTGCGGACCCGTGGCAAGACCAGGGATCGAAGCAGTCTCTCGATCATCAATGGCCGCCGCACCATGTCTCAGAACGTGACCTATACCTGGACCCTGACCCCACGCCAGACCGGACCGGTGACGGTGCCCGACTTCCGCGTACGGATAGACGGGGTCGAACGGGAGGTGACCGGGTTGAACCTGACGGCGCGCGTGCCCGTGGTGGGCGACCGCATGGCTTTGGAGATCGCCCATCAAGCCTCTGAGGTCTACGTGGGACAGCGGGTGGAGTTGACGCTTGAGTTGTATATCAAGGCGTTTACCGACGAACGGTACGGCTACGCCTTCACGGCCAACGACCTGTTCAGCCTCGTGGACATGCAGGCCAGCCGGTGGGGACCGTTCGCCGCCACGCTCAACGACCCGGACCTGCGTGGACAACAGATCAGCGCAGACGCGGTGCAGCGACCCGACGCACAAGGTGAGCTGGCCGATTACTTCCGTTACCGCATCAACACGTGGGTGTATCCCGACCGCGCCGGCCCCTTGGAGTTCGAAGGTGAGGGGGTGAGCCTCGTGGCACAGTACCCCACAGAGATCCAGGTGGGGTACGACCGTTTCCGCCGACCGGAAGTGACCCTCACAGACGCCCGGCCGGTGGTGGTCAGTGCCGCCAACCCCCAGGTGCAGGTCAAGCCCGTGCCCACCGCCGGTCGGCCCGACACCTACCGCGGCGCGGTGGGCAGTTACCGCATCACCGCCGCGGCAGATCCGCTGTCGGTGGCCGCAGGCGATGCGGTGACCTTGCAACTGATGGTGCTGAATTCGGGATCCGGGGCCTCTCCTCTGGACCGATTGTCGGCGCCGCCGCTGGATGCCATCACCGCCCTCACACGCGATTTCGACGTGACCCCGGGCCCGATCGCCGGGGTGCTGCGCAGCGGAGCCAAAGTCTTCACCACCACCATCCGGCCGCGCCGGGCCGACGTCACGGAGATCCCGCCCATCCCGTTGGTGAGCTTTGATCCGGAAACACAATCTTTTGTGACCACCCAAAGCGATCCCATCGCCTTGGCGGTGAGACCTGCCGAGCGGTTGTCGCTGGACGGGCTGACCGATGGGCCCCTGCCCGCGGATGCCGGGACGCCTGAATCCAGCCAGGATGTGGCATCTGATGGACCTCAGTGGCTTGCCTTGCCCGACGTGCCCCCCAGCCGCCGAGCGCGGCCGTGGTTCTGGGTGGCCTTGTACCTCGTGGTGCCCGCTGCGGCGGTACTGAGTCGGGGGATATGGTGGGCGATCATACGGCTGGGGCGTGCCGAACGCACCCGCGCGTCACGCGCAATAAGCCGGGCACGGCGTTCACTCAAACGGTCCAAAAACCCCGAAGGGGTCGCGGCGGCGTTACGTCGGTATGCAGGCGACCGCAGCGGGCGCGACCCCGCCGCCCTTACCGCCGTGGACGCCCGAACGGCCTTGGCGGGGTGCCAAACCGATCTTGGGGCCGACGGCCTCGACAGGTTTGCAAACGCGCTACGCGACGCCGAGGCCGCGGCCTGCGGGGCGGTGTCGGTGCCTCTTGAAGAACTGATCCATCGTGGCCGCCACGCCGTGGATCAGTTTGCTCGCCGCGCCTCCAGAGGCCGACGGGGCCACATCCAGGCTGCGATATGGCTGCTGCTGGCCGCTGGGACCAGCCACGCCCAGGCCCCAACGACCGCAGACGCCGCCGCGGCAGACCACCGCGCGGCGGCCCAGCGTTTCGAGGCCGAGGGGCCCAGCACCGCGGCGCTGACCAACGCCGCCACCGCCTGGACCTTGGCTGACCAACCGGTCCGCGCCCGTGCCGCGGCGCTCGCGGCGGTGCAATACGACCCCGCTGGCTCGGCTGCCCGTGCCGTTTTGGCCGACGCCGAAGTCGCTTTGGGCCTGTCCCCGGCGGTCACTGCCAGATTTGACCGCCTGAGCGCTCGCACCTT
The DNA here is from genome assembly GCA_023300125.1 of Phycisphaera sp. GTDB lineage: Bacteria > Planctomycetota > Phycisphaerae > Phycisphaerales > Phycisphaeraceae > Algisphaera. The sequence continues at coordinate 10,140 of JALZVY010000190.1, forward strand.
GGGATGGGGGGGGCGTCGACTGCTCATGGCCCTGGGCCTGGCGGGTCTGATCGGAGCCGGGGCGTGGGCGTGCATCGGAGGCACGTGGCTGGGCAACGTGGGATGGATCCGCGCCGTGCGCCCTTGGAAGATCGGCGGGAGTCTGGTGGTCGCCGCCGCCGGGGCGTGCATGGCCGTTCATACCGCGTGGACCGTGCCGCCGCCCGAAAGCGCGCTGCTGCTCGACGCCGATACGGCGCCGCGTTCGGGCCCGGGCGCCGACTTTCCAGCGCAGAACAACCCGTCCTTTGCCCCTCAGCGGGGCGAATTGTTACACGTGCTCGAAACCCGTGATGGCTGGACGCGAAGCCCCGACGGCTGGCGCCCCCACGACGCGGTGATCTCACTCAACACCGGCACGGTGTCTCGTCACAAACCTACGGCTTGGCCTGCGGCTCGGTGATCTCGAACTGGCTGAACTCTGCTTTGACTCCGATCACATGCAGGTGGAAAACCAGCCGTTCGCTATCGGGGGCAACCGGGCGGCTAAGCACCGTCACGCCATCGACCACGATCGTTCCCCAATCGCCGCGCCGTGAAAGGTGCACGTGGTGCTCGCGGGTGCCGTCGAAATAGGATGGGGAGATCTGCTGAGTGGCCGCCCAGCCGCTCATTGTTTTGCGCACAGAACGACCGTCACGCGAAACATTAAAACTGGCCCCCAGCACCGATGTCGCGCCGTTGAAGTAGGACACGACGTCTGGTGCGGGCGATCTCAGATCGCTGACATTGATGGCGACAGACGCTCCGTAGGATCCGCTAATCCTGCCGCTCAGCGAGGCTTTGAAACGGGCGTGAAGATCGAAGTCGCCAAAATCATCGAACCGAGACAGAAACGCTTGAGCCGGTGCCCCCGGTGCTGCCCGCATGACAAACGGTTTGTTCGCGATCACCTCGCGGTTGTAGGACCTGCTCTCGCTTTTGCCCCAAATCCACCGTGAGGCCTCCGACAGTGTGGGGTTGACTGCCTGGACCGGTGCGTCCTGCTCAGTTGCAAGCGGCGTTGGAGGACCGTTGATCCCGCGAAACAAAGCCATGTCACGTGCCCAGTTTGGTGCGTTTTGTATGGGGCCCAAATGGATGGGATCGGATTGCACCAAACCAAGCAATTCGTCGCAACGCCCAGTGGCCAAGAACAAATGGCTGCGTTCCGCCGCTCCGGGAAGGTAAAGATCGTGCTGGGCGTCGGTGCGCGGGGGCATCGTGTCCAGCATGTCAGAGGCCATCGCGTAGTGGCCGTTGGCCATATGCGATAAGAAAGTCAACCCTTGCATCACCGCATCATTCGGATAGCCCGCCTGTTTTGCGGCGTGAAGTGATTGCTCTGCGGTTTCAGGGTCGTGGTTTTCCAGCGCCCAAGCGCTTGCGATCACAGCGTGGTTCCATGCCGCGTCGCGTGCCATGGCACGGCTGGTGGCCAAGGTCAGGCGCTGGGGCGACGTTACGTGACCGATGCCAATCCGACCCAGAGCCAAGTTCACCGTGCGTCGATTTTCGTCGCTTCCCACGACAGTCATCTTTCGTTCATCACGCTTCTTCAGCAGAAGGCTGAATTGAGCTCTGTCTAAGACCGCCTCATCGTTCACGCTCACCACCACGTCACCCACACGTATGCCAAGGGTCTGGGCCTGCGAACCGTCCGCGGTCGTCAGAATGATTGCGCCGGCAACCGCTCGGGTGTCTGCATCGAGTTCAGCGAGGCTCGGCGGCGTGGGTGCGGCCTTGGACGTGGTGGCCAGGACGATGCACAAAGCAGGAAGTAAAACGGCAGAAAAAATGCGACGCAATGGAACTCCAAATGGGGGGGCAGAACATTTACAGATGACGGATTTCCCTCACGCAAGCGCAGGGTGTTTGGCGTGGGGTCGTAAAACGCTTGGCGTGTGGCTGTGTCGGTTGTCAACAACACCATGCATGGGCGATGCTTCAGATCCCCGACACGTGCCCAATGGATCAGTGTGTGTCGGTGTCTCGGATGATGTGCCGCAGGAGGCCCTCAGCAAGCTGGCGTCCGGC
>JALZVY010000191.1 GCA_023300125.1 Phycisphaera sp.
TGGATGACAAAGTCGCAGCGGATGCCCGCGCGGTAGCCTAGGCGGGTCTTGCCCTCGCCGGTCTTCAGTACCTGCACTTCAAGGGGCTTGGTGACCCCCAGCAGGCTGAGCTCGCCCGTGACTGTCCACCCTGTTTCGGTGGCCGTGGCCTGGGTGCTTTTGAAAGTGATGGTGGGGTGTTTGCTGACGTTGAAAAAATCTTTGTTACGCAAGTGCTTGTCGCGCTTCTTGCTGTTGGTATTCACGCTCGTGGCCTGGATCTCGAACGTAAGCGTGGGGCTTGGGCCGGTGTCGAAGCTCCCGCTGAAGTGGTCAAACCGCCCGTGGGTCTCGGAGATACCCAGGTGGTCCACCTTCCAGGCGATCTGCGAGTGGTCTTGATCCACGTTGAAGGTGTCTGCGGTCGCAGAAAACCCCATCAGCACGGTAAACAGCAAAGCAGCGGCGAGTGAGCGTGGGGTCATGAGAAAAGCCTTGGTATGAAGGGGTGGGCGAGGGGCGGGGGGGCTCTGCGGCCGCAGACCGAAAAAAGTCCGGGCGATGACAGCATAAGTTCTGGGGCCATGCGGTCACTGGATTGTCACAGCGCGTCCAGGGCTTTCTCTGCGAGAGGCACTGAATCCGCCGTCAAAAGCACTTGATGAAGTCATGGCAGGCTGGGGCGATGACGGCGACGACGCGTGGGCGCCGTGGTTGATTTTGGGCAAACAATTTTTGTTGAAACGTTTCGTGAGCGGCTACGTTATGTAGATGTCACTCTCTCGAAAAAACGCATGCTGACCCCTTTGACGCCCCCTGATTCGGTGGATATCGATGCCCGGACCCGCGTGGAGCTGCTTTTGCAAGAAGCGCTCCGCCAGCGGGCTTCGGACGTGCACGTTGAGCCCGGTAGCGACGGCGTCGAGGTCCATTTTCGCGTCGACGGGCTGCTTTGCCTCCACCAGCGTTTCAGCAAGGAGGTTGGCCAAGGCTTGGTGAACCGGTTGATGGTGGCCGCCCGTCTGCTGACGTACCGACGCGACATCCCTCAAGAGGGCAACTGCACTGTTTCGGTACCGCAGGCCGAGGGCGTGGCACGCGCGGTCGAGCTGCGCGTGTCGGTGATACCGACCAACCACGGGATGCGTGTGGCGGTGAGGCTCCCGGCGGACTTGCTCCAGCCCAAGGGGCTGGACGCTTTGGACATGCCCGAGGCGGTGATGCGTGGGCTGCAGGCGTACGCCGCGGGTGACAGCGGTATGTTGTTGCTGACGGGGCCTGCGGGGGCGGGGAAAACGACCACGATCTATGCGCTGTTAGAGATGATGCGGCGGGCCCGCGAGGGGATCAGCATCGTTTCCCTTGAAGACCCGATCGAGCGTGATCTGGCGGGCGTCACCCAGATTCAGGTGGCTCCGTTCGGCGAGCTGACCTACGAACGTGCCATGCGGAGCATGTTGCGCCAAGATCCGCAGGTCTTGGCGCTCGGCGAGATCCGCGATGCGGCCACCGCCTCGGTTGCGGTGCAGGCCGCGCTGTCGGGCCACCGGCTGGTGTCCACGCTGCACGCAGCGTCGCCGGCCCGGGCGGTGCTGCGTCTGCTTGAAATGGGCCTCGAGCGTTACCAGATCGCCGGGGCGCTGTGGGGGGTGGTCACGATGCGGCTGCTACGCAAGAGCGATGGCCGGGGCGGTTACCACGGCCGGATCCCCGTGGCGTCGCTGGGCCGCATCACCGCGGAGGTGCGCGACGCGGTCATCAACGGCGGTTCCCCTGCGGTGATCGAATCGCTCATGAAGGAGCAGCCGGGCTGCCACCCGCTGCGGGTCGAAGGCGAAAAGCTGGTGGCGGCGGGGGTGACCGACGCGGCAGAAATTTCCCGTGTCCTGGGCGAAGTGTGAAACACTTGGCCCAGGACTCCGTCTTGAAGGTAAGCGGGGGACGCTTGTTGACGCCCCGATCGCAGTTTCCGTGTGTGAGAAGACGCTTGGCCGTGCGTGAACCCGACATCGACCTGCTTCGGCGCTACATCGACGCGGACGATGCCGACGCGTTTGCGGGCCTGGTTCAGCGGTACTCGGCGCTGGTGTATCACACCTGCCTGCGGGTCTTGGCCGACCCGGGGCGGGCTGAAGACGCGGCCCAAGACACCTTTTACCGGCTGATGCGCGACCCCGAAAAAGTGAACTACAGCCTGCCCGCGTGGCTGCACCGGGTGGCCACACGGTGCTCGATCGACATCCTCCGCAGCGAAGGGGCCCGCCGCAAACGCGAGTTGGCGTATCAAAAAAGGATGGACGCTCGGCGCAGCTCCGCCGAGCCGTGGGCCTCGGTTTCGAACCAGATCGACGAGGCCTTGGCCTGTCTAAGCGGCTCTCATCGCAGCCTCTTGGTCGAGCATTTCCTCAACGGCAAGCCCCAGGCTCAGTTGGCCCGCGAAACCGGCGTGTCCAAGGCCACGATGTCCCGCCGGACCGAGGCCGCCCTCGCGGCGCTGCGCAAGCGTCTGGGCAGCGTTACGGCGGGGGGCCTCGCCGCGGTGCTGGGCGGGTTGCATGCCCAGGCCTCGGCCGGCGTGCCCGCGACGCTGTCGGTAGAGCTCTGCAAGATGTCGCTGGTCAGCGGGGCGGCGGTCGGCCCCGCGGCGGCGGGTATCCAAATCGGGCCGGCCACCCTCAAACACTCGACCGCCGTCGCGGTGACCTGCACCGTCACGGCCATGGCCGTCGTCGTTTTGGGGGCGATGGTCGTTTTGACGGGGGGCTTGCAGCCCCTCAACGCGCCCCGAGGCGCGGTGGCGTTTGAAGGGGCTGCGGAGATTCGTGCCGCGGTCGTCCAGACGCCCCGGGCCGGCGAATCGTCAGAGCCCACCGGGCTGATCTATCTGCGCCGGCCCGGCGCGAGCTTGCGCTCGGATCACATCCTGGCGTATATGGTTGAAGGCGATTCGGTCAGCGTGGTCTTCGCCGATTCTCACGTCCGCACGATGCCGATCGGCTTGGCCCGCCCGCTGATCGAGAAGCAGGCGGGCGCCACGCTCGGGCAGTTGTCCGCTCGCCACCAAGCGATAGGCCCGCGATCGCTCTTTTGAAGTTTTTGACGATGTTGACTTACCGATATGCCGTGCAGACCACCGAGGGCCAGGCCCTTGACGGGGTGATGCGTGCCCAAAGCGTGGAGGCCGCCCACGAAGCGCTGGAAACTTCGAACCTGCGGGTGCTGACCCTTGAGCTGGAAGACCGCCCTTCGGGTCGGCCCCTGCGCGGCACGGATTTTTTAGCATTCAACCAGCAGCTTGCTCAGCTCACCAAGGTTGGCCTGCCGATCGCGTCGGGCCTGCGCTTGATCGCCCAAGACATGCGGCGGGGCCGACTTTCGGAATCGATCAATCGGGTCGTGGACGAACTCGAACGCGGGGCCGAACTCCCCGAGGCCTTCGCCCGGCACGAATCACGCTTCCCAAAGCTGTACAGCCAGCTGGTCGCTGCGGGGGTCAACGCCAACCGGCTCTCGGCGGTGCTCATGAACCTGGGCCGGCATTTGGAGATGATGCAGCGGCTACGCGGCACCCTGTGGCGAGCGGTGGCTTACCCATTGGTCGTCACCGTGTGCTTCGCGGGGGTGATGGGTTTCGTGGGGACCGTTTTGATTCCGCAGTTTTCCGAGCTCTACGACGATTTTGATACGAGCCTGCCCGTGCTCACGGCGGTGTTGATCTGGCTTGCCGATTACACCTGGCCGATCCTGACGGCTTTGGCGGTTGCGTTCGTTGCGTTGCCTGTTTTAGCGGTGGTACTGCGCGTGGGGGGGCACGGCGGCTGGGTGCTCGACCACGTCCTGATGCGGCTGCCGCTGATTGGCCCGGCGCTCAACCGCAATCTGATGGCCCGCTGGTGCGACATGCTCCGCGTGGGCGTGTCGGCGGGATTGGACTTGCCCGCGGCGCTGCAGCTTAGTAGCGCGTCCGTCGGATCGCGCCGGTTGATGCAAGACACCCGGCGGCTGATCGAGGCCTTAGAGTCGGGCCGGACGCTCGGGGATCCGCTCAAGCTGTCGCTCATCCCCGCGTCGGTGCCCGCGGCGATGCAGCTTGCGTCGGAAAAGGCCGACCTCGCTGCCTTGGTCGGTGATCTTTCGGCGATCTATGAGCAGCAAGCCGACCTGCGCCTGAGCGTGATCCAGGCCTATCTTAGTCCAGCGCTCACGATCGTCATGGGGCTGGTGATGGGATCGGTGATCACGGCGTTGTTCCTGCCGCTGGTCCGGCTTATGCAATCCATCATCTAGGAAATAGGCCCGATGCGAGGTGCATTAGAAACATTTTCTTCGATCGTCATCTGGTCGTTCGGCGGCGGGGCGATACTCGTGCTGTTGGCCATGGTGATGAGTGCGTTTTTTGCGGGGGCCTTTGGGGCGTGCGTCCCGGTCTTCGGGTTATTCACCATGATGATGCTGGCTAGGCTGGTCGCGCAGCAGCGGCGGCAGCGGTCCGTGTCGATCGTGGGCTACCTTGAACAAGCGGCGCGGCTGAACCTTCCGCTGGGGGAAATGCTCTTGGCCGCCGAGCGTAGCGAGTGTGGGGGCACGGCCCGGCGGCTTAGGGCGATCCGGCAAGCGGTTGAGTCGGGGATGCCGGTGGGCGAGGCGTTGGAGCACTACGCCCCGGAGGTTGCCGGGCGTGACTATCAAGAGATCTCCGTCGCCGAACGCATGGGCCAGCTGAGCGCGGGGCTCAGCCGTGTGCACCAGCGCAGCCTCACGCGGTTTCGCCTCGACGCCAACGAGCCGGCAGGGGGCATGGGCGGGGGCTACGGGATTGTGATCGCGGTTTTCCTGCTGCTGTTGCTGGGTGCGGTCACGACGTTCATCTTGCCCAAATACGTTGAAATATTTGATGATTTTGACATCGCCATGCCCTGGGCGACCCAGATCACGTTCACGATCGGTAGGGCCCTGGGGTGGTGGGGGTGGGTCGCGGGGATTGGACTCGTCATGCTGCTGGCGGGCCGGGCGTTGTCGTCTATCAGCCAGCCGCGTCGCGGTGTGGATTGGTCCCAGATACCGGGTCTGGATGGGATGTTGTGGGTCGTGCCGGGGGCTCGCCGATGGATCCGTGACCGCTCGTGGGCGATGGCCTACACCGCCACCGCGGACGCGGTGGGGGTGGGTTACGGCATGGCCGAATCGCTGCGCTTGGCCAGCGCCAGCGCGGTGACTCGCCGCGTGCGGCGCCAGCTGGTGCACATGGCCCAGGCCATCGATGACGGCGGCACCCTCGCGTCGGCCGCCAGCCTCGCTCGTCTGCCTAGCTTGTCCCGGGGGATGCTGGGGGCCTTGGATCAAGGCGGCGACGCGGGGCACACGCTGGGGTTTTTGTCCCGTTACCACGCGAGCCGTTCTAACGCCGTCCTGGAAGTTTTGAAGGCGTCGGTGCTGCCGCTCGTCGTCATCACGTTGGCGGTTTTGGTGGGGTGGCTGGTCTACAGCCTGTTCTTGCCGCTGGTGCACCTGATGTACAGCGTCATGCCCGAATGGGAGGTGTTGTGATGAATCGGTTTGATCAGGGACCGGGACCGCGGCGCTCCATAAAGATCTCGCGCTGCCGCGGCTCGGTCTGGATGGACACGCTCGTCGGGCTGGCGCTACTCGCCGCACTGGTCGCCGCGCTTGCAGGGACGCACATCCGCTACCGCAAGACCAGCAAGGCCATGGCCGAGCAGCGCGCGGCCGTGCGGCTGTTGGAAGTGCAAGCGGGGAGGCTTTTGGCGGGGCGTGAACGCAACGACCCGCGGGTCATGCAGGAAGCCGCGGGCGAGGGGTGGTGGCGTTTGTCACGACAAACAGCACGCGGTGAAGTCGAGTTGTGGACCCCGCGCGGGGTTGCATCATCCCCCGCCGATCACGAGGTGTCGCCATGAAACACCGCCGTCACGGCTACTCCCTGCTCGAGATGGTTGCGGCCCTCAGCTTGTTGACAGTCTTCCTGTTGCTGGCCGGCCAGCTGGTCAAGCAGGTCACGATCGTTCAACGCGTCGCCGCGGATATGGAGTGGTCGGTCTCGCGCATGGATTTTGCCTTGCGTGCCCTCCGCGGCGACGTATGGACCACGTCGTCCATTACGCTGGAGGGCGAGGGGCAACTCGTGTTGCGGATGTCCGGGCAGGCGGTGCGCTGGGTTTACACCTCTGAACCCTCCGTGCGGTACCCCGGCCGCGGGTGGCTGATCCGCCACAGCGACGGCGTTTCCCAGGCAGTGGGCAAGACGGATCAAGCCGCGCGGGAAGGCCGGTACGAGGTCCCGCTGGGGGTCCGCTTTTCGAATGTCAGTGCGAGCGGGCTGGAGATCGCGATTGACGGGCAGACGATCTGGCTCCCCGGTCAAGTGATCCTGGCCCGAGGCGCCGATGGCGTGGCCCGCGGAGCTGCACCATGAATTACACACGCAGCGATTCTCGTCAACGCGGGCTGGCCACCTTCTTTGCCGTCGCAGGGCTGGGCATGGTCGCGACCGCGTTGCTGGCGATGACCACGATGCTACGTATTGATCATCGTCGCACCCAAGGCGTGGTCGTCGATGCCCAGCTGCGTCAGCTTCTGCTGGTCGGCGCCGCCGCCGCCGAAGCTCACCTTGGAAGCCATTCTGATTCCCCCCGAACCGGAGATCTGGACCTGCCCCACGACCTGGCCCAGGCCGGGGGCCGCGTGCGCTGGGAGCCCACTGCCCCAACCCATCACGTGCTGCCTGAAAAAGGTGTCTCAATCACCGTGTGGGTGGCGTACGCGAATGCCTCGGCCTACCAACACCTTCACTTTGTAGCCGACCCCGGCGTGAGAAGGCACCGGCTTGCGGGGTCCAAAGCGAGTCGATGACGCGCGAGATTGGGGGCATGCAGGGCGATTGACTTGCCTGGCCACACCGCTTGCACGCCTGTTTTTTGCACGCCTACTTCGACACGCTGGCGGGGGTGTGGTTGGTCAGCGTGATGTTGCGGGCTGGGGGTTTGCCGTGTTTTTTCTGATAGAAGGCGTAGCCTTGGTTGGTGGCTTTTTCGATTCTGAACGCGGCGGGCACGAACGCGGGCTTGGCGGTGGTGAGGGTGATGGTGTGGCCGGTGCCGTTCACGGTGGCAAGCAGGGTGTTGGCCAGGCCGTTGCGGCTGTCGAGGATGTCGAGTTCGATGTGGGCGCGTTTGGAGCTGTAATAAGGGCAGCTCAGGGCTTCGCCGTAGCGGGCGTCGGCGCGGCAGTTTTTGAGCGTGTCTTTGCTGCTCACGTTAAACCCCGCGGCCACGCAGTCGGTGACGGTGCAATCGATCGCCGTGTCGGCCCCCGGCCCCAGACCGATGCAGATGCCGCGGCGCATCTGCCGCACGGTGCAGCCGCGGATCGTGGTCGCGCCGGTGGGGATTTTGTCTGCGCCGCCGTGTCCGTAAAGCCGGATGCCGTCTTCGCTCAGCGAGATCATCTCGTCGGGCAGGATCGACCGGTCGTCGCCCACCTTGACCCCTTCCACGTACGTTGCGCTATTGGCCTTGAAGCCCTGGTCGAAGGCGAACCCAGAGGTTTCCGCCAAAATCTCGTTGGTGGGCCGCAGCAGGCCGTCGACGTGGCAGTTGTCGATCAGCGTGTTTTTGGCGCCTTGAACGAAGATGGCGTGTCCCATGGCCCGCATGTGCACGCGGCAGTTTTCAAGCGTCACGTTTTTGGCCGGCCACCCCACACGGATGCCGTTCATTTTTCGCACCACGCCGCCGCCCAGGCCATACAGGCTGCCGTAGCCCCACGGCGAGGAGCCGGAGGTGGTGATGTCGATGTCTTTGAGGAGGACATCGGATCCCACCACGTTGAAGATCTTGTTGCGGCTTTGGGCGCTGCTCTCGGGCCCGATGTTTTGGGTGGTCAGCCCTTCGAAGACGATCCCGTCGCCGATGAGATCGATCACGCAGTAAAAGCCGTCGGTGCCCGGCACCACGCCAAACTTGGAGAACAGGCGGTTGTCGATTTCAAAGGTCACCCCGGTCAGGTCAAAGTGGGCGCCGTGGCCGGTGAATCGGAGGAAGTGGTGGCCGTCGGCGTCGTCCAGCCGGTACACCCCGGGCTTCATCTGCACCTTGGCGTGATCCACCGACAGGTATTTGCGCAGCTCATCCAGGCTGTCGACCGTCACGGCGTCGGACGCGTTGGCGCGGAGGGGATGCGCGAGAAGCACGATCAATACGCTGAAAAGGAGAAACTTGATCATGGTGAAATAAACTCCAGGCGTGCAAGGGGTTCAAGTGGTTTGGGTCTGTCGGTGACCGCCTTTGGCAGTTTATGAGCTTTGACGCCGTGCGGTCTTGCGGTCGGCCTGCCCCGGCGTGGCGCTGGGTCCGACAACCCCAAGGTCAGTGGGCTCGCTGCGCTCGCAAGTTGAGTGGGCTGCGCGGGGCACTCGAAACTACCGGTTAGTTTCCGCACGGCTACGGGCTAGGCACCGAGTTGAGTGGCGGGGGTTCGCCGACGTGCTGCTT
>JALZVY010000192.1 GCA_023300125.1 Phycisphaera sp.
GCCGGTGGACAGCCGCTCAAGCGAGGTGTTCAGGGCCTGGTTTTGTTCGCCAAGAACACGCTGACCAAGCAGTGAGTTCACGTTAGTGTTGATACGACTCATCGGTTTCTCTCCCTCTCAAGGGTGCGACCGGAAAAACCGCGGCGGAAGGGCAACTTGGTTCAACGTAGAACCAGGGCACCGTCGGGCGGTCGCTGAAGCAACAAATCGGGTGGCCGACGCCGCGACTTGCCCCTTTCCAATTAAATTTCTGTTTTTTTTGCCCGAGCCCATTTGAGTGGGTGGGTCTGTGCGGTCTAGGTAAACCACGTGCCGCGTGGCGGCTAGAAATCGAGGGTGAGCAGAAGGCTCAGCCCGGCGGTGCGCTCGCCGTAGTCGAGGAAGTCGATGGTTGAGTCTTGGAAGTTGTAGCCCAGAATGCCGCGCAGTGAGGCGTTTTCGCAGATGTTCCACCGAAGCTCCGTGCGGGCCCGCAGGCCCAGGTCGTTGCGGTCTTCGGTGACGGCGGGTGAGTTCGGGAAGTAGTCGGCGTACCAGCTGGCGTAGACGTCGACGCCCGAGATCCAGACCACCTTGCGGTGCACCGGGCGGATGAGGTCGGCGCCCAGGGTGAGGCGGAGGTTGGTGAAGTCGTGGGGGTCGGTCCAGGTTTGGCTGGCGATCACGCGGGTGCCCAGCGTCCAGTTGTCTTCCAGGCGGTAGGACTTGAGGTAGTAGCCGGTGAGCACGAGCTGGTCGATCAGGTCGTCGCCGAAGCCGTCTTCGTGGATGAAGTTGCCTGCCAAGGATCCGCCGAGGGTGCCGCCCTTCCATGGGGTGGAGGCGCCGATGCGGGCGAAGAGGGTGTCGCTGTTGAGGTCGGTTTCGTCCGAGAAGCGGGTGAAAATAGCTCCGCTTTCGGCGAAAACGTCCCAGGTTTGGTCTAGGCGGGTGGCGGCCCGCAGGGCGACTTCTTCGCGCAGGTAGGTATCTGAGACGCGGTTATCGTCCGAGAGTCGGGCGTTGCTGGTGTAGACGAAGTCGGTGACGCTGCGGAGGGTGAAGTGCTCGCGGTCGTCGAGCAGCAACAGGTCGCCGTCGCCGGTGACGAACGCGGCGTTGGGGTCGGCGTTGGGGTCGGGATTGACCGGCGCGGCTCGTCCGGACAAGGCCTGGTCGTTGATGCTGATGTCGACCTGGGCGGCGGCGACGGGTGCGAAAACAGCAGCGACGGCGAGCAGGGCCACGGGCGTCAAGGGGGGGGCGTCATGGTCGGATGATCAAGAAGCGGTGAAAATCGGTGGAGACAGAGGTGGTGCGGGTTGGCGTGGTGCGGGGTTAGTTCTGCACCAGGATGCCCAATCGCGCGAAATCCAGGTCATCGCTGGGCGGGACCGAGGGGGTCTGCCGCAGACGAAACGCTTGGTCGGCGGTGCCGGTGATCACCGTGGAGGTGACGGCGAATGCTCCGGTGTTGCCTGCGTTGATCGAGCTGACGCTTTCCAGCGACAGGATGGCGGTACCTGGCGAAATAGTGGCGCTGAAGCGGTTGGCACTCACCGCGGGGTTGGTGTTGGCGTCGAAGATGGTGCGTCTCCCATCGCTTAGGAAGAAAAGGGTGGTGCCCGAGCCGTCGCCGCCGCTGTCGAAGACCGAGAAAGTGAACAGGCCGTTGGGCACTGTGATGGAGCTGAATCCGCCCGACGAGCCGGGGAGCACGCCGGGGTTCAAGTTCAGGAACGAAGCGGGGAGGACGGTCGTGCCCGCGGCGTTGGCCACCGCGGTGCGCTGACCGCCGCTGTCGGTGACGAAGACCTGTGTGGCGAGGTTGGGTAGGGCGCCGGCGGCTCAAGTGCGGTTGCGTCCAGCTGGTCCCAATTCACCGCGGCGGCGTCGGCGCGGGTGCGGGCGGTGGCCGACGACTCGGCGGCAGGCTGCACCGGGTCCCATGCCTGGGGGGGCCGTGTGGCAGCCTGTGAGCAGAACCACGGCGGCCAGCAGGGTGCATCGCCTGGCCACACAGCGTGGGGAAAGCGGGAGAATCCGGGGACGTCTTTTTATGGCGGCAAGGGGCGGTGAAGGATGGAATACCGGACACGGATGCAGCAGCGCTCCGCTGCAAGAGGCGGGTCATCGGAAGGTGTCGGCCGGTGCCACCACACAGCGCCTGGCTACCGCCAGGGCGCTTGAGAAAATTTTTTATCGGGACCCGCGGGTTAACCCTGTCGCTTCCTTGGACCTTTGATTGCGCTGGGTGCGCGGACCGCGTTCAGAGGCCCGCCGCGATCGACTGGGCCACGGCGAGGTAGTCCTTGGCCCCGTTGGATTCCGGGGCGTAGGCGATGACCGACTGGCCGAAGCTGGGGGCTTCGGCCAGTTTGATGTTGCGGCGGATGGGCGGCTGATACACCTGGGCGTTGGCCCAGGGCTGCTCGGTGTTGCGGGCGGCTTCGAAGAAGCCTTCGACCTCGCTGATGACGTCGTTGGCCAGGATGGTGTTGGCTTCGTGCATGCACAGGACCACGCCCGAGACGGTGAGCGCGGGATTGATGCCCCCGCGCACCATGCCGATGGTTTCGAAGAGCTTGGTCATGCCTTGCAGGGCCAAGAAGTGGGCCTGCATGGGCACGATGATCTCGCTGGCCATGGTCAGCCCGTTGATGGTCAGCAGCCCCAGGCTCGGTGGGCAGTCGAGCAAGACGTAGTCGAACTGCTTGCAAAGATCGGCGGTTTTGTTGCGCAGCAGGGTTTGGGCCAGCCCGGTGGCGACCTGCTCGCTGAGCTCGCTCTCGATGCCTGCGAGGTTGGTTTCGGCAGGCAGGATGGCCAGGTTGCGTGAATCGGGGGGCACCTGCCGCACCACTTCCATGGCGGTGGTGGCCGGGTCGGTGAACAGGTCGTAGAGGCTTTTGTCTAGCTCGGTGGGTTCAATGCCCAGTGACAGGGTGAGGTGGGCTTGGGGATCCAGGTCGATCACCAGCACGCTGTGGCCTTGGTTGGCCAGCGCCGCACCCACGTTGACGCTGGTGGTGGTTTTGCCCACGCCACCTTTTTGGTTCATGAGCGCGATGATGCGGGGTTTTTTTTCCGCGGCGCTGGGTTTGGCGGGCATGGGGTTGGACGCGGCCAGCGGCGTCGCGGCGGGTGTTTGGGGCTCGATGGGTTCGGTGGGGGTGAGTGCGATGAGTTTCTCCGCGGCGCGCTGGCCGACTTTCAACAGGCTTTCGCCGTTGAGGTGCCATGGGTCGATCAGGGTGAGGTCGTCTACGTCGATCCACGCGGCTTTGGGGTCCGCGTTGGCGGCGGCTTCGATTTGTTGGCGGATGAAGCCCAGGTGCTTGGCGTCTGGATCGGCGGGGTTGACGCGCACGTAGGCCTTGGGAAAGGTGCGTCCGTCGTTGAGTTCTTCTTGGATGCGCTCGACGAGCGTGCGCAGCAGCGGGCCGAAGCGCTCGGGCTCGTGGTTGGCGTCGAGGGTGTCGCTCTCGCCTTGGAACCACACCAGCCCGGCGATGCGGGGGTCGTGGCCTTCTTCCAGCAGCTGTTCGATGGCCTGGGCGGCGTCTTCGAGCGCGCGGTTGGTCAGCGTGTTGGCGTCGTTGGGGTTGTCGGGGCACCAGCGGTCAAACAGGCCGGTGCCCGGTTCTTCGCACTTGATGAGTGCCACGGGCACCTGGGCGGCCTGGGCCAGGGCCGGGCCCAGCGACAGCTCGGGCCCGAAGCCGCCGGGGTGGGCCCCAAATCCCGGGGCCAGCGCAGCCCAGGTGCGCGACGCGGGCCGCAGGCTGCGCTCGCCCTCGGGCCCGTCGAGCGGGGCGTGGAAGATGCGGACCGACGGGTGCGGGGCTTTGAGGGCCTGGGGAACCTCGTCCGCCGAGCCGTAGCCGGTGGTGTTGGACTGGCCCCAGAGCAGGTAAACGTCGATCGGATCGGGCATGGGGGGCCATTGTAAAGCGCGAGGGGGCGCGGGGGGGCGTGGGGTTTGAAGGGGCTTGCTTATGCCGGGGACGGAATGGGGGCGGAATGGGGACGGAATGGGGACGGAATGGGGACGGAATAAAGATGCGTGCCAAAGCTTTAGAGTCTGGACAGCAAGCCGCCCTGGCTTGGTTCGGTTGGTGGGCCTGTGAGAACCCTTGATGGCACTGCGTGAAATGTGGCGGCATGTGGTGCGCCCGGTGGGCCGCGCAACCCGCAGGGACCTGAGCGCGGCCTGGGAGCGCCTGGACCCGGAATTTCGTGTGCCCCACCAGACCATCGGCGCGCTCGAAGAGGGCTGCGGGGCCACGGTGGGCACGATGCCCGTGTGCGATTTTGGTTGCAAGGGCTGCTATTTGGGCGGCAATGCCAACGCCACCCCCCCGCTGCCGGTCGAGGACGTCAAGGCCCAGATGCGGCTGCTGCGCGAACGCCTGGGCCAGTGGGGCAACCTGCAGCTGACCGACGGCGAGGTGACGCTGCGCGACGAGGCGGAGCTGATCGAGCTGCTGCGCTACGCCCATGAGATCCAGCTCGTGCCCATGGTGATGACCCACGGCGAGACGTTCCGTCGCCGACCGGGCCTGCTGGAGCGCTTGATGCGCGAAGGCGGGCTGGTCGAGCTGTCGATCCATGTGGACATGCTGCAGCGCGGCCGCGAGAAGGACTACGCCAAGGCCAAGAGCGAGGCCGAGCTGATGCCGCTTCGCGAAACCTTTGCCCAGATGATCCGCGAAGCGCGGCGCACCACCGGGCTGCCCTTGCGGGTGGCTTCGACCTGCACGGTGACACCCGACAACCTGCATGAGGTGCCCGCGATGGTGCGCTGGTTCCGCGACCACGCCGACGCGTTTCGCATCATCGCGTTCCAGCCCGCGGCCCAGGTGGGCCGCAGCCGGCCGGGTTTGGGTGGTCACGTGACCCAAGACGATGTGTGGGACCTGGCCGCCCAGGGGATGCTGGACCAAGACGCGACGGCGGACCAGCGCGCGGCCTGGGTGGACCGGCAGTGGTGGTTTGGTCACCCCGGGTGCAGCCGCATGATGGCCGGGGTGGTGTGCACCCAGCCCGGGGCAGCGCCGCGCCATGAGCCGCTGGGCCCGCGCTGCGGCGAGCCGCAGCGGAAGCTTTTTGAGCGGTTCATCAAGCGCTGGGGCGGCATCTCGTTTCGCCACGGGGGGCGCGGGGTGTTTGCGGCCCAGCTGCTGGGCATGCTGCGCCAAGACCCGGGGTTCTTTTTGTGGGCCGCCCCGCGCTGCGCCCGGGTGGTTTTAAAGAAGCTCGATGCCCAAGGCCCGGGCCGGCTGGCCCGGCGGCTGCTCACCGGCCGGGCGCGGCTGCATCCGTTCATCATCAGCACCCACGCGTTCATGAGCCGCGAGCAGCTTGAAACCCCGCTGGGTCAGGAGCGGGTGCGCAACTGCATCTTCACCGTGCCGATCGACGGCGAATTGATCTCGATGTGCGAGGTCAACGCGCTGGGCATCCGCGACCGGGTCTACGACCGCATGGCGGGCCGCGACCCGGAGCCCGATCAGCCGCTGGTGGGGCTGACAGTCACCGCAAAGCCGAGCGTGGCTGAGGACGCTTCAGACCAGCCCGCGCTCTAGTAGAGAGAAATAGAGAGAAAGACTCACTCGGTGACACGGTGGTGGGTGATCTGCCGCAGGGCCGGCAGCACCAAGCCCGACATCCGCGCAAAGGCGGCCTGCCAGTCGGCGGCGGCGGACTTGAGCTGTTGCTGGCCCGCGGGGGTGAGCGTGTACCACTTGCGGTCGCGGCCGGTGTCGGATTCCCAGTGGGCCTTCACCAAGCCGTCGGCTTCCAGACGGTGCAGCAAGGGGTACAGGCTGCCGGCCTTGATCATCTGGCCCGAGGCTTCTTTCACCCGCTTCTGGATGGAGTAGCCGTACTGCTTGCCGTCGACCAAGACGGCCAGCACCATCACCTCGAGGCTGCCACGGAAGAGGTCGCGTCGGGATTTGTCGTTGAGGCCGTTCATATCGAATGCCAATATATCCAAATTGGATATATCGATAAGCGATATATGTGGGCTTGAGACAGACACCGTCCCCCGCTACATTGCGTGGCCTTATTGCGGCAGGCCGTGGGTCTGTCATTCATAAACCCTTGACGAATAACATCATGGCAAGCACTGGCACCGTATCCCAGGTCATCGGGTCGACCTTTGACGCTCAGTTTCCCGAGTCGGACCTTCCGGCGATCTACAACGCGGTGAAGATCACCGGCAGCCACAACGGGCTGGACATCAACCTTGTGGGCGAGGTGCAGCAGCACATGGGCGGCGGCCAAGTGCGGGCCGTGGCGCTGGGATCCACCGACGGTGTGATGCGCGGCATGGAGTGCGTGGACCAGGGATCGCCGGTGACCGTGCCCGTGGGCGAGGGCGTGCTGGGTCGCGTGTTCAACCTGCTGGGCGAGCCGATCGACAAGCGTGGCGACGTGGACACGGGCCGTCGGGCCCCCATCCACCGCGCCCCACCCGCCTTTACCGCGCTGAACCCCAAGACCGAGATCTTGGAAACCGGCATCAAGGTCGTCGACCTGCTGTGCCCCTTCGTCCGCGGCGGCAAGATCGGCCTGTTCGGCGGGGCCGGCGTGGGCAAGACGGTGATCATCCAGGAGATGATCGCCCGTGTGGCCCGCGAATTCGGCGGCTACTCGGTGTTCTGCGGCGTGGGTGAACGCACCCGCGAGGGCAACGACCTCTGGGGCGAGATGGACGAGTCCAAGTTTACCGACTCGGAAGGCAACACCCAGAGCGTGTTGTCCAAGGTCGCCATGGTCTTCGGCCAGATGAACGAACCTCCAGGCGCCCGCCTCCGCGTGGCGCTGTCGGGCCTGACCATGGCCGAAGACTTCCGCGATGAGTCGGGCAAAGAAACCCTGATCTTCGTGGACAACGTCTTCCGCTTCACCCAGGCCGGTTCGGAAGTGTCGGCCCTCTTGGGTCGTATGCCTTCGGCCGTGGGCTACCAGCCGACCCTCTCGACCGAGATGGGCCAGCTGCAGGAACGCATCACCAGTACCGACAAGGGCGCGATCACCAGTGTGCAGGCCATCTACGTGCCTGCGGACGACCTGACCGACCCCGCGCCTGCAACGGCGTTCAGCCACCTCGACGCGTTCGTGGTGCTGGCCCGTGGCATCGCCGAGAAGGGCATCTTCCCCGCGGTGGACCCGCTGGCGTCGACCTCGACCATTCTCGACCCCGCGATTTTGGGCGAAGAGCACTACGCGGTGTCGCGTCAGGTGCAGACCATTCTGCAGCGCTACAAGAGCCTGCAGGACATCATCGCCATCCTCGGTGTGGATGAGCTGAGCGAAGAAGACAAGCTGATCGTGGGCCGTGCCCGCAAGATCGAACGCTTCTTGTCGCAGCCCTTCTTCGTGGCCGAGATCTTCACCGGCTTCCCGGGCATCTACACGAGCCTCAAGGAAACCATCGACAGCTTCAAGCGCATCTGCGCGGGCGAAGGCGACGACCTGCCCGAATCGGCGTTTATGTACGTCGGCACGCTGGACGACGCCAAAGCCAAGGCCGCCAAGATGGCCGCCGACGCGGGCTAAGCGGGCTACGGAGGTCGGGCGTCCAGCGGGCCCGCGGGCCTGCTGCACCGCCCCGACGCCCCGCGAACCCGCTGGCCGCCCGACCTCCTTCGCGGGGTTGGGGGGCAGACGGGTTTCATGATTGAGTTCGAAGAATGTTGAAGGCCACGCCTGTTTGGGGCGTGGCCTTTTTTCGTGGTGCGCTGGGGGAAGGCCTGAGTCGGGTGCCCGCGGTGGGGCTTCTTAAACACGCTTGCGAGGATCACTCATCGCCGATGCGTTTGGGCCTGGTGGTTGGGTTGTGCGGGTTGGGAAAGATGAATCATGGGCTTTGGGGGCAGTTAAACAAGGGGGTTTTCAAGGCCTTGGGGTGTTTGATTATGGGGTGATGGGGGGCGAAGCGGCCCTCGCGGTCCAAACCCGCCGGTGGTGGTGGGCGTAGGATGATTCAACGGAGGTCCCGGATTGGGCCGATGTCTAAGGGTGCCCCGTGCAAACGTGTGGCTGCCGGTGAAATGGGACGGGGGGACGGCCTTAAAGAGGTTCCGCCCCAGGTCTTGTTGTTTGCCGGGCATTGGAGAAAGCCGACGGCCTGCCTTGTGCAGGCCGACTGAAGACCGAGGTATTGACCATGATTCGCCCGCGATTGCTGCCCCGAATGGCCCCCGCCACCCTGGCCTTTGCCCTGACGTGGGTGTCGGGTGTGGCCGTGGCGGCCCCGGATGCAGCGGCCCCCGCCCCCGCTCACAACACCCCCGCCGCCAACACGACAGCCTCTGCCGTGTCCGCTTCCCCGGTGACCCCGACCATGGCCGACGCCCCTGCCCCTTGGGCTGTGTCTTCTGAAGAACGTCAGTTCCTCGACGAGTGGCAGCAGCGCTGCTTCCGCTTTTTCTGGGAGCAGGCCGACCCGACCACCGGCTTGGTGGCCGACCGCGCCCCGGCCGACGGAAGCCAGCGGGTGTGGCAGCAGGACGAGGCGATCGGCAGCATTGCTTCGGTGGGCTTTGGCCTCACGGGCATCTGCATCGCCGACGAGCGTGGCTGGATTGAAAAAGACGCGGCGCAGCAGCGCGTGGCCCTGACCCTGCGCACGCTCTTGGAGCGGGTGGAGCACCACGAGGGCTTTTTCTATCACTTCGTGAACATGAAAACCGGCCAGCGCGCCTGGAACAGCGAGCTGTCGTCGATCGACACCGCCCTGCTGTTGGCCGGGGTCTTGACCACGCGCCAGTACTACGCGGGCACGGAGGTCGAGACGCTGGCCACCAAGCTGTATGACCGGGTGAACTGGCCCTGGATGATGGGCGACGGCCGCACCCTGAGCATGGGCTGGTCGCCGGAAAACGGCTTCATCAGCTTCCGCTGGGACCACTTCAGTGAGCACCTGGTGCTGCAGATGCTGGGGCTGGGCAGCAACACCCACCCGCTGCCACGCGAGACCTGGGACGCCTGGACGCGCGGCCCGGTCCACGATTTCGAGGGCAAGCGCTTCATGAGCTATCCCCCGCTGTTCGTGCACCAGTTCAGCCACGCTTGGATCGACTTCAAGGGCAAACGCGACAAGTACGCGGACTACTGGACCAACTCGGTGTTTGCCACCCAGGCGCACCGGGCGATGTTCAGCGGCCTGGCCGAACAGTTCCCCAAGTACAGCGAGATGCTCTGGGGGCTGACCAGCAGCGACTCGGCCACGGGCTACACCGCCTGGGGCGGCCCGGATCCCAGCCCACACATCGACGGCACCATCGTGCCCTGTGCCGCGGCGGGGTCGATCCCCTTCGCCCCCGAAGAGTGCATCGCCGCGCTCAAGCACATGATGGACAACTTCGGCCCCACGGCCGAGGACGGGGGCATGAACCTGTGGCGGCACTACGGCCTGGCCGACGCGTTTAACCCCCACACCAACTGGGTGGCCAACGACGTGATCGGCATCGACGTGGGCATCACCATGCTGATGATCGAGAACCAGCGTTCGGGCTTCGTGTGGCGGCAGTTCATGGCCAACCCCGAAGTGAACCGGGCGATGCTGACCGCGGGCTTCCGGCCGCTGCCGGCCCGGGGCACCGACGAGGCCGCGGTCGCGCTGTTCTTTGACGGCGAGGGCCCGCACTACGTGTTTGCCGACGACGCGCCGGCGGCCGAATAAACCTGCACCGAGGCCACCGGCCGCGTCAACGCCTGGTCCAGCCGCCCCTTTTGGGGCGGTTTTTTGTTGGCAACCGCCCATCGACGAGGCACGGTTGTGCTTTCGCACGGGGCGAGGCCTCGGCTACACTCCGTTGTGTCGGGGGATCCTCGGCGCGCGGCCTTGTCCGCGTGCCCGCCGTCACGCACCCAGGACCGTCACCATGGCACAGATCAAACAGTCACTCGGCAACCTCTTGAACCGGGTCCGCGGCCGCGGACCGGTGGAAGTCGACATCGCCCGGGTCGACCCCAAGTCGCGTCAGGGCCGCGAGATGACCATCCAGCAGCTCAAAGAGGGCTACGGCGAAGTGGTGGAAACCATGAAGTCGGTTCGCACCCACCTGGACCAGCAGGCGGGCCGCAACGAGCAGATGCTCGAATTGATGAAGGGCATCCCCGAGGTGCTCAAGACGATCCCCGAAAGCGCCCGCAACCAAGAGCGGATGCTCGGGGCGATCCAGACCAGCCTGGACCAGCAAAACGAAACCGCCGGGCACCTGACCAACGCGATCGTGAGCCTGGCGGCCGCCAGTGAAAAGCAAGGCACGACCTTGCAGGGCATCAACGAGCGGATGGAAGCCGAAGGCGCCACCCGCGAAGCCCTGAATGTGGGGGTGACCAACCTCAACCAGACCATGGGCGGCGTGCAGGAAAGCTCGACCGCCACCCGCGAGTCGATGCACGCCATCAGCGAGCAGGCCCGCCTGAACGACGAGCGGATGCGCGACATGTATCAGCGCAGCCAGCGCACCACCATCATGATGGTGG
>JALZVY010000193.1 GCA_023300125.1 Phycisphaera sp.
GGTGCCGTCGCCGCGTCGGCCGCGGCCACGACGGTCGTCTGCGTGGTCCTCAACCTCAGCAGCACCGGCCTCGGCGGCGCGGCCATCGCCGCCGCCGCACTCGGGCTCTGCCTCATCGCCTCGCTCATCCTCGCCGAGGCCTAACGCCTCTGTTTACGCCCCACCGCCAGAGGCTATGGTGTCGAAGTGCCGGCCGGCACCATCGCCGGCGCGGGTGTGGGCACCACCGGCGCAGGGGATGAACGGTGGCTCTGCCCCCCCGACGAAGACACGTTGGCGGCCGCGAGCAACAAGAAACCCACGAGCAAGATCACCACAAACGCCCCCACGATGGTGCCGATCAGTCCGGTCACGAACCCGGCGGTTTTCAACCCATGCGACGAGGCCGAGACCCCACCGGCCCGGATCTGCTTGCCCGCCTTCGCGGCGCAGAACAAAGCCAGCGGCCCCAAAATCGCCGACAACAATCCGTACACAACGCAGCCGATCGTGATCGAACAGATCCCCAGCACCAGCGAGGCCACCGCGTAACCCGACGTGGGCTGCGCCCCGCCGCCCAGCACCCCGCGACCGATGATGAGGTTGCATTCCGGACACGACGAACCCAGCCGCACCCCGGTCAGGTTGTACCCGCAGTTCGGGCATCGAATCGATACTTCTTGCAGCTCCGCCGCGGACGGGCGTTCATCCAGCGGCAGGTCCCGGTGCGTGTCGTCGTTCATGGCGCATGCTCAACAGAAAAAAACCAGCGGCAGCGACAGAAGGCCGCACTCAAAACTATCACCCCCACCGCTTCTCCGCACAGCAGGCCGCCCCGCGCACGCCCTAGACTCCCACACCCATGTCTGACCCCTCCCACGAACCGATCCGCTGCGCGCAGTGCCACGACTGGATGAAGCCCGGCTTTGTCAGCGTCAGCCAAGGGCTGCACTGGCTCAACCGCGACCAAGGCCCCCTGGGCACCGACTTTCTCGAATCCATCCCCGGCACCCACGCCATCATGCGCCCCAACCGCCTGCCCGCCTGGCGCTGCCGAAGCTGCGAAAACATCACCTTCCGCTACGGCCGCGACATCCACCGCAAGGCGCAGCAAGCCGGCAAATTAACCGGCCCCGACCACACAGGCTAAACGCCTGCACGCCCCCCCTCAGGTTCTGCCATGCCCCACACCCCCGCCGCCGACCGCTACACCGCCCGCACCAACGACGGGCCATCGGCCTGGTTCCGGCGCTGCGGCGCCAGCGGCCTCAAGCTGCCCGCCCTCAGTCTGGGCTGCTGGCACAACTTCGGCGACCCGGGCACCGACAGCCAAGGCCTGGCCGAGCCCCAGCTGCACGCCAACGCGCAGGCCATGCTCTTTGCCGCCTTCGACCACGGCATCACCCACTTTGATCTGGCCAACAACTACGGCCCGGCGCCCGGCAGCGCCGAAACCCGCGTGGGCCGCGTGCTCAAAAACGACCTCGCGGGCTACCGCGACCAGCTCATCATCTCAACCAAAGCCGGCTACGGCATGTGGCCCGGGCCTTATGGCGACGGGGGCTCGCGCAAATACCTGCTCTCAAGCCTCGACCAGTCGCTGGCCCGCCTGCAACTGGATCACGTGGATCTTTTCTACATCCACCGCTTTGATGCCGACACCCCGCTGGAAGAAACCCTGGGCGCCTTGGACCACGCGGTGCGCAGCGGCAAAGCCCTCTACACGGGCATCAGCAATTTCAACGCCGCGCAAACCCGCGACGCGCTGCACATCTGCAAACGCGACGGGCTGACCCCGCCCATCATCCACCAGCCCTCCTACTCCATGCTCGACCGATGGATCGAGCCGGACCTGCTCGACGCCGCGGGCACGCTGGGCCTGGGCGTGATCCCCTTCTGCCCCTTGGCCCAGGGCCTGCTCACCGACCGCTACCTCAGCGCCATCCCCACCGACTCGCGTGCGAAAACCTCGCAATTCTTAACCGAAGACCGCATCGACCCGGCGATGCGCACGCGGCTGAACACGCTCAACGCCATTGCCCACCACCGCGGCCAGTCGCTGGCCCAGTTGGCCCTGGCCTGGGTGCTGCGCGACCCACGCGTCACCAGCGCACTGATCGGCGCCAGCCGCCCCGCCCAGATTCTGGACAACCTGGCCGCCGCCGAAAAAACCGTTTTCGATAGCGCCGAGCTCGCTGCCATCGAGGCGGCGCTGGGTTAACCCCACGCCCCGCGCTCACGCCGGGTCGTCGCCAAACCCGCCGCCGGGTCGGCACCGGCACACCCGCTTGATCCCCCGCCAGCCGCCCCGCCAGGGCCCGTGCTTGGCCACCGCGTCAAGCATGTACTGGCTGCAGCTGGGCTGAAAGCGGCAGTGCCCGCCCAGCCACATCCCCAGGGTGCCGCGGTAAAACGCGACGCCCAGGTTGATGACCCCCACACCAAGCTGGTTCACCAAACGCTTCATCGCCTGCTCATCGCTGTGCCAACCACTGCGCCACCTGCGGGGCGAAGTAGGTCAAAATCACATCCGCCCCCGCGCGGCGGATGCCCAGCAGGCTCTCCATCACCACCGCTTGTTCATCCAGCCAGCCGCTCTGGGCCGCGGCTTTGATCATCAAATACTCGCCGCTCACCTGATACGCCGCCACGGGCAGCTGCGTGTGCTCGCGCACCGCGCGGACCACATCCAGATACGGCCCGGCGGGCTTGACCATCACCATGTCGGCGCCCTCGTCTTCGTCGGCCTCCACCTCGCGCAGGGCCTCACGCACGTTCGCCGGGTCCATTTGATACGTCGCTTTGTCCGCCGGCACGTCGTAGGCGGCGTCAGAGCGCGGCGCTGAATCCAGCGCCCCGCGAAACGGCCCGTAGTACGCGCTGGCGTACTTGGCGGTGTAGCTCAAGATGCCCACACCGGTGAAGCCCGCCTCGTCCAAGGCCTCGCGGATCGCCCCCACCCGGCCGTCCATCATGTCGCTGGGCGAGACCAAATCGGCCCCCGCCTTGGCGTGGCACACCGCCTGCAAGGTCAGCCGCCGCACACTCGCGTCGTTGTCCACCTCGCCCGCGTCGTTCACAATCCCGTCGTGGCCATCGCTGGAATACGGATCGAGCGCCACGTCGGTGATCACACACAGCGAAGGGTGCGCGGCCTTAAGCACGCGCACCGCCCGCGGAATCAGCCCGCCGTCGTTGTAAGCCTCTTTGCCCTTGCGGCTCTTGAGCGCGTCGTCGATTTTCGGAAACACCACCACCTTGTCCACCCCCAGCCCCAGCGCCCGGCCCGCCTCGGCCACCAGCCCGTCCAGCGACCACCGCGTCTGCCCCGGCAAGCTTTCCAGCGGCACGTCGTCCGCCGCGTCGTGCACAAACAGCGGGTAAATCAGCTGGCCCACATCCAAGCGCGTCTCCCGCGCTATCGCGCGGATCGCCGCGGTGCGTCGGTTGCGTCGGGGCCGTTCAATCAGGTCGTTGTCCATGGCCAGAGTGTAAGCCCCGCCCCCGATCCCAGCCCCAGTCACAATCGGGTCCCCGCCCGACCCCGGCCCGGAGCCGCGCCTAACGTCCCCGCGTGACGACCCGGCTCCCCGCCACCCCCTGGCCCATCGACACCCCGCTCCTGTAGCGGACCGACGTCACGTTGGAACTTCAACCTGCTCTTGGCCCCGCGACTCTCCGCGGTCGGTTGCCGCTTGTAGAATTCGCCGACCACCGCGACCCCCGCCCCATGTTCCCCGACGCCTCACCCACCGCAGCCCCCTCCGCCGATTCAGCAGCCGAACGCACCGGCCTGATCTTGGCCATCGGCAGCGCGGCGCTTTTCTCGCTCAAGGCCATTATGGTCAAGTTGGGCCTGGCTCAAGGCCTCAGCGTCGAAACGCTGATGGTCTGGCGTCTGCTGCTGTCACTGCCGGTGTACCTGGTGGTGGGCGTGGTGTCGTTTCGCCAAATGTCCGCACGCAACGTGCCCGCCCCCACCCGCACCCTGGCCGCCGCCGCGGGCCTGGGCGTGCTCAGCTACTACGTGTGCACGTGGCTGGATTTCAGCGGCATGCAGTACATCTCTGCGCAGCTCGAACGCCTGGTTTTGTTCACCTATCCCGCGCTCACCGCCGTGCTGGCCTGGGCCCTGCTGGGCGAACACTTCACCCGGCGCCACGCCGCGTCGCTCGCACTGTCCTACGCCGGAGTGCTGCTGGTTTTCGGCGCCGAAGCCGGCGCCGCGGGCCCGCACGCCACCAAGGGCGTTGCGCTGGTCTTCGTTGCGGCACTGCTCTTTGCTTTGTACGTGGTGTTGGCCAAGCCCGTCATCGCCGCCCTCGGGGCCACACGCTTCACCTGCGTCGCCATGGTGGCCGCCACCACCGCCATCGTCACCCACCGGGCCGCGCTGCACCTCACCGCCCCCACCGGCGATGCCACGATCTGGATCAGCCCCGCCGCCCTGGGCTACGGGGCTCTGCTTGCAGTCTTCTGCACCGTCTTACCCAGCTTCATGCTTTCGCAAGCCATCGCCCGCATCGGCGCCGGCCGCACCAGCGCCGCGGGCAACATCGGCCCGGTCGTCACCGCGGGCGTGGCGGTGCTGGTGCTGAACGAGCCCTTCGGCCCGGCCCAGGCCGGCGGGCTGGTCTTGATCACCCTGGGCGTCGGACTGCTCGTGCGGCGATGACCGCTGCCGCACCTCTCACAACACCGCGCCAAACTTCCGCGTGCGCCCCTTGAACGCTGCCAGGGCCTTGTCCAGCTCGGCGTCGTCGAAGTCGGGCCAGCACACGTCGGCCACGTACAGCTCGGCATAAGAAAGCTGCCACAGCAGATAGTTGCTCAGCCGCATCTCACCGGCGGTGCGGATCAAAAGGTCCGGATCAGGCTGGCCGGCGGTGTATAGGTGCGCGTCGATGTGGTGCGCTTCGATCGCGTCCGGGACCAAATCGCCCGCGGCGACTTTGGTCGCGATCGCCCGCACCGCCTCGGTGATCTCGGCCCGACTGCCGTAGTTGATCGCCAGGTTCAGCGTGAGCCCGGTGTGGCCGGCGGTCATCTCGGTGCTGCGGTCCAGCTCGTCCAGCACCTCTTGGGGCAGCCCGTCACGCCGACCGATCTGCTTGAAGCGGATGTTGTTGTCCATCAGCTGCGGACGCTGGGCCTTGATGTACTCCACGTACAAGGCCATGAGAAAGTCGACCTCGGCCTGCTCGCGCGACCAGTTCTCGGTGCTGAACGAGTACAGCGTCAGCCCCTCCATGCCCAGCTCGCTGCAGCGCTGCACCATCGGCGGCACCCGGTCGGCACCGTGACGGTGACCGGCGCTGCGGTTCAAGCCCTGCGCGGTCGCCCAGCGGCCGTTGCCGTCCATGATGATGGCGAGGTGGCGGGGGATGGCCGCCGCGGGGTTGGTCCCGGGCGTTGCAGAATCAGCGGGTTGGGGGTTGGAGGAAGACAGTCCACACCTCAAGTAGGAGTTTTTTAGTGTCCGGCGAATCCGCCCCACCCCCCCCGAATCTCCCACCCCGTCAGTTCATCGGAAGATGGACTGGCTCCGCTTGGGCCCCACACTCACCATCACCACCGGCACGCCGATGAAGTCTTCGATGAACTTGAGGTAGCCGTGGGCCTCGGTGGGCAACGCGTCGAATTCGGTGCACTGGGTCACGTCGTTCGCGAAGCCCGGCAGCGTCTCGTACACCGGCTCCACGCGTTCGAGTACGCGGGCGTCGGCAGGGAAGTTCGCCGAGGTCTGCCCGTCGATGGTGTACGCGGTGCAGATCTTCAGCTCATCCAAACCCGCCAGCACGTCCAGCAGCATGATCGCCAGGCCCGTGGCCCCGCTCACCGTGGCGGTGTATTTCAACGCCACCAGGTCCAACCAGCCGCAGCGGCGTGGCCGGCCGGTGGTGGTGCCGTACTCGCGGCCCACTTCGCGGATGCGTTCGCCTGTGGCGTCGTGCAACTCGGTGGGCATCGGGCCGCCACCCACGCGCGTCTGGTAGGCCTTGACGATGCCGATGACGTTGGACACGTGATGTCCGGCCACGCCGGTGCCCGTGTGCACGCCCAGCGACGAGCAGTTGCTGCTGGTCACAAAGGGGTAGGTGCCGTGGTCGATGTCCAGCAAGGTGGCGTTGGCGCCTTCGAAAAGAATCCGCTTGCCGTCGCCGATCTGCTGGTGCAGCAGCCGGGCGCTGTCGGTCACGTGCGGACGCAGCACCTCGATCAGCGGCGCCAACCACGCCAGGGTTTCTTCTAGATCGATGGGCGCGAAGTCCCGTTCGGCATATGTCGCCAGCCCGGCCAGCGTGGCGTTCTTCACCGCCAGCACCGCGGTCAGCTGACCACGCAGGTGCTCGGCGTCCAGCAGGTCCGCGATACGCACCGCCGTGGACCGCAGGGCCTTGTCTGCATAGCAAGGCCCGATGCCGCGCCCGGTGGTGCCGATGGCATTCGCGTCGCCGCCTTTGCCTTTGACCACCGCGGCTTCCTGCAGCGCATCCTGCAGCTTGTGATAAGGCATCACCACGTGGGCCCGGTCGCTGATCAAAAAGTTTTCGTCGAGCTTGAGCCCCTGCTCGCGCAGCCCCGTGATCTCTTTGACCACCTGCTCGGGATCCACCACCACGCCGTTGCCCAGCACGTTGAGCTTGTCGGGATACAGAATGCCCGAAGGGATCAGGTGCAGCGCGTAGGTCTTGTCGCCCACGCACACGGTGTGGCCCGCGTTGGCCCCGCCGTTGTAGCGGGCCACGACGTCGAAACCGGCGGTGAGCAAGTCGACCACCTTGCCCTTGCCCTCGTCGCCCCATTGCAGGCCAACGACCGCGGCATGGCCGGGCTTGAGGTTCAGGCGGTCAAGCATGGCCGCGGCGGCCTGCGGGTCGGAAGCAGAGGCGGAGGCAGTACTCATGGGCGGCAGCGACTCGGGATCGGTCTAAGCGGGACACGGACACATGGCGGGCCGGGCAACGGCCAAGCAGCCACGCCCGGCGGACAGGGTACCTCCGGGCGGCCCCGGAGGGCGAGAAAGAGCGAGCAAGGGGCTAAGAGCACGGGCTCTGAGAAGGATTCAAACCGCTTAACCCGCGGACGGGGGCAGCTCGACACCGGCGATTTTCAACACCCCGTCTTGGCCGCCCACGGTCTCCAGCAGCGCTGCGGGGGCCGGGACGTCGAGTTTCAGCAGCATCAGCGCCGTGGCGGTGCCGTCGGCATTGGACCGCCGCGAGATCGCCATGTCGGCGATGTTGACCCCGCCGCCGCCAAAGGACTGCCCCACCATGCCGATCATGCCCGGCTTGTCGTCGTTTTGAATGACCACCATCGGCCCCACGGGCACCATGTCCATGGGGTAGCCGTTGATCTCGACCACGCGCGGCTGCAGGTCGCCGTACACCCGGCCCACGATGCGGCGGCTGCGGTCGGCCGCAGGCGTCTGGCCGTCCACGGCACCGTCGGGGCCGTGGATGGTCAGCGTCAGCTGCGTGGGCGAAGACGGGGCGTGCTCCAAGCGGGTCACGCGGACTTCCAGCCCGCGCTCTTCGGCGATGGGCCCAACGTTGATCACATTCAGCGGGGTGTCGAAGTGGCGCTGCAAAAGCCCCACCAGCACTTTGCGTTCAATGGTGCCCGACGCCGCGGCAAGATCTGCCCCGGCCAGCTCGATCTCAAGGGTCTCGATGCCACGGGTCACCATGGGGCTGATGAGCTTGGCCATCCGCGCGGCCAAATCCACATACGCCGCCTGCAGCGCGGTGAGGTCCACCCGCACACCGCCGGCGTTGACCGCCCCGCTGATGCCCTCGCCACGCAGGTAGCTCAAGCAGGCCTTGGCCGCGTCGACCGACACCGCGGTCTGGGCCTCCAAAGTGCTCGCCCCCAGGTGCGGGGTCACCAAAATCTTGGGGTTGGTGCGCAGCGGGCTGTCGGCCGGCGGCGGTTCTTCGGTGAACACATCCAGCGCCGCCCCGCCGCAGCGGCCGTCGTCACACGCCTTCACCACCGCTTCTTCATCCACGATGCCCCCGCGGGCGGCGTTAACCACAAACACGCCCTTTCGGCACATGCTGAACGTCTCGTCGTTCAACATGCTCGTGGTTTCGGGCGTCTTGGGCACGTGGAAGCTCATCACATCCACATGCGGCAGCATCTCTTTGAAATCGCGGAAGGTCCGAACCGTGTGCTCACCCAGCTGCAGGTCGCAGCTCACAAACGGGTCGTAGCCCACCACGTCCATGCCAAAGGCCAGCGCCCGCTCGGCCACGGTGCGGCCAATGCGCCCCAGCCCCACCACGCCCAGGGTCATGCCGTGCAGCTGGCGCCCCTTGTACTTGTTGCGGTCCCAGCCACCCTCGGTCATCGTCTTGTGCGCCGGACCCACGTTGCGCAACAGCGCCATCATCAGCGTGAAGGCGTGCTCGGCGGTGGTGATGGTCGAGGCCTCGGCCGTGTTCACCACCAAGATGCCCTTGTCGGTGGCGGCCTTCAGATCGATGTTGTCCACGCCCACGCCGGCCCGGGCGATGATCTTCAGATCGCCGGGGTTTTCCAGCACCGCCGGGGTGACCTTGATGCCCGACCGCACGATCATCGCATCCACGCCGCCCGCGGCCAGCAGCTTGCCAAGCTCCGCGTCGACCGCTTCTTGGCCTTTGTCCTTCTTGAGATCCGCCAGGTCCGAGCGCTCGAGCAGCGTGCCATCGGTCTGGGCGTTGATGTAGTCAAGCCCCTCGGCCGCAAGCTTGTCGGCGGCCAGCAGGGTGAACGGTTGGAGATTGGCGGGCATGGGCTCGGCGTCTTTGGGGGGATACGAAGCCGGGCCAGAGCCCGGCGTGGGAGGGCCATCGTAACCCGGAGCACGCAACGCCGCGAAAACGCCGCAGGAAAACAAAAATACGCAAATAAAAGCCCCTCAGCGGGCCATCAGGGCCCCACCCAGGCCCTGCCCAGCCCCCCCCCCCCACCCCCCCCCCCCCCCCCCCCCCCCCCACGCCACCCCCCCCCCCCCCCCCCCCCCCGCGAAACCCCC
>JALZVY010000194.1 GCA_023300125.1 Phycisphaera sp.
TTATTCAACGGCGCCAGCCGACGATGGAGGCCGTTGTTTCGGTGAGTTTTTCATCGCGTTCTACGCCGTCGGCTGGCGCGAGCCAGACTTCAAACCGTACGTCGGTTGGACTTTCGCTTGGTAGACCGCCAATCGTAATGTTGCAATTGAAAAGGGAGCTCGTTTTGGTACCTCTTGAAGCGCTCAGGAATTCGGATGTATCTTTTTTTATCCATTCGGCCTGGATGGCCTCTCCCGTGTCCAGCCTGATGACCTTGAGGTACGCGGTGCCGTGTTGCTTGGGGCGTACCCAGGCGTGTACGTCATAGGTGCCGGAGCTGTCTGCCGTCACCATTATCGAGGGGGCGGTTTGTGCCAAGCCGGCGTCGGGTGCGGTATCGGCGGAGAAGCCGTTAGTTCGCATGCCGATTTCCGCCTCGCGAATCGCGGCCAATTCCTCCGCGGCGACCATCAAGGCTTTGCGAGTGATAGCCCTTGGTTCCCTTCTCGTTTCCTCGAAGATCTCTAGCCATACGCCGGGTTTACCCACCGCAAGATAGGAGGCGATGCCTTGGTCAGAGGAGACGAGATTGAGGGCCACGTCCCCATCTTTGGGGGCCGCAGCCGTGAGGTGGTGACGCTTGACAAGGCTTCGGTAAGCTCCGCCGCCGTCAGGTGCGAAGCGATACACGATTCGCGTTTGTATCGATCCTTCGCCGGCTTCTGCCCTGCGATAATGATATCCACCCAAAGTCACGGTCCATCCATCGGGCTGCTTTTCACGCAGATACGCCACTGCTTCGCCGTCGTTCCCTTCAGGAGCAACACGCCATCGCGGGCTGGCTTGTAATGCGTGTTTCAGGACATCGGTGCGATCGTCAGCGAACCACGTTAGATCGGTAAGTTCAATGGGCACCGTTCGGTTGGCATCGGTGTCTGGGCCGGCTGGATAGGTTAAGGACACGGCACGCGCAGCCGCCAGATTGTCGACCCTTTGGTAGACCGCCTCACGCCACAACTCGTCGCGTTCGCAGGCGACCGCCAGAGCGGCGACGGTCCGCTCATCAAGCCGTGCAAGGGTCGAAGAGTCATCGCCGGCCCCCTCGAAAACACCGCTTCGGATCGCATCGCGAAGGAAAGAGGTACTGTCGTCCAGTGTGAAAATCGTCAACTTGTCGCCGTCGATGTCGTACCGGATTAAGCCGCCTTCAATGGGTGTATTCAGATTCTCTGTGTTCGAGACTGCTTCGGCATCGGTGAGTAGTAAAAAGTCGAATCCGCCAAGGTTGGCGGTGCGAACGAGAAATACATGTCTTTCCTCTCCAAGGCGTTTTGTCGCGTCAAGGTTCCTGAAGCGGTATGCCTGGGCAGCTTCGTCGAGACCGAAGTCCATATACGAGTCGTCGATTGGGTGGTCCAGATCTGGTTCGACCCAAGAACCGGCGATCCTCGGGTCGGTCTTGCCGTTTGTCCAGTAGGCGCCAAGGTCCGCCACCGGGATGCAACTACTGAGCAAGACGGCTACGCAGGTCACGGACGCGATCAGGCAAAGGCGGCCGGCATGGTATTTGTGGCGAGTGGTCATGGGTTCGCGCCTATCCATTATTCGCAGTTCGTCCCGTCTGAGCATCTGAGGCTGTGGCTTCACGGTGCGTGGCGGATACGGGAATGGTCTTGCGGTCTTTGTGTGTGAAATACTCTGGAGTCTTGAATTAGATTCTATTAAAAAAACCCTCGTCCGCTTCCGCGAACGAGGGCCTGTTTTTTTTCTTGCTAACGGCTAATCGCTAGCGGCTAGCGACTACTTAGTAATCCATATCTTCCATACCACCACCCGCTGGCGCCTTCTTCTCTTTGATCTCGGTGATCACCGCGTCGGTGGTCAGGAGCAGGCCGGAGATGCTGGCGGCGTTTTGCAACGCGATGCGTTCGACTTTGGTGGGGACGATGACGCCCATGTCGACGAGGTCGCCGTACTCGGCGGTGAGGGCGTTGAAACCGAAGTTCTTGCCTTTGCCGTCTTCGACTTCTTTGGCGACGACGCTGCCGTCGTGACCGGCGTTGTCGGCGATTTGCTTGATGGGGGCGCTGACGGCGCGGTGCACGATTTGCACGCCGAGCTCTTCGTCGCCGACCAGGCCTTCGATCTTGGCCAGGGCCTTGCGGGCCCGCAGGATGGCGGTGCCGCCGCCGGGGAGGATGCCTTCTTCAACGGCTGCACGGCTGGCGTGCATGGCGTCTTCGACGCGGGCTTTCTTTTCTTTCATCTCGGATTCGGTGGCGGCGCCCACGTTGATCTGGGCCACGCCGCCGGCGAGCTTGGCGAGGCGCTCTTGGAGCTTCTCGCGGTCGTAGTCGCTGGAGGTGTTGTCGATCTGGTTGCGGATGCTGTCGATGCGGCCTTTGATGTCGGTGGACTTGCCGGCGCCTTCGATGAGGGTGGTGTTGTCTTTGTCGAGGACGGCTTTCTTGATGCGGCCCAGGTCGCTGAGTTCGAGCTTTTCGAGGTCGATGCCGAGCTCTTCCATGATGGCACGGCCGCCGGTGACGGTGGCGATGTCTTCGAGCATGGCTTTGCGGCGGTCGCCGAAGCCGGGGGCTTTGACGGCGGCGATGTTGAGGATGCCGCGGAGCTTGTTGACCACGAGCGTGCTGAGGGCTTCGCCGTCGATGTCTTCGGCGATGATGAGGCAGGGCTTGCCGCTTTCGGCGACCTTGCCGAGGATGGGCAGGAGGTCTTTGGCGCTGCTGATCTTCTTTTCGTGGATGAGGACGTAGGCGTCTTCGAGCACGGCTTCGAGGCGGGCGGGGTCGGTGACGAAGTGGGGCGAGAGGTAGCCCTTGTCGAACTGCATGCCTTCGACCAGTTCGACGTTGGTTTCGAGGCTTTTGCCTTCTTCAACGGTGATGACGCCGTCTTTGCCGACTTTGTCCATGGCCTGGGCGATGATGTTGCCGATTTCGGCGTCGTGGTTGGCGGCGCAGGTGCCGACCTGGGCGATTTGCTCGCTGCTGTTGATCTTCTTGCTGTCTTTGGCGAGCTGCGCGACGATGGCGGAGACGGCTTTGTCGATGCCGCGCTTGATCTGGTTGGCGTTGGCGCCGGCGGTGATGTTTTTGAGGCCTTCTTTGAAGACGGCTTCGGCGTAGACGGTGGCGGTGGTGGTGCCGTCGCCGGCGTCTTTGGACGAGCGGGCGCTGACTTCTTTGACCATCTGGGCGCCGATGTTTTCGATGGGGTCGGCGACTTCGATTTCTTTGGCGACGGTGACGCCGTCTTTGGTGACGGTGGGCGAGCCGAAGCTCTTTTCAAGGATCACGACGCGGCCGCTGGGGCCGAGGGTGGTCTTCACGGCGCGGGCGAGCTGGCTGACGCCACGCAGGATGGCGGAGCGGGCTTCGTTGTCGAATTTGATGTCTTTGGCGGGCATGGGGGGGGTGTCCTTTTGCGTCTTGGTGACGCGTTGTCTGTTGGGTTGGGGTTGGTTTAGACGGGGGTGAGTAGCAGTTAGCAATTAGGGGTTAGGGATTAGCAAGAGGGGGGATTGAGCTTCTTGCTAATCCCTAACCCCTAATCCCTAACCCCTGCGGCGGTTTCGCCGCACTCAGCCGACGACGGCGAGGACTTCGTCTTCGCCGAGCACGATGTAGTCGTTGCCGTCGACTTTGATTTCGGTGCCACCCCATTTGCCCAGGATGATGGTGTCGCCTTCTTTGACTTGGAACGCTTGCTTGCTGCCGTTGTCGAGCACTTTGCCGGTGCCGATGCGGACGACTTTGGCGTGCTGGGGCTTTTCTTTGGCGCTCTCAGGAAGGAAGATGCCGCTGGCGGTCTTTTCTTCGGCTGCGAGGCGCTGGACGATGATCTTGTCGCCGAGGGGCTGAATCTTCACGATGGGGTCTCCGTTGATTAAAAAAAGGGGGGGGCGGGGCTGCCGGGTCTACATGACCTGGCGGGGTGTTCGGGGCCTGGGGGCCGTGTGGGGGCGGCGATCATACCGCCGGGGAGGTTGGGTCGGTGGGTGGGGCCGAATGGGGTTCATCGGGGGCCGGTGGGCCCGCTGGCGGGGCCAACGTTGGGGGGCGCCGGTGGGGGCGTGTCCGAGGGGGGGCTGGGCCATTGGCCGGCGTAGCGGCGTTCGATCA
>JALZVY010000195.1 GCA_023300125.1 Phycisphaera sp.
GGGCCATGGCCGCGGGCACCGCCGTGCACGCGGTCTTTGCCCAGGTGGGCTACGCCCCCGCAGACGCCGATCCAGACGCGGAGGCCGCGCTGCCTCAAGCCGTGCGGCAGGCCCTGCGCTTCCCCGCGGTGCGCGCGGCGCTCACACCGCGCTACGGGCGTGAAGACGAGCCCTGGTGCGAGCGCCCCTTCGCGGTCATCGACGACGGTCGGCTGCTCAAAGGCGTCTTTGACCGCGTGGTGGTCGGCCGCGACGCGGCGGGGCAACCCACCGCCGCCCACCTGATCGACTTCAAAACCGACGCGTTGGACGAATCAGACCCCGCCGCGGCCCAGGCCCTGACCGGGGACTACGCGGGCCAGATCGACCTCTACCGCCGGGCCTTGGGCCGGCTGCTGGATCTGCCACCCGCGGCCATCACCGCCGAGCTGCTATTCGTCAACGCCGGGGTGTCGGTCCCGCTTTAAGCCCAGGACAGACCGCCCCCCCAAACCCCACCCAGACCGCCCCCCGACCGCGTCACCAAACCACCTCCACGCCCCTGCACCCGCCCCGGGTTCCCCCGAGGCTTTCAGCGGATCGTGGGTCGGCTACACTGGGCCAGATTTTGTTTCTCCTGACCGACGATCACTTTTGCCACTCGATCTAAATGCCTAAACGCACAGACCTTAAAACGATCCTCATCATCGGCTCGGGCCCCATCGTGATCGGGCAGGGCTGTGAGTTTGATTATTCGGGCACCCAGGCCTGCAAGGCCCTGCGCGAAGAGGGCTACAAGGTTGTCCTGATCAATAGCAATCCTGCGACGATCATGACCGACCCCGAGTTCGCCGACGCGACCTACATCGAGCCCATCACGCCCGAGGCCGTCGAGAAGATCATCATCAAACACAAGGGCGGCGACCTGCCCATCGACGCGGTGCTGCCGACGCTGGGTGGCCAGACCGCGCTCAACTGCGCCTGCGCGCTCGACGAGCAGGGCATCTTCGAGAAGCACGGCGTGGAGATGATCGGCGCCACCCGCGAGGTGATCTTCCGCGCCGAAGACCGCCAGCAGTTCAAAGAAATCATGGAAGAGATCGGGCTCAAGAGCCCGGTGTCGGACGTGGCCTCGACCATGGAGGAAGCCTGGGCGGTGCTGGAGATAACCGGTCTGCCCGCGATCATCCGCCCGGCTTTCACCTTGGGCGGCACCGGAGGCGGGGTGGCTTACAACCGCGAAGAGTTCGAAGACATCGTGCGCCGCGGCCTCGACGCAAGCATGAACTCCCAGGTGCTCATCGACCAGTCCTTGCTGGGCTGGAAGGAGTACGAGATGGAGGTGATGCGCGACAAAGACGACAACGCGGTCATCATCTGCGCGATTGAAAACTTCGACGCCATGGGCGTGCACACCGGCGACTCGATCACCGTCGCCCCCGCGCAAACCCTGACCGACAAGGAATACCAGTACATGCGCGACGCATCGCTGGCCATCCTTCGTGCGGTCGGCGTCGAAACCGGCGGCAGCAACTGCCAGTTCGCCATCAACCCGGCCAACGGCGAGATGGTCGTGGTCGAGATGAACCCCCGCGTGTCGCGCTCTTCGGCACTCGCGTCCAAGGCCACGGGCTTTCCCATCGCCAAAATTGCCGCCAAGCTCGCGGTGGGCTACACGCTGTGGGAGCTTCCCAACGATATCACCGGCCAGACCGTGGCCTGCTTCGAACCCAGCATCGATTACGTGGTCACCAAGATCCCGCGGTGGACCTTCGAGAAGTTCCCCGAAGCCGACGAAACCCTGACCACGCAGATGAAGAGCGTGGGCGAGGGCATGAGCATCGGCCGAACGTTCAAAGAGTCGATGCAAAAAGGCATCCGCTCGATGGAAGTCAAACGCTTTGGCTACGGGCTGGACGCCGGCGACAAGTGGCTGCAAAACCGCCGCGGCGAAACCCTGCCCGACGGCTCGGCCCCCGAGTGGCCCATCGAAGACGGCAAGTTGGTGCGCAAGCTGACCGTACCCAGCCAGGGCCGCTGGTTCTACATCCGCTACGCGTTCAAGATGGGATGGACTGTCGAGCAGGTCCACGACGCGACCAAGGTCGATCCTTGGTTCCTGGATCAACTCAAACAACTGGTGGACTTCGAAGACACCCTCTGCGGCTTTACTCAGCTCAAGGACGTGCCGCGTGAGGTGCTTTTTGAAGCCAAGCAGTTGGGCTACAGCGACCCGCAGCTGGCCAACCTGTACCTGGGCGCCATCAACACCGACACCATCATGGCCGTGCGGGCCCGCCGCCAAGAACTGGCCATTGAGCCGGTTTACAAACTGGTGGACACCTGCGCCGCAGAGTTTGAAGCGGTCACGCCCTACTACTACAGCACCTACGAAACGCCTTTCTCGTCCGGCGGCGACACGGCGGCCTGCGAAACCGAAAGCGAAATCCGCGTCAGCGACAAGAAGAAGGTCGTGATCCTGGGCGGCGGGCCCAACCGCATCGGCCAGGGGATCGAGTTCGACTACTGCTGCGTGCAGGCCGCCTTTGCCGCCCAAGAGCTGGGCTACGAAGCGGTGCTGATCAACAGCAACCCCGAGACGGTCAGCACCGACTACGACACCAGCGACTTGCTGTTCTTTGAACCCCTCACCCTCGAAGACGCGCTGAACGTCTGCGAGCAGCTCAACGGCAAACCCTTCGGCGAACCCGGGGGCGCCCTGCACGGTGTGGTGGTGCAGTACGGCGGCCAAACCCCGCTGAACCTCGCCGCAGGCCTCGAAGCCGCGGGCGTGCCGATCATCGGCACCAGCGTGGCCAGCATCGACCTGGCCGAAGACCGCGAACACTTCGCCAAGCTGTGTGATGACCTGGGCGTCCGGCAGCCCCACAACGGCATCGCCCACGACGTGGAGCAGGCGGTGTCTATCGCCAACCGCGTCGGCTACCCGGTGCTGGTGCGGCCCAGCTTCGTGCTGGGCGGCCGCGCGATGGAAACGGTCTTCGACGACGCGCAGCTGCGCCACTACATGGCCATCGCCATCGGCGCCAGCGACCTGGCGGGCCAGGCCATCTTGGTCGACAAGTTCCTGGCCGACGCCACCGAGTGCGACATCGACGTGATTGCCGACTACGGCTCGGACGCCACCGACGAACGCGCGCTGGTCTGCGGCGTGCTCGAACACATCGAAGAAGCGGGCATCCACTCGGGCGACTCGGCGTGCACCATCCCCGCGTATTCGCTCAAGCCCGCGATTGTGGAAGAACTCAAAGCCCTGTCGCGCAAGATGGCCAAGGCCCTGAAGGTCCGCGGGCTCATGAACGTGCAGTGGGCGATCAAAGACGACCAGATCTACGTGATCGAGGTTAACCCCCGGGCCTCGCGCACCGTGCCGTTTGTCGGCAAGGCCACCGGCGTGAGCTGGGCCCGCGTGGCGGCCAAGGTGATGATCGGCAAGCAGCTCGGCGAGCTGGGCGTCACCGACGAAGTCACGCCCCAGCACACCTCAGTCAAAGAATCGGTCTTCCCCTTCGGCAAGTTCCCGGGCGTGGATGTGATCTTGGGCCCAGAAATGCGCAGCACCGGCGAGTGCATGGGCGCCGACCCAGACTTTGCCGTGGCCTTTGCCAAAGCGCAGATGAGCGCCAACGCGCCGCTGCCCACCGAGGGCAAGGTGTTCCTGAGTGTGCGTGCCGGGGACAAGCCCCACGTCACCCAGATCGCCCGCGGGCTGGTCGAGCAGGGCTTCGAAGTCATCACCACCCGGGGCACCCACGACACGCTCAAACAGCAAGGCATCGAAACCACGGTGATCCGCAAGATCCAAGAAGGCGGCCGCCCCAACGCCCTGGACCTGATCAAAAACGGTGAGCTGGCGATGATCATCAACACACCCACCCGCAAGGGCGCCGGCACCGACGAAGGCAAGATCCGCGCCGCGGCCATCCGCAACGGCGTGACCATGATCACCACCATGACCGCCGCCCGCGTCGCGGTGCAGGCCATCGCCGCGGTCCGCAAGGGCGGCTGGGGCGTGACCAGCCTGCAGGAATACGCCGCCACCGTGGCCCAAAAAGAGAGCTGAACCGCGGGCCCCTTGGCCTCACAAACGCCCTCAAACACGACCCCACATACAACCCCACAAAAAAGCACCCCGCGATGATCGCGGGGTGTTGTCGTATTCAGATTGTTTGCCCCCCCCGGCAAGTGTGCGATGGGAGGAGCGGTAGAAAATCGATCAGGGAGTCGGGAAGCGGTGCAGGCCCGAGGATCGGTTCAGCAAGAAGACGTGCTCCAAGTCATCCCAGACCGACCGCAGGTTGTTGTTGGTCACCCGCGCGTGGCGGTTTTCAAACTGCTCGCCAGACTCCGAGAAGCTGTGCAGCTCGGGGGTAAGGGTGCTGCTGCAACCCACCAGGGTGATGCAGGCGGTTACAGCCATGGCCGAAAGGATGAAGCGGGTGCGGGCCATGGGCAGGGTCCTTGGAGCAGGGGGGGGAGTGATTGAAACCCCAGGCAAGCCCCGGGGACGTCGCATTGTCGGGCCCCCGCGAGGGCCTGTCAACGCCCTGGAGTGGATTTTCGCACATTATCGGGGTTGGCCGGGCCGTTCCAACGGTCCATGGGCATCGTCCTCAGACGCACCCCAAACCCGCGTCAGACGCACCGTCAACGCCGTTCCCGCCGCCGGAAGGGCCGGCCAGCCCTCAGGGGCCGGGTTCAGGGTCCACAAGCCGTTGCCCCCGTCCGCGGCCTGGGAGGTGTCGCGGGCAATCAGGTCGTCGCCGAAGTTCACCAACGAGATCAGCGTGCCGTTCTCTTCGGCCAAGAAGTAGCTGCGCTCGCGGGCCTCGACCAGCCGCGATCCGGCGAACAGCCATCCCCCGCCGGGATCTGCGGGGATCTGCACCGCGGGCGCCTCGGGCAAAGGGGGCTGCGCGGGGTTCAGCGGGGCGTTCGTGGCCTGGTCCGCGACGTAGACCCCCGCGGGCACGGGCCGATCAGGCGCATCGTCAAAAACAAAAAACACGCCCAGCCCCGGACCCCGCGGGGGAATCTGCACCAGGGTGTCGCCCTGCCAGTGCGCATCCGCGGGTGTGCCGGGCGTCAAACCCAGCAACAACAAGGCCGCGTGCAGGTGCTCGGCCCGCGCATCCAGGGTCACCACGCTCTCGTGCTCACGGGTGCCCGGGCGGCAGGCCAGAAGCTCCAGCCACTCCACGGGCCCACCGATCACATGGCCGCGCACCTCCACATGCCCCGCGGCCCGGTCAAGGGTCACCGAAGGGAACAGCTCCGCGACGTCAACGTCGGCGGCGGCGGGCAGCACGCACGTGCAGGCGCAAAGGGCCACGATCAAACAGGCAAGCAAACGCATGGCTGAATGCTACGCTCCTGGCGTGAGCGAGCCCGCCGACGACTACAACCCCCAGGCCCTGACCTGGGCCGCGATGCTCGGCCACTGGGTGGATTTCGCGCGGTCGGCGGTCGCCCTGCCCGACGACGCCGCGGGGCGAAAACTCGCCGCCTCGGTGCCGGATCTGATCCAGCTGCAAGCGGTCTGGTTCGCGTTGCAGCACCTGGGCGAGCTGCCCGCCGACGAGCAAGCCCTGGGCCGCGACCGCGCCGGGGTGCTGATCCAGCGCCACGCCAAGGCCCTGGCCCAGCGCTTCGGCGACCAGGGCATCCCACCGGCCATGACCGAACTCATCGACGACGCCCAAGCCGCAATGGCCCGGGCCTAGTAGGGCAGGCCTAGTAGGGCGGGCCGGGCAGCAAGATGAAATGGATCGCGGCGTCCACATGGCCGGCCTTGAGCTCAGCAAAATCCTCGCTGAACATCGAACGAAACACCTGGGCGTTGCCATCGAAAGACGACCAACAGCTCCGACACGGACGTAGCCCGAGCGGGGTGCTCGCTGTCATGGGCCTGCATCGCCAGCTCGATCTACTGCAGCTCTTGCGTGTGGGTGCTGTGATCCGTTTGCGTGCGAGCTCTTTCAACAGCCCCCGCAATACCGCCCCAGATCAGCGGCAACACCTGCATCGCCCCGCCGTCTCCGTTTCCACCCGCCAGCAGCGACGCGCCGGGGAAGGGGCTATGCCCCGCCGAGTGGTAGCCCGCCGCGTCCACCCAACTCACCCCAAAGGCCGGGGCCAGCAGCGGCTCAAGCCGGCGAAAGGGCGGCATCACCGCGGGGAAAGGGTCGCCCAGCGCCATCGACCCCAACCCGGTGGCAATATTTTCTAGCAGCAGCAGGCTTGCGTAGCTGCTGGGCGCGGTCTTGGGCACGTCGACGAACGACAGCCCCGTGACACCGTGGTCGCCCGCCGCGGCGCGCACCGTGGCAAAGCCCGGATGATCCAAGATCGATCCTGCCTCGCCCCGCCGGTCGGCCGCGGCCAGCACCGACTGCGGATACAGCCCCACATGCAGCCGCCCGTCGAAAACCGACCACGTGGGCGCAAAGCCCGGCAGCGCGAGGGTGTGCAGCACCACGCCGTCGCGCTCGGCGGTATGGATCCGCACGCTCACAGGGAAATCAGCGCTGTACGCCGCGATCAAACCGTTGGCCACGTTTTGCACGCCGGCCATCGCCTGAACGAAGCCCTGCTCATCGTTGAGCCGGTTCACCAGCACCAGACTCAGGCTCGAATCACCGGCCACCGCAGGGTCTTGAAAGAACACGTACCCGCTGCCCAGCCCACCGATCAGCTGCGCCTCAATGTCCGCGTCGATCATCTGGTTCGCCTGCCCGACCCCGTCCTCCACTTGCTGGGCCACCTGCGGGTCCGCGGCCTGCAGCGCCGCCTGCGCCAGCGTCCACAACGCGCCCGCATCAAACGCCACGGCCCCCATGATCGGCGCGTCTGACGGCACCGCCGCCAGGTCCGCGTCGATCAGCCCCGGCGCGTCCAGCAGGGCGGCCACGCCGCGCCGCGGCGCGGGCGCATCGGCAAAGACCCGCGTGCCCCACCCCGGGCCGTCGTAGCCGGTGGTCATCGCCACGCTGCGCAGGCCTTCAAGGTTCAGTACCTCCAGCACGCGGTCCACCTGCGGCGGCATCTGGCCTTCGGCACGCATCAGGTCCACCACCGTGGTGGTGAGGGTTTGCACATCCAGCCAGGCGGTCAGCACACCGGGCCCCATCGCTTGGCGCGCGGCCGCAAAGCCCGCGTGCTTGGCCATGCCCGGCCCCGCCTGCTGCGCAACCAAGCCGCGGTTCGCCGGCGAACCGATCACCAAGCGCACCGGCCCGTCGTTGGTGGCCTCTAGTGCGGCCTGGGCATCAGGGATGTCGGTAAGCAGCCGCTGCAAACCAGCCACCAGCACGGCGCGGTCCTTCGCGTTGGCCGGCTGCCAACACAGCGCCGCATACAACGCGTCTTCGGCTTCGCCGTTGGCCAACCCCGTGGTATCGCCCACCGCCACCCACGTGGCAAACGCCCCCCGAATACTTGCGCCCCACAAGCCCTGGAGCATCTCTAGCCCCTCGCTGAAGTCCGCGTTGTCCACCTTCGCCTTGGTCAGGCCGCGCCAGCGTGTCCAAGCCGCAGCCACCTGCGCGGGCTCAAACAGATCCACCACCTGCTTAAGGTTCGACCCTTGGTACTCCGCCTCAAGCCCCGGCGTGCCCGACCAGCCCAGGTAAAACACCGCCTGGGCCGGCGCCCCGTCGTCGACCGGGGCCTGGCCCGCAGCAGACAATGGGACAGACAGCAACAGCAGAGCGGCGGCAAGCAGGTGACGTTTCATGATGCATCTCGATGAATAAAAAAAATACGGCAGACGCGCCGCTCACCCCCACAGCATAAAGCACCGCCGCGGCCAAAAGCCGCGGCGGTCATCAATCGCGTTCTTATTTTTAGGATTACCCCAAGCCCGGCACTCGGTTTAGTGCGGCACTTCTTTCACCGCGTTGCGGTTCCAGGCCGGCACCCGCACCACCACCGAGCCGCCTTCTTTTTCCACCCGGCACTGGCAGCTCAAGCGGCTGTTCAGTTCAACGCCCGGCGCCTCGTCCACGCGGTCCAGCTCTTCGTCCTCGGCTTCGTTGAACAGCTCTTCGCCCTGCTCCAGGTGGATGTGGCAGGTGCTGCAGGCGGTCACGCCGCCGCAGGCGTGCTCGATGGCGATGTCGTGGTCCAGCGCCAGTTCCAAGATGGATTCCCCGATGGCGGCTTTCAGCTGCACTTCGTTCTGGGTCTGGCCCAGCGACTCGGGGTCTTCGAGGATGAACTTCACCGGGACCACTTCGGGTCCCAGGTCCTTGTCGTTGGCTTTCATGTGCATGGCAGGTCTCGCGGGTTTTGGTCGGGGATGAGTTTAGGCGCGGGTGAAGGCGTCTTGCAGACGCGACCCCGCGGCGGGGCAGGGCAAGGAGCAAAGCAAATACCCCAGTGATGGGACACAAGGCCTTGTGCTCTTTACTTGGTTATTTGGCCACTTGGCCACTTTCATTCTCACGCGTCGGGCACCGTGGTCGGGTCGGGGCGGTACAGCCGGGTGTTCAAGGCCCAGACCTTTTCGGTGAAGTGCCCGCCCAGGTCCGCCGCGGCAGACTGGTCGGGACGCGTGGCGGCCAACGACAGGTTCATCTTCGCGTC
The DNA here is from genome assembly GCA_023300125.1 of Phycisphaera sp. Taxonomy (GTDB): domain Bacteria; phylum Planctomycetota; class Phycisphaerae; order Phycisphaerales; family Phycisphaeraceae; genus Algisphaera. The sequence goes on from JALZVY010000195.1 coordinate 8,587, forward strand.
CAGGTTGTCCAGCAGGCTCACAAAGATCGCCTCGGGCGTGGAAGGCACCTTCAGGGCGCCAAACTCGGGCTTTTCGTGGTGCGAATAGACAATGTGCGTGAGCACCATCTGGATGGCCGCGGGCACGGGCGTGCCGGGCGTGCCGTCGTCGTGGGCGGCCTGGGTTTCTTGAATCTTGCGGTCGAGCATGATGGCCCCGCGGCCGATGTGGCCCACCAGCTGGCCGTCGGCGCTGTAGCCAAAGCCCGACAGCCAGGTCAGCTCTTCGACCTTGCCCAGGTCGTGCAAGAACAGGCCCATGAGCACGACGTCGCGGTTGAGCTTGGGGTACAGCGGCAGCAGCACGTCGGCGGCTTTCATCAGCCCCAGCGTGTGCTCCAGCAGCCCGCCGAGGTAGGCGTGGTGCAGGGTCATGGCGGCGGGGGCCTGGGCAAAGCGATCCATCAGCTTGGCGTCGCCCATGTAGGTCATCGCCAGGGCGTTGATCGCCGGGTCTTTGATCGAGTGCAGCAGGGTGGTGACCTCGGTGAACATCTGATCGATGTTGTTGTCGGTCGCGGGCAGCAGCTCGGCCAGCTCGGCCGACGTCGGCTGCAGGTGCGGCTTCACCTGATCGGCGATCACCTGCATCTCGCCCTGGTAGGGCTGGGTGTTGCCCTTCACAAACACAAACCCGTCGGTGGGCAGCTTGGCGAAGTACTCCTCGGTGATGCTCCACATACGACACGGCGTGCGGCCGGTCTTGTCGGCGATCAGGCACTTGAGAAAGGGCTTGCCGTTCTTGGTGGTGCCCAGCTGCGCGTTCTGGATGGCAAACACCCCTTCGAGCCGCTGGTTGGCGACGAAGTCACGGATGTAGGGGCGCTCAGACATGGGCTTGCTTTCGGAGAAGAGGTTGGGCATGGTGAATCGGGGATGGTAACCCGCGGCGGCCGACGGGGCGTGAAACCGCTCTAGGCCCGGGGCCTGGGCGGGCCCGGGCGGGCTCAGGCAGCCCCAGGGGGTCGGGGGGAAGGCCGGGTGAAGGGGCTTGGGGCGGCTCACGCCCCCCGCGGACGCGAGCCGTGCAAGAGGATCGACACCACCAAGCCCACCACCACCGACACGGCAAAGCAGTACACCCCCCAGCCCAGCACCACCTCGCTGCCGCCGGGCAGGCCCTTGATGGCGATCACCAGCAAGCCGATCACCATGACATCAAGCATGGAGAACTTGCCCAGATGATGGGTCACCGCCACCGCGGCGTGGGGCCGCACGCCCAGGGCCAAAGCGGCCGTGCCCCAGGCCATCACCGCGAGCTTGAGCGCCGGGAACACCACCGAAAAAACCAGCAGCAAAGCCGCCAGCCCCGGGCTGCCGTGCAAGCGCATGGCGTTGATGCCCGACAGCAACGAATAATGCGTGGGGTCCAGCTCGCCGGGCCGCAAGATCTCAACCCAGCCGGTGAGCTCGCCCAGCTTCGGGATCACCGTCATGCACGGGCCCACCAGCCCCAGGCCCAAGGTCACCGCGGCCACCGCCAACAAGCCCCCAAGCAGGGCGGCCCGGCCGCCGGTCATGGGCCTGGTGCGGGAGGTACGCAGGCCCACCGGGTTAAGGCGCCCCCAGCGCATCAAGCAGGTTCGCCACCGGCTGGTCGGTGTCGGTCACCAGCAGCACCATGCGCTTCACCGCTTGGGTCTGGCTCTGTTCAAACGTGAAGGTGTTTTCACCTTCCAACAAGGCGTCCAAGGCCAGCGTGACACTGCCCGCGTGCTCCCGGCCCAGGGGATCGCTGTCATAGACGATCACCTCCAGCGACTGCCCGGGCTCCACATTGACAATCGCCCCCTGATTCAGGGTACTGCCCAGCTCCAGCGTGCCGCTGCCGATCAGCGCCTCGCGCACATCCACGCTGATGGGGTCCCACAGCGCCACAAAGCCGTCGTCGCGGGTGTCGCTCTCGTAGACGGTCTTGCCCTGCCACACCAGCTGGTACCACAGATCGGGCGCCGATCCGCCGCCGCGGTCCCACTCGCCGCCGCCGGGCTGGGTGGGATAAACCTCCAGCGTGCGCACCAACACGTAATAGTCCCGGCCCGGCGTGACCACCGAGGGGGCGGGCGGCCCGGCCACCGCGGTGTGCTGGGCGGCCGCCGCGTCGGCGTCTGGCTTCCACCACACCAAATAGCCGTACACCGCCGCGGCCATCAGCAGCAGCGGCAGCAGGGCGGCCAGCCACACCAACAGGCGGCCGCGGGTCCGGGGTCGGGGCGAGGTGGAAGGGGAGGTAGACAAGGTTTCACGGTAAGGCATAAAGACCCAGGGCCGCAAAAACCCAGCCCGCCGCCCACCCCCCCAGGGGCCTCATCAGCGCCACGGGCCTTTTTCATCGCCGTGACCTTGGCGGCCTGCCGCGGGCGGTAACCTACTTATCCACCACGCGCTCCCCCATGCGGCCCCACGCCATGCAGACTCTGTCCATCGTCATCCCGATTTACAACGAAGCCGCCACCCTGGCAGACCTGATCGCGCGGGTGCGGGCGGTGGACATCCCCCTGGAACGCGAGCTGATCCTGGTCGACGACGGATCCAGCGACGGCACCCGCGACACCCTCAAGGCGATGGAAAACGACCCGGACGTGACCGTCGTGCTGCACGACCACAACCAAGGCAAAGGCGCCGCCCTGCGAACAGGGTTCGCCGCGGCCACCGGCGACCTGGTGATCGTCCAAGACGCCGACTTGGAATACGACCCCCAGGACTACCCCAAGCTGCTGCAACCCCTGCTCGACGGCCGGGCCGACGTGGTTTACGGCTCACGTTTTGCCGGCGGCGAATGCCACCGGGCCCTGGCCTACTGGCACTCGCAAGGCAACCGTTTCATCACCCGTTTCAGCAACATGTTCACCAACCTGCGGCTGAGCGACATGGAGACTTGCTACAAGGTTTTCAAGCGCGAGATCATCCAAAGCGTGACGATCCAAGAAAACCGCTTCGGCTTCGAGCCCGAGATCACCGCCAAGATCGCCCGCATGCGGGTGACCGTGTACGAAGTGGGCATCGCCTACAACGGCCGCAGCTACGACGAAGGCAAGAAAATCGGCTGGCGCGACGGGGTGCGGGCCCTGTACTGCATCGTGAAATACAACACCTGGGCGCGGTAGCGCCCCGGCCCTGCGCCGCGCCCGCGGCGCAGGGTCTGGAATCGGTCCCGAAACGGACACCGACACAGGCACAAACCGACGAAGGGGGGGCTTGCCCCCCCCACGGGGCGATCGATCCACGCGATGGGGCTGGGGATACACTGTTTTACCCCCTCCCCGCCGGAGCCTTGCCCTTGGTCAGCCCCACGCCACCCGATACCACCCCCGCCGACTCCGCACCCTCGGAGCACTACATCCGCTGCGCTCGCCTGAGCAAGGTCTTCAAAGACTTCTGGATGCGCGACCGCGTGAACGCCGTGGACAGCATCGACCTGGACGTCCGCCGCGGCGAGGTGTTCGGTCTGCTAGGCCCCAACGGATCGGGCAAGTCCACCACCATCAAGATGATCCTGGGCCTGCTGCACCCCAGCTCCGGGGTGATCTCAGTCTTCGGCAAGTCCCCGCGCGACGTGTCGATCAAAAACGACATCGGCTACCTGCCCGAAGACAGCTACCTCTACCGCTTCCTCAACGCCCGCGAAACGCTGGACTACTACGGCAAGCTGTTTCACCAAGACCGCCGCAAGCGTCAAAACCGCATCGACATGCTCTTGGAGATGGTCGGCCTGGACAAAGTCCAACGCCGGCCCATCGGCGAGTACTCCAAAGGCATGCAGCGGCGCATCGGCCTGGCCCAAGCGCTCATCAACGACCCCAAGCTTTTGATCCTCGACGAACCGACCACGGGCATGGACCCCATCGGCACCCGGCAGATCAAAGACCTCATCCTGCACCTCAAAGACAGCGGCAAAACCGTGCTGCTGTGCAGCCACCTGCTCAGCGACGTCGAAGACGTGACCGATCGGGCCGCGATCATGTTCGGCGGCAAGGTGCGCCGGTCCGGAAGCATGGACGAGCTGCTGACCCGCCACGACGAAACCGCGCTGACCACCCCGGCGCTGAGCGAAGCCGAAACCGAAAAACTGCTGGCCCTGCTGGGCCAAGCCGGCGTGCACGACGTGCAGGTCAAACAAGGCCGCCAGCGGCTGGAAAACCTGTTCTTGGAAATCGTCGAGAACGCCCAGCGCGAAGGCATCGCCACCGCAGGCGCCGGCAACGCCGGGCAGGTCGCCGCCTTCCTCACCGGCGACGACTCCGACAGCCCCGACGCCGAAAAACAGCAAGCCGCCCGCGTGCTGGACGACCTGATCACACCCACGTCACCCGCCCCAGCAGCCACACCCGCGGGCAAGCCTGCGGGCAAACCTGCGGCCCAGGCCGAGCCCGCCGCGGCGCCCGCCGACAACGTGCTGGAAGGGCTCACCCGCCCGGCCCCCGCCGCGGCGCCCAAGCCCGCCACCCCCTCGGCACCCGTCACCCCCAGCCCCTCCAAGCCCAAGGCCGACCAAGACGTGCTTGACGACCTGATGGGCTAACGCGCCGACCCCGCTGCCCGCCCGCAAACCCCGCCCCACCGGTGGGTGCCCCCTCCCGAACCTACGCGTACTGCCATGTCCAAACCCCTAGTCCGCTGGCTGTCGGTTCTCATCGCCCTGGTCGCCACCACCGCCGGCATCGGCGGGCTGCTGTGGGCCCAAGAAGCCTTCACCCCCGCACGCGTGGTGCTGTTCTTGGGCGAGAGCGCTACCGCGCTGTGGCTCATCCGCGGCCTGTACCAGTGGCGGCACGTGGGCTGGGTGACCAAAACCACGCGGCTGATCACCCTGAGCCTGGTCCTTGGCTTGGCGGCCCTGCTATGCGAACAACTGGGCTTCCGCGCCGCGGCGATCATGTTCTTGGGCGTGTGGGGCATGGCCGCGGGCTTCATGCTGGGCCTGACCCTGCTGCGGGCGGCGCTCGGCGGGCCCAACCCCGTGCTCAGCGTGGCCCGCACCCTGGTCGACGAAGCCATCCGCATGAAGCTGGCGCTGATCTTCGTGGTCGGCATCGTGCTGCTGATCCCCTTTCTGCCCTTCACCCTCGCGGGCGAAACCCGGCTGCAATACCGCGTCGAGTCTTTTCTCACCTACACCCTCATGCTGGTCACCGTGCTGCTCAGCGTCATGACCATCCTGCTGGCCTGCCGCACGGTCAGCACCGAATTGTCCGAGCGCCAGGCCTTCCTGACCCTGACCAAGCCGGTGGGGCGCACGTCCTACCTCGCAGGCAAGTGGCTGGGCATCATGGGCCTGAACCTGCTGCTCACCGCCGTGGCGGGCGTGGGCATCTACGCCTTCACCCAGGTGCTGGTCACCAACGCCGCCCAAGCCGTGGGCTCGGACGAAGACCGTTTCATTGACTACGTCGCCACGCGCGAGCAGGTGCTCACCGCCCGCCGCTCGGCCACCCCCGTGCCTGTCGACAGCTCCGCCCTCACACTGGACTTCGAACGCCGCCTCTACGAGCTGCGTTTGAAAAACCCCCAGCGTTTCGGCGACCCCGGCGACCCCATCACCCAAGTCACCGACGCCCAGCGTGGCCTGGTGCAATTCGAAGCCATGCGCGAGTGGATGACCATCCCCAACCGCAGCGCACGCACCTACCGCTTCACCGGGCTGCAAGGCGCCGCCAACGCGGGGCCCACGATCCAGCTCCGCTTTCAGCCCAAGGCCGCGGGGCAGCTCGAAGACCGGCGTGTGGGCCTGAATCTGCGCATCAACGACCGGCCCTTCGCCGATGCCCGCACCGGCGCCCCGCTGCCACGGGTGCGCAACGACACCTGGCACGTGGCCTACATCGCCAGCGAACTGATTGGCGACGACGGCACCCTGGACATCACCCTGCTCAACAGCGTCCCCGACCAGCCCACCGTGCGTTTTGAACCCAACGCGGGCATGGAAATCTTCTACAGCGTCGGCGGCTTCGGAACGAACCTGGCCAAAGGCATGACGGTCCTATGGGTGCGGCTGGCCTTCCTGGCCATGCTGGGGCTGGCCGCCGCCACCTTCCTCGGCTTCCCCGTGGCGTGCATGGCTTGCCTGCTGGTCTTCTTGGCCGCGGTGGGCAGCACCTTCTTGGACAAGTCCCTGGCCGACTACGCCGCGGTCTACGCCAACGCGCCCGGGCCCTGGGCCTACGCCACCACCGCGGTCAACAAGTTCTTCTCCAAGCTCAGCGAAGGCGAATTTTTCTACGCCTTCAAGATGATCATCCGCCTGATCGGCGAAACCTTCACCCTCATGGTGCCTCCGATGGCCCGCTACAGCCCCACACCGCTGCTGGCCGACGGCCGCGTGGTCGAGTGGTCCATGCTCGGCGGTGCGGCGCTGCGGATCGGCGTCATCAGCAGCGGCGTGGTGGGATTGTTCGCCGCCTGGTCGTTCAACCGCCGCGAAATCGCCCGCGTGATTGTCTAACCCCACGACGCGCCACCCCCGCCCTCAAGCCTCCGCCTGCTCCACCCACCTGAAACCGACATGAACAGGGACCGCCTCACCCAACTCGTCGCCGCCGTCGTCCTGCTGGCCTGCCTGCTGGGCAGCACGCTGATGATCGACCCGGTGGTGCGCACCCGCCGCGACCTTCAACTCACCTTCGCGGTGGAAAACAACCAAGGCGAGCCCCCGCAGTACGCGCTCTTGGCCGCGGGCCTGGGCAGCTTCCGCGGGGTCGCGGTCAACGCCCTGTGGTACCGCATGGAGATGATGAAGCGCGACGGCCAGTTTGCCGAAGCCAACACCCTGGCCACCTGGATCAGCAACCTGCAGCCGCGCTTCCCCCACGTGTGGGGTTTCCTCGCGTGGAACATGGCCTACAACATCAGCGTCGAGACCTTCACCCCCCAAGAGCGCTACGAATGGGTGAACAAAGGCGTGAAGCTGCTGCGGGAACAAGGCATCCCCTACAACCCCAACAGCGTGCGCCTCTACCGCGAGCTGGCGTGGATCCTTTCGCACAAAATGGGCCAGTTCACCGACGACGTGAACTGGTTCTACAAAGGCGAGTTTGCCCGCGAGTGGGAAACGATGCTGGGCTCAGCCCCTGAACACCTCTCGGGCGCAGGCGTCATCGCCGAATTCGCCAAAACCGCCGCGATGGCCGACCGCTACTTCACCGTCGACCGGCCCAACCGCGCCGTGAGCGCGGCCCTCGAAGACGTCGTGGCCTCGGGCGCCGTGCCCAACATCGACACCGAGTTCATGACCGGCACCGACCGGATGAGCGTGCTGGCCCTCGAAGCCAAGCTGCGCAGCGCCCAAGCAGAGCTGGACCCCAACAACACAACAGGCCACGCGGTCATCAACGCCGTGCTCGAACGCACCGCCGCGCAGCTGCAAAGCGCCCGCCGCGACGCGTCGGCGGTTTTCCTCGAAGACTTCCCCGACGCCGCGGCCGTGGCCCAGGCCTTCCGCAACCAAGGCTTCTCTCTCGACGGCGGCCTGCTCAAGGCCATCGGCCAGAGCATGATGTACCTGCGCTTCCGCTCACCCGAAGCGGTGATGACGCTGCCCGAATCGATCTTCGCTCCCGAGTCCAAGCTGGCCCTGCCTTTGGCTTACCAGTTCACCTCTGTGGACCGCAACACCCCCGACGGCCAGCAGGCCTTGAAAGCCTACTGGGATCTGATCTTCTTCCTGCGGGCCAAGGTGCTCATCCAGGACTACAGCATGCAGCCGCTGAAGATGCTCGAGTACATGGAGCGCTACGGCCCCTTGGATTGGCGCCACGTGATGAGCCACGCGGTGTACTGGTCGCGGCTGGGCGTCGAGCAATACCAAGACCTGCGCGACAAAGACAAGATCGACGTGCTCAACACCCAGCGCGGGGTCATCCACGCCATCCAAGCGATGGTTGATTTCGGCACCGTCTCATTCAACCCCATGCAGCGTCCCGGGCACCAGGTCGACCTGCTGCCCAACCCCGACTTCATCGACGGCTACTTCGTCGCCGTCAATGAAACCAAAGAAAGCGCCAACGCCGAAGAATTCGGCAACATCCGTGCCGACGCCTTCGCCAACGGCGAAGAAAACTTTCTGCAAAAAGCCGTGCTGAATTCCTGGCTCTACGGCAGCGAAGCCAAGGCCGGTGAGTATTACTTCCGCCTGGCCAACGAGTGGAAAGATTCACCGCAGTACGCGCATTACGGGGCCTACAACCTGCCGATCCAAGACTTCGTGGCCATGATGGTCTTCGACGACGACCTGGGCCGCCCGGGCATGACCTCGCTGATCAACGCGAAGCTGATCGAAGCGTATTACAAAGGCCTGGCGAACCGTCGCTGGCAGATCTTCTCGCGCAACCTCGATCTGGCCCGCGAAGTCCACGGCTTATACGGCCAAAAATACGGCAGCGACACCGCCCTGAACATCGACGACCAAGACACCCGCCTGCGGCTCAAGCCCTTCAACGAGATGGTCTTCGACGCGTTCACCGCGTTTATGCAAGACCGCAAGTTCAACTTCTTCCGCCGCGTGAACGCCTACCAAGCCGCCTGGCGCCAAGAAGCCAACGGCCTGCCCCTGGCCCCCGCCACCTACGACGCCTGGATCACCGCCTTACGCGCCGAGGCCCAGGAAGAAGGCGTCGATGCCGACGCCGCGTTCCCGCCCCCCGTTCAGCGCAACACCACCGTCGAAGGCCTGGACAAACGCCAGGGCGGGCAAACCATCGAGCGTCAGTAAGTCGGCCATCCACCGCGGTTCATCACAGCTCGTCCAGCGTCTGCCGCGCTAACTTGCGGTTGTCCTCGTCCAGCTGCGCGGACTCCGCGGCGGCAGACAGCAGGTTTTTGGCACGCTCAGGCTGGCTGCCGTGGCGGGCGTAAAGCAGGCCCAAGATCAACTCTACGCTGGGCCGCTGGTCGTAGCCGGGGTACTTGGCAAGGAACAACTCGTAAGACTTGGCCGCGGGCACAAACGACTGCTCGGTCATCAGCTGGTTCGACAGCGTGAGCTGGGTGTCCTGTTCAAAGACCTGGTCCGCGTGGTCGTTGAGCAAGGCAGCGTAGAGCGCCGCCGCCTGCCGAGGATCGCCCTGGGCCAGCACATCGCGGACCGCTTCGCGCCGCGCAACCAAGGCATCGGCTTCGGGGCCCGCAAACCCGCCGGGCTGCGGGGCGCCCGCCGCGCCGCTTTCCCAAGGCCGAAAGCCCTCGCGGCTGGCGCGTTTGAAACGCCATCGGCGGCGGCGGTGGCCCAACAGCGAGACCATGTCCGCGGGCTCGCGCGGCAACACACGGGTGAGTAAAAGCACCATGGGCACGCTGAAACCAAACACGTAGCCCGCCAGGTGGGCGGTGTAGGCCACGTTGCCACCGAATCCGCTGAACTGGAAGAACAAGTCGGTCAAGAACTGGAAAAGGATCAGCAGCACCGAGCTGATCTGGAACGTGCCAAACATCACGATCAGCCAGTAGCCCACGGTGACATCCGAGCGCGGGAACAGCGCCAGGTAAGCCCCCACGATGCCCGCCACCGCCCCGGAAGCCCCCAGCACCGGCGCGGCGCTGGTCAGGCAGTGCCCCACCCCCGCCACCACGCCCGCGGCCAAGTAAAAGCCCAAGAACGCCAAGCGCCCCATGCGTTCCTCGACCGGGTGGCCAAAGACCATCAAAAACACCATGTTGAACAGCAAGTGCATCGGCAGCTGGACCCCGATCAGCGGCGCCGGCTGCGGGGGGCTGTGCAAAAACATGTAGGTCACAAACTGCGGCAGCCACGTGAGCGCTTCGCCGGGCCACAGGTAGTAGCCGATCGCCGGGAACTGCTCGAGGCCGCGCGGCAGCCCCACGTTGCCCTGGTTAAACGCCGCGAGATCTTGCCAGGTCCACGCGTAGATCGCGACGTTGAGCACCACCAGCCCGTAGGTCACCCACGGCGTGGTGCGCAGCCGCTGGTCGGTGTAGAGCGGAAAGAACATGGTGTGAGCGCAGAAAAAAGAACACGGGCAAGGCAAGAAGACCGTAGGCATCCAGGAGGGGACCCCCCGGGACGTCTAAGGCAAGGGGGTGGGGGTAGTAGTAGGGGGAGCAGCAGGAGAAGCGGCCCCGGCCTCATCGCGCCGCGGAGGGCCCACCGCGGCGTTGTCCGCAGGCGTGTGGGTCAATGCAGGCACCGCGTCTGGCGACGGGCCGTCGCCGCCGCCCAGCGTGAGCCACAGCAGCAGCGCCACCACCGCCACGCCCACCGCCAACGCCGCCCGCAGGCGCGAGGACCGCGCCGCGCCTGCGGGCGTGGTTTGATCCGCCGAGGGCGCCGCAGACTCGACACCGGTCCGTGTCTGCGTCCCGGAGAGCGTGGATTGAAGTGCAGGTTGGTGTGCAGCTTGAAGTGCGGGCGGAAGCACGGGCGCAGGTTTGGGTTTGACCTTGGGCACGTCCTGCATCAGGTCGCTTAGCCCCGACAAACCCGTCATGCTGCTGCCCCCCTTGGGGTCGTCGTCCAGCTCGCCCGACGCCCCAGCCGCCGGCGACACCGGAGCCACCGGACGGGGCGTCGTACGACGGTCCTCACGAACCACCTGCCGGTCTTTGATCGACCACTGGTGCCCGCAGGCCGGGCAGCGCGTCACCGCCCCGGCCCGTACAAAGGGCACATGGCGGACATCGTTACAACCGGGGCAGATCAAGGCGTACATGCTCGCGACTACTCTACCAACCCGCTGCGCCGCCTCCCTCAGGGCGACCCCCACGCACCGCTCTACAATCACACGATGTCCCTGGCCTTACCCATCCTTGACGACCAGCCACAGCGACCCACGTTCGCCCGCGGCCCTCGGTCCCTGGACGCGGTCAAGCTGCTGCGGATCTCGCTGACCGACCGCTGCAACCTGCGATGCCTTTACTGCATGCCCGACGAAGGCATGACCTTCGCACCCTCCGACGACGTGCTGAGTGCCGACCACGTCGTGGCCGTGGCCGCCGCCGCCCGCAGCGCAGGGGTCACCCACTTCAAGTTGACCGGCGGCGAGCCCACCCTCCGCACCGACCTTGAAGACATCGTCCGCCGGCTGGCCGCGCTCAAGCCCGTCGAGCTCTCCATGACCACCAACGGCCTGAAACTCGGCCGCGGCGGGTTGGCCCAGCGCCTGGCCCACGCCGGGCTCGACCGGGTCACCGTCTCGCTGGACGCCCTGGACGAACCCACCTTTGCCCAGGTCACCGGTGGCCGCGGGTTCAAACTCGCCGACGTGTGGCGCGGGCTCGACGCGGCCCAGGCCGCGGGGCTGGGCCGCCTGAAGCTCAACGTGGTGGTCATCGGCGGGGTCAACAACGACCAAGTCGCCCAGTTCGCCGCACTCACCCACACCCGTCCGTGGACCGTGCGCTTCATCGAATACATGCCCCTGGGTGAAAGCCACCTCACCCACCGCGGAGCCGACGCCTTCACCGTCGACAACGCCGACATCCGCGCCGCGATCACCGCCGAACACGGGCCCTTGGAACCACTCACCCGCGACGACGAGCCGGGCGTGGGCCCCGCCGAGATCTACCGGCTGCGCGTCAACGGCGCCCCCGCACCCGGCCGCCTGGGCTTCATCTCCGCGATGAGCCAGCCCTTCTGCGAAACCTGCAACCGTCTGCGGCTCACCGCCACCGGCCAGCTGCGCGCCTGCCTCTTCGACGGCGGCGAGGTCGACCTAATGCCCACGCTGCGCACCACCGATCCCCGCGACCTCGCAAGCAACCCCAGCGCCTTGCAAGCACTCATGGCCACCTGCGTGTCCCAAAAACCCGAGGTCCACAGCGGCCGCGGCAACCGGGCGATGTCCCAGCTGGGCGGTTAAACCCCGCCCACCCAAGATTGAAAAAAACGGCGTCACGCCGCAAGATAAACCCACGTTCATACCCCCGTTCACACCCCCAGTCACACCACCGTCTGCTTCCGCCACCACCTCTTCATTCACTGTTTAACGCACCATGGCCAAGATCACCCCCGACGACAACAACCAGCCCCACGTCGCGGTACGCACCCCCGCGGCCACCGGCAGTGTGCACCTGCACGGCGCCACCGTCACCGGGTGGGCCCCCCCCAAGCATCAGCCGGTGCTATGGACCTCCAGCAAATCGCTCTTCGACGGCCACAACCCCATCCGTGGGGGCGTGCCCATCTGCACGCCCTGGTTCGGCGCCCACCCCACAGACACCGACGCGCCGGCCCACGGCCTGGCCCGCACCGCCGCCTGGACCCTCGACCACGCGGGCCTAAGCGAAGAAGAAACACTGCTGGGCCTGGGCTTAGAGCTGCCTGGTCTCAAGTTCGCCTATGGCGTGCTCATGGGCCACGGCCTCAAGCTGGTGCTGGAGATCACCAACACCGGCGACACCCCGCGCCGCGTCGAGGCCGCCCTGCACACCTACCTCGCGGTGTCCGACGCACGCAAGGTCACCATCACCGGCCTGGAACAAACTTCCTACATCGACAAGGTCAACGGCGCCAGCGTGGTGCCCGCCACCGGCGAGCCCATTGCATTCACCGGCGAAACCGACCGCGTCTACACCGACACCGACCACGACGTGGTCCTGCACGACCCAGGCCTTGACCGCACCATCACCGTGTCCAAAGACGGCGGGCTCAGCACCATCATCTGGAACCCCTGGATCGACAAAGCCGCCCGCATGGCCGACTTCGGCGACGACGAGTGGACCGGCATGTGCTGCATCGAAAGCGCCGCGGTCGGCGACGACGCCTGGACCCTTGAACCCGGCGAAACCCGCGCCTTGGCCGCCACGATCGCGGTTCAAAGCACCGACTAATTCAGCCCTATCCCGGCCCGTCACACCGGGGGCACACCTCGGTCAGCCCCCGGTCAGCCCGTACACTCACCCATCTCTCCGGCCTTAAGCCACCGCCCCAACGAACCCTCAGCGAGCATCGCATGTCCCTCGGCAACGCAGTCATCGGCCAATCTGGCGGCCCCACCGCCGTCATCAACCAGTCTCTCGTCGGCGCCGTCGAGGCGCTGCAAGCCTCGGGCCGCGTCAACAAGATCCTGGGCGCCCACCACGCGGTGTCGGGCATCGTGCAAGACGACTACATCGACCTCACCGACCGTACCCCCGACTTTTTAGAGCGTATCGCCAACACCCCCAGCTCCGCCCTGGGCAGCTCGCGCGACAAGCCCGACGCCGCCTACTGCAAGCGCATCTTTGAATCCTTCGCCCGCCAAGACGTGCGCTACTTCTTCTACGCCGGCGGCAACGACAGCAGCGACACCTGCCGCATCATCGCCGAGATGGCCGCCGACTCGGGCTACGACCTCACCGCGTACCACATCCCCAAAACCATCGACAACGACCTGGTCGTCAACGACCACACCCCGGGCTTCGGCTCGGCCGCCAAGTTTGTTGCGCAGGCCTTCATGGGCGACGACCGCGACAACGCCGCCTTGCCCGGCATCAAAATCAACATCCTCATGGGCCGCCACGCGGGCTTTCTCACCGCCGCCGCAGGCCTGGGCCGCCGCCAAGGCAAAAACGACGGGCCCCACCTGATCTACGTGCCCGAAGTCGCCTTCGACGAAGACACCTTCATCAACGACATCGAGCGCGTCTACAAAGAGCACGGCCGCTGCCTCATCGCCGTCAGCGAAGGCATCCACGACAAAGACGGCAACGCCATCATCACCAAGCTCATGGACGAAGTCGAAAAAGACGACCACGGCAACGTGCAGCTTTCGGGCACCGGCGCCCTGGGCGACCTGCTCGCCGACCTGGTCAAAGACAAACTCGGATCCCGTCTGGGTCAGAAGCTCCGCGTGCGGGCCGACACCTACGGCTACCTGCAACGCAGCTTTGCAGGCGTGGCCAGCGAAGTCGACCAACACGAAGCCCGCCAGTGCGGCCGCGTCGCCGTCGAGCACGCCCTCAAAGGCGAGCACAAAAGTGGCAGCATCGCCATGGTCCGCAAGCCCGGCGGCGGCTACGACATCGACTACAAGCGCATCGAAATCAGCGACGTCGCCGCCAAAACCCAGCACCTGGACCTCAAATACATCGTCGACGGCTGCGACATCACCCCAGCCTTCTACAGCGACTACCTCGCCCCAATCGTCGGCGACCTGCCGGTGGTCGAATCGTTCTAAAAACAAACCGCAGAAATGCAGCACCGCAGAGACAAGGCCCGGCCCACGCCGGGCCTTGTCGTGCGCTGAGAGCGTTTTGGTGTCGCCACTTCCGCATCTGCCTGGCGCCGACCTGCTTTTGCCCATGCCCAACCAGCCGTCCATGCACCAGGCCGCTCAGGCGGGGCGCCAGGGCGAAGTCCCGAGCCCACCGGGGGGGGAAAAGGCTTGGGAAGGTCTGAGCGCTGCCGAAAGGCTGGGACATCGGCCCTATTTCCGTTTTCTGGGCAATGAAATCGTTTAATTGGCTCCAAGGCAGGCCCGTTTTTACGGGTTTACCCACGATATTTTGTAGATTTCAAAGAAAATCACGCTACAATCAACGTGTTCTGCTTTGGTACTGAGTCATAAAGCGTGAATAACGCAGCCACCTACCAAGGTTCAATGCAGTATGCCGCTTCATTTCTCACAATGAGTGCGGGAGAAAATCTGAAGCGTCAAGCGACTATGGCAGCTATTTGACGTTGTTTCCCAACCACCTTTAAACAGGGAATTTGAACATGCATCGCCGACTCAATTGCCTCACGATGGCTGTGGTTTCTTTGACCACCGCCACTGCCACTGCCCAAGTGACCAGCTTCACACTCGATTCCGCCAACACCGGCAGTGGTCAAAACATCACCATTGATTTCGATGGCCAGTTTACAGGCTCCCAATTCCTGGTCACCCTGACGGAGGGCACCTTGACCTCGGCCGCCAACTTGTTTCCGGTGCCCGGCGAAGAGAATGCAGACCTGACGTTTATCGCCAACGGCATCGTGCCCGTGGGTTTCTCGACCGCACCTTCGATCGCTGGCCCTGCGGTGAACCTTGGCACTGTCAACGAAGGGGCAGCGGTGGCGACCACCACTCTCTTCGACGTCACGGCCTTTACGCCTCCCGCGCAACAAGGCCCTGCCAATCAAGACGGTGTTGATTTCATCATCGCTCGTATTGGAGGACTTTCGGCAGATGCCCAGGGCTCTTTCAGTTTCTTGGCTTCCGTCAACGGCGTTATTTTCACCCAATCCGGCGATATCGTCGATGGTGTGGCCGTTATTCCTGAGCCCGCAACGGCAGCACTTTTGGGCTTGGCTGGCTTGGGCCTGGCGACACGTCGCCGTCAAAAAATGTGAACCTTCCGCGCAGTCGCCCCAGCATTCTGGGCGTGACACCATTTAGAACCTGTGCGCACCCGCCCGCCGCCCGGCCCTACGCCGGGCGGCTGTCGTTTGGGTTTAACCCATGAGGGCCCGGCATCCGATTAAAGCTCAAAGCGGTTTTGTCTCCCCGCTCAGCCCGTCCCTTTTGCGGAACTTCCCGATGCCACAGCCCACCTTTCGCACCCTGGTCTCCCGCCGCGGCCCGCGCTTGCTCGCCGCTGGCCTGCTGGCACTCGCCGCCGGGGGATGCAACCACTACCAGGTCACCGACCCGGACACCGACCACCGCTACTACACCACCGAATTGAAAACCTACAAAGGCAGCGGCGCCACGGTCTTTAAAGACGCGGTGAGCGGCGACCGGGTCACCCTCACCGACCATCGCGTGCGGAAGATGAAAGCCGACGCCTGGAAACAAGCCGTGGCCGAGCACCAGGGCCAGTAGCCGCAGACTTGGTGATTGTCTTGGCGGTCGGCTTGGCGGTCGTCTTGGCGGTCAACCGTCCGCGGCGTTGCCGGCGCCCTCGCGCTTGAGCACCACACTTAGCCGCCAGAACCCCAGCCAGCCGCCGATCGCCAGCAGCGTGGTAATGACAAACACCCCGGCGCCGATGCCCGGCCAGGCGTCGATCTGCATCTGGGTGAACGGGAACACGAAGGGGTCGTGGCCCGCCAACAACCACACGGCCAGGAACGGCGCGAATGCGCCGCGCACGCCGGCGAAGGTCTGGTGGATGCCCATGTAAAGCGAGGCGAGGCGCTTGTCGGCGAAGTCGTTGTGGCCCAGCTGCCAGGCGATCATGCCGCCGCCTTTCATCATGCCGTTGACCACCTGCGGCAGAAAAAGCATCCACAGATGCCCGTACCACGCGGCCACCGCCGAGAGGCTCTGGGCGATGACCCATGTCATGCCGTGGGTGATGCGGTACGAGGTGATGTGGCTGCGGTCGAGCAGGCGCGACCACAAAGGCAGGCTGACCATGGCCAGCAGCAGCGGAACCGTGGCGGTCAGCAGCATGCCCAGGCCGTTGGCGTCGTCGCGGTGGCGGATGTGTTCAATGATGACCAGGGCAAAGGCGGTGGTGCCCATCATGTTGGCCACGCCCGCGAAAAACTGGCAGATCATGTAGCGGCGGAAGCGGTGGTCTTCGGCCAACACCGACACGAAGCCGTGCGGGCGGCCGTCGCGACGCAGCGGCGTGTCGGGGTCGTCCACGGGGTTGTGTTCAGCGCGGATCAGCGACGGCTCGGTGCGGACGCGCAGGCCCAAGATCTGAATCACAGCCACCACACCCAGCACCGCGGCCAGGGGGTAGATCGCGCGGAAGGCCTGGGGGTAGGCATCCAGCAGCGGCCCCACGGCCAGGGGGATGGCCGCGGAAACAAGCATGGTGACCAGCAGCGTGTTGCCGGCGATGCGCGCCCGGCTGTCGCGCGGAAAGTTCAGCCGCCACACGGCGCTGCGCACCGTGGTGATGCCTGCCAAGAGGCAGCGGCCGATGACCACCGCGGCCACCAGCCCCGCGGACCCCGCGGGGCTCAGGGGCAAGACCGCCACCGCGGCGAGCAGCACGCAGACGGTGGCCATGATGCCGGCGATGAAACGGGCCTTGCGGCGGCCGCGGGCGGCGCGGGTCCACAGCAGGCTGGTGAGGTTGGCGAACATGGGCGCGGCCATGATGGCGGCGAAGCCGAAGTTGCCCACGTCGAAGACAGTTTTGCTGAGCACGCCCACCACGCCGCCTTCCAGCAGCGCCGCGGCGGGGCTGAAGCTGGCGGCGGACCACAGCTCGCGGCGGTAGGCGTGGCGCACCAAAGGGGCC
>JALZVY010000196.1 GCA_023300125.1 Phycisphaera sp.
CGGTAGAGGCGGTGGACCCGCTGGGCGTTGGTGTGGGTGGCCCCGTTTCCCAGTCGCCACAGCAGGCAGGATTCTCCGAGTGCGTGCGGCGGCATGGGCCGAGTTTACGTCTGGCGCGAGGGTTTTTGGATTTCGGCCTAACCTAAGGCATGAATACTCGCATGAAGCACTATGTCCGATGGGCCTTGCCGCTGTGGATCGTGGCCGCGGCGGTTGTGGCGGATGAAAGCGGATCGGCGGTGGACACCGCGGATCAAACACCCAAGCCCGCGGAGGTTCAGCTGGAAGCGGCGCTGCCCCAAGGCTTCCCCGCCCCGGGGCCGGCAGACGTGGTGCAGATCAAGCACTACCCGGCGTATCGCGTGGCCAAGGCCGAGGGCCGCAACGCGTTTGGTCAGCTGTTTGCACACATCACCAAGCGGGGCATCGCGATGACCGCGCCCGTGGAGATGACGCTTGAGCAAGCGCAACGCGAGGCGCAGGGTGAAGTCCAAGGCGACGCGGAAGAGGGCGTGCGCGCCGTGGACATGATGTTTATGTATGCGCGGCCGGATATGGGCGAGCTGGGCCCCGACGACACGGTGGAGGTGATGGACCTGCCACCGGTGACGGTGTTCAGCTTGGGACATTTTGGCGACGGCGGACCAGACGCCCAAGCGGCGGCCTTGGCCCAAGTCCACGCCGCGGTCGGTTTGGACCCTGCGTGGGAACCTGCGGCTGCGGCGCGGCGTTTGGGTTACAGCAGCCCCTTTGTGCCGCGCGAGCGCCGGTACTGGGAAGTGCAGGTGCCGGTGCGGGCAGTGAAGAAGCATGAAGCCGATGAGGACCCTGCCGCAGCCGTGGAGTGAGGGGCCGTACCAGGTGGGTTTGGTAGCTTGGTAGGCATGAGAACAATCACTGGATGGTGCGGCGGATTGCTGGGGGTGGTGTGGGTGCTGATTCCGGGATGCGCGTCGGTGACGCAGGTGCTCAGCGGCGCGGCGCGGCCCACGGTTCAGGTCTCGGGTGTCGGTTTTGGAGGGCTCTCGGCGACGGGGATGGTGATGACGCTGTCCGTGGATGTGGCGAATCCATACCCTTTTGCCTTGCCGTTGGCGGGGCTGGATTACAGCCTGGGCAGCGGCGGTGAGGAGATCGTGTCCGGGGCGTTGACGGCGTTGGAAGCGGTTCCAGCACGGGGCAAGAGCACCGTGGCGGTGCCGCTGAAACTGAATTTCGCCACGCTGATTGCGGCCGCACGCGGGGTGAAGCCCGGGGGTGTGGTGCCCTATGAAGCCGCGTTGACGCTGACCAGCGAGAAGGCCGGGGGCCTGCTGGGAGGCGAGGCCTTGCAGCTGCCGCTGTCGACATCCGGCGAGGTGCCGGTGCCGATCGTTCCCGAGGTGGAGGTGTCGGCGATGCGGTGGACGACGCTTTCGCTCAGCGAAGCCGCGGCGGAAGTGGAGGTGTCGGTGAGCAATCCCAACACGTTTGCGATGGCGATCCAGACCTTGGGTGGAGGCTTGGAAATCGGCGGTGTCAAAGTCGCGCAGCTGGCCATGGACACGCCCATGGATGTGCCGGTGGGCGGGGAGGCCACGCTGCGAATCCCGATCTCGTTCAAGCCCCTGTCGTTGGGGACCGCGGTGATGGGGGTGCTTCGCGGCGATGGCGCGGCCTACCGCATGGTCGGCGAATTGGCGGCGGCGACGCGCTACGGCGATTTAAACATGCCTTTTGACCGCAGCGGGCAGGTTCCCTTCGTGCGGTGAGGGCGGGGCACTATCGCGCAAGGTCGGCGGCCCACAGCCCCGCGAGCAAACTGGCGGCCACTTGTTTGCCGTCGGCTTGCTGTTGGCCCAGCCAGGTGCGTAAGTCGTCGCGCGGCACCGCGTGCAGGGTGATGTCTTCGCCGCCGATGCCGCCGCCGGGGCCGGTTTGCGTGAGGCTCGTGGCCAAAAAGAATGTCACCTGCTCGTCGGTGATCCCCGCCGAGCTGCTGGCGGTGGTGAGTTGTCGCCAGTTGCGTGCGGTGTAGCCGGTTTCTTCTTCGAGTTCGCGTTTGGCCGCTTCGACCAAGGGTTCGTCGGGGTCGCCGTCGTCGCCCACCAGCCCGGCGGGCAGCTCGATCACCCGGGCGTCGACCGGCGGGCGGTACTGCTCGATGAGCACGAGTCGTCCATCGTCGTGCTGGGCGACGATGGCGATGACGCCGGTGGCGTTGGGCCGGGTGGCGTATTGCCAGCGGCCACGCTGGTGGACTGCGAGGTATTTGGATTGGTAGAGGGTGGTGGGGGGCATGTTGGCGGCTTGAGGTGGCGTGGATGTTGGGTGTGCGTGGCGGGCAGGCTGGTTTTTTGAAACCTTGCCCAGGCGTGGGCATATCCTGTCACGGCGACCGTCGCGACCCGCTTGCCTGCACCTGGAGCTTTTTCATCGAATCCGCCTCTGATCCCAACGATCTCAACCGTTTTGTGGCCGCACAGGCCGACACTTACGCCGACGCCTTGGCCGAGGTTCAGGCCGGTCAAAAACAAACCCACTGGATGTGGTTTGTGTTTCCGCAGCTGCGTGGGCTGGGCAGCAGCGACATGGCCACGCTGTACGGGGTGGTGGACGCCGACGAGGCCCGGCGCTACCTGGCTCACCCGGTGTTGGGCCCGCGGTTGATCGAGATATGCAGCGCGGCGTTGGCGGTGCCCGAGCGCACCGCCAAGGAGATCTTCGGCGTGCCTGACGATGCGAAGCTGCAGTCGTGTGCGACGCTGTTTGCCCAGGTGGCGGGTGATGAGCGGGTGTTTGAGAAGGTGCTTGAACGCTTTTTTGCGGGCGTCGGGTGTGAGCGGACTTTGGAAATGGTGGGATAGCAGCGGGGCGTACGCCCAAGCCGGCCCGCGGTTAGGCTTCGCCGCATGACATACGTGTTGTTTACGGGGATCTGCCTGTTGTGGGGCACCAGCTTCTTGTTGATGAAGCTGGCGACGCCGGTGTTTGGGCCGCTGACCATTGGCGCGGGGCGTTTGGTGGGCGGCGCGGCGGCGTTGGGGGTGTTGCTGGCTTGGCGGCGCGGGCGCAGCCGTGGGGACCGCCGCGGGGATAAGCGGCCGTGTGCGGCGTGGTGGCGCCCGAGTGACTGGCCGGTGTGGGCGGGCATGATCGCGATGGGTTTTGTGTTCACGTTTGTGGCCCAGCCTTATTTGATCGGGCGGCTGAATCACAGCGGGTTCATCGGGATGATGGTGGCTTTTGTGCCGCTGTTTACCCTGGGCTGGGCGTGGTGGATGCTGGGCACGCGGCCCGGTACGCGTCAGGTGATCGGGGTGTTGTTGGGCTTGGCGGCGATGCCGCTTTTGGTGGGGGTGGGCTTGGATTTGGGCTTGGCGTGGTGGGAGCTGTCCTTGGCCGTGTCGGTGCCGCTGAGCTACGCGTGGAGCAACACGCTGGTGAAGTCGCGCATGGCGCATGTGCCCGCGGCGGTGTTGACTGCGGTGTGCTGCGGCGTGGCGGCGGGGCTGCTGCTGCCTGTGGCTTTGGTGTATGAGCCGATGCGCTGGCCCGACCCGGCCACGGGGTGGAGGGCGGTGGGGGCGTTGGCAGTGTTGGGGGTGCTGGCCACAGGGGTGGCGACGCTTTTGTTTTACCGGTTGATTCAGGAACGCGGCCCGCTGTTTGCGGGCATGGTCACCTACATCATCCCGGTGGAGGCGGTGCTGTGGGGCGCGTTGGACAGCGAGCCGGTGGCCGCGCGGCAGGTGGTGGCGCTGGTGGGGGTGCTGGCGGCGGTGGCGCTGGTGCAGTGGCCCGGGC
The DNA here is from genome assembly GCA_023300125.1 of Phycisphaera sp. GTDB lineage: Bacteria > Planctomycetota > Phycisphaerae > Phycisphaerales > Phycisphaeraceae > Algisphaera. The sequence goes on from JALZVY010000196.1 coordinate 3,787, forward strand.
GGGGCAATGAGCATGGGGGCGGCGGGCCCAAAAGGGTGCGTAAGTCGCAGGGTTGAATCGTTTTTCGCAGAGCTGGGACGTCATCAGGACAGGATTGCGCGGCGCGTGGAGATTTGTTTGACAGCGCCCTCGACGCGGTCCGTGGGAAGGGGTAGGGTGGATCTGCAGTTCTTGTTTTTATTCTTTGTTCGAGGCGTGACGTTGAAATTTCAAAGCTCTTTGTTGGCGTTGTGCGCGGCGTGTGTGTTGACGGCGGTGCCGCGGGCGGGGGCTGCGTCGCCCCAGGATGCCCCGGCCGACGCTCACCGCGTGGTGGAGGTGGATGCGGTGAAGCGGTCGTGGGCGATGGACCCGCGCGACGCGGTGGTGATTGATCCCGGCAAGTTGCTGCTGGGTATTTCGGGCTGCGCGCTGGGCTCGCACACGGACTACGCGTGGTCGGACAACACGCTGGGGCATCCGCGTTTCACGATGGCGTGGCCCGGGCGGCGGCACATTTGGAACGGGGCGACGCTGATTCCGATCGACCCGACGGTGTACCCGATTTTTGTGGCGACCTATCGCGCGACCAATGTGGTGACGACGCGCTTCTGGGACTTTCACGTGGCGATGCGGACCAAAGCGGATCTGCCTGGGAAGTACAACTTTGTACGTATGGACAACCCGGACACGAGTGTGCCGATGATCGCTGATGGGAAGCTGCGTGAGCTGCGGGTGGACACCCGCAAGGTTCACTTGTCGCCCGATGACGCGGTCATTGCGACGAATCCTTTGACGTCGATGTGGCTGGGTGTGCGGGCGGGGCTGGACACACCGGCGAGCTTTGAGCTGGTGGGCATGCGGATGGAATCGGTCGCGGAGACCCGGCGCAGCGAGCCTTATGAGAACGCAACGCCGATCCGGTTTCGGGTGACCGACCCCGAGGGTGAGGCTGTCGGCGGAGCGACGGTGACGGTGGATGCTCAGCGGATCAACTTTGCGCGGTCGGCCAAGAGCGACGTGTTTGGGTGGGTGTCGCTTACGCCCCTGGAAAACATGGCGGGTGTGCACACCGTGCGGGTGGAGAAAGAAGGCTGGATGCCCGCCGAGTTTCACGACCTGCGGGTGGGGGGGCACGGGGCGGTGGATTTGGTGATGGAAAAAGCGGTGGTGTACCGCGGACGGGTGGTCGACGAGCGCGGGGCGGGGATCTCCAACGTGGCGGTTCGCATGTACCCCGCCGCTGGGGGGAGCGGGCGATCAGGCGGGCGCTCGATGACGCGCGTGGCGGTGGCCACGGGCCCCGATGGGCGCTGGGTGAGCCCGCCGATGCCCGCGGGGGTGGAGCAGCTGTGCCTGCGGTTCACGCATATTGATTATGTGAGTGACCGGGCGGCCGAGGTGAAGCCCGGGCACAGCGCCGAGCAACTGGTCCGCGAATACCCCGTGTCGGTGATGCGCGACGGGGTGCGGATCCGCGGCCGGGTGTACCCCGCGCCCGGGCAGACGCTGTACAAGGTGGAGTCGCAGTTGATTTTGGGCGGGCACAGCGAGCCGAAGCTGCGCTGGGCGTCTGACGACGGCTTTTTCGACCTGGGCACGATTGAGCCGGGTGTGGGTCAGCTGACGCTGAAGGCCAAGGGGCACCAGGATGTGGTGATCGACCTGTCGCCGTACCGCGAAGATGTGGTGTTGGACGTGCAGATGGAAGAGTGAGCGATGGGGTTTTGCCGCGGGCGGCTAGCCCCGCACGCGACGCCACCACTGGCGCAGGCGCTGGGGCCGTTGGCGGCGGGCCAGGTCGGTGAACTCGCCCGCGTCGAGGAAGGCGCCGCCGCAGTGGGGGCACTGCTCGTAGTCGATGTGGGTTTGCGCCGGAAAAGCGAGCTTGATCAGGGCTTGTGCGCAGCGCGGGCAGCGGATGTTGCGCTGGGCGTTGGTGTCGAACCCGTCGAAGGGGTTGCCGGGGTCGATGTCATGGGGGGCGGCGCAGCGCCGGGCCTGATCAAGATCGTTGCGGTCAAACCACAGGCCGTGGCAGTGCAGGCAGCGTTCGATGGTGGTGCGTCCGAAGTGAACGGCTTGCATGGCGCCGCCGCACTTGGGGCAGGTGATTGACGCGAGCTGGGGAGCGTGGGGGTGTGTGTGGCGGGGAAGAGGCGAGGCGTTTTTCACGCCCTGATTGTCGCCCCAAGGGGTGTGGCAAGGGCGGGAATAGTGGGCGGCACATTCTTAGAGATCGCACGGTCGCACGGTGTGATGCCGCTGCGCGTGGGATTAAACGCGGGCGGTGGGCCGTGCGCATGGCCGGGGACAGCCATGGGCCACGCGGCCCATGTGACCGGCGCCCGCTGGGCGGCGAGCGGGGGTTAACCCTCGCCGAGGGCCTGGTTGATCACCGCGTCGATGATGGCGTCCAAGAACTCGGGCCGGTCGTAGTGGCCCATCCGGATGCGATCGTTGATCTGTGCTTGGCTGCGGGAGCCCGGGCGGCAGGGCCTGGCGGCAGTCGTGGTTTCGGGGCATTCGAGGGTGAGGGCGGGTGCCATGGGGCGTCCTTTCGTGGCGGGGTATTCGCAAAGGGAGAGCTTGCGGGGTGTCCGGATAATTTCCGATGGTGCCATTTTTTTTGATGTTTTTTTCCGAGCTTGCGAAGAGGTCGGTTGCGTCAATCGCTGGTTTTTAAAAGTGATTCGTGCGGGGCATCGCAGCGAGTGTTGCGGGGCGTAGGGGGCTGGGCGTCTGTGTCGCGGGAGGCCGGCGATCGACTTCTCGTACACCTTCTGGATCGCAGCGGCGGCGTGTCGCTGGGCCTCAAGGTCGTCGATGGGTTGCGTCATGGTGTGATTGATATTGCGGGGCATCGGATACACTGGTGTGAGCTGGTTTTGGGTGAAACATCAAACTCACCAGTCTTGCGAGCCCGCCGAATGGGCGGAACGCGAGAGCTGTTCAATCAACTGTTAGGTGGCAAGGTGTGTACGTTCTCTACGCTGACGAAACTAACCTTGACCCAGTATCGAATGATTTCTTCGTTTACGGTGCCCTCGCTGTCCCATCTGATCGCGCATTTGATCTTCACACCGCTATTGCCAAACTTCGCGAGAAGTTTTTGGTACCGGAAGACTTTCTCTTAAAATTCAACCCCGGGCCCAAGCATCTTAATCATCAAGAATTCATTGAACTCAAGCAGGCGGCGATCGAAGCTGCTGTTGAACACGGATGCGTACTTTTTACTGACATAATTCTGCATAAAATTGCCACCTCGCCTGATGACGCCCGACGCAACGCCATTAATCGTGTTGTCTACCACTTCGACTGCTACATGAACCGTATTAACCAGCACGGTTTCGTTCTCATCGACCGCTTTAACGACAAACAGATTGACGCCCACCTCCGCGAGAAGTTTGCTGTTGGGTTAACCGGCATGCCGCACTCGCGGATATTGCCACTTAAACGAGTTGTGGGGGTCCACTACTCAGCAATCGGGCAATCGCATTTCCCTTCGCTCATCGATATTGTACTCGGTTCACTACGGCTTTCTGTAAACGCGCACTGCACGCAGGACGACAAGCTCTTGCGAACAGCCGAGGCGCTGCTCACACTTATTTCCCCAATGTTTTGCGATAATGACCAACACGCATGCGACCTCAGCTTGCACTTCAGTCCACAGAAAATCAAATTTGTAGGATACCAGGCTAGGTATGACAAGCTTCGAGATTTTATGGCCGCAAACGGTGTTGGCTGAGGCGCGTATAAAAAATAAATGCACACGCGCGCAGATATCTGGTCAATTTCTAGATGTACGTCTACCATCCAGTGTCCGGTGATTCTGTGCGTTAGTGAGAAAGCCATAGCGAACGTGAAAACTCGAATCATCGTTGCGGCCGCTTTGTTTTTTGCCGGAATTTTTTTCTCCAACCTCCCGGACGATATAGCCACGCCGATTGGCTTCGCCTTGGCGTGCGTAGGCTTCGTCATGCTGGTTGTCGAATACGCCTATGCGTGGCGACGCACCGTGCTGGCTCATCAGCGGATGGAATTGACGGGCGACGCCGGCGCGTAGAATGGTGTGGTTGGTTGGGCGCCTGATTCAGCAGGTGCCTTCAGCGGAGACTTTTACGTTGTCTCGCCTTCTTGAGCGTGAACCCTTGGCTGGAGCCAGTGTTTAGCCTTAATCCTCACAAAAGCCTTTCGATTGCCAAAATATGACTGATGAACAAATTCGTTTTCTTCATCTCGTTGATGAGTTAAGCAACGCAAACCAACTGATAACAGATGGGTTCGGGGCACTCCAGGAAATTGATACCAGCAACAATTTTTACCACCTGCCTCACCAGCTTATGGCAAGCGGTCTTGAGCGCCTCATGAAGTGTTTCATTTCTGTGGTGCAGCATGGTCGCACTGGGGCGTTTCCTGACAGGGCTTTCATGAGGGATCTAGGCCACGATTTGAAGGGCCTTACTGCCGAAATTCTGAAAAACTACTACGGCGGACGTGATCGCTCTTTTGTCGATGCGGAATTCAATGCGATTAAAGCGGATCAACATTTGAGTGACGCTATCGAAATCCTGTCGCAGTTTGGCCAGGTCGGGCGATACTATAACCTCGACGTTGTTGCTGGCAGCCCGTGCAATCCCGTTGATCCAAAATCGGAATGGGAGTCGCTCGAAGCGCGTGTCGAATCACCGGTACCCTATTTGTCTGACATAGAACGATTGCACCGCGAGTACTACCCGCGTGTGAATTCACTGCTGGTTGCTCGATTAGAACGGCTTGTTCGTGCAATTGCTTTGCAATTCACTATTGGCGACCATTCCGATCCTCAAAAAAACATCATCCGAGCGTCGGTGACTTTTGATAATTTTCGAAATATCCGTGATGCTTCGCTTGGCCAAAACGACTATCGGCGATCTGTCAAAATTCTTCAAAGAAAAAAAGATAATTGGGTGAAACGCACAGACGTCGAAATTCTACATGGCAGTAACCCCGCACGAATCGTCAAACGCCAAGGTTTTAACGGTGACTGGCCATTTCGTGCTGAAAGCGTGATTCTAGAATGCGTTGACTCCACCTTTCTGATTGTCAACATTGATGGGTATGCCTACTCTCTGAACGGGTCCGCCATTAGTCGTTTCAATCACCCTTCGGCTCACGACGCAGGAGTTGCAATTCTTGGCAAGTCCATTGGGCCGTTTATTACCATGGCTCGCGACTTGAAACCCTAGGGAAATTCAGGATGACAAAGAAGTGAACCGGGGCCGGAGCCGCAGGAGGTGTTCGCGTTGCATATGAAAGACAATTGCCGGCGCGGTGACCTCTGCTGTGATTCTCTACCTACCGGATGTTGCCGTCGCCGTAGAGGATGGCGCCGTTGGGGTCTTTTTGGCCTTGGTAGCTTTCCCATACGACGGGGGTGCGGGCGTCGGGTGCTC
>JALZVY010000197.1 GCA_023300125.1 Phycisphaera sp.
CGGCATGACGGCGGTGCAGGGATTCCGCCAGCGCGCTGGCCAGGGTGATGGCGTCGGTGGCGACGGGCAGCGTGGGGTTTTCGCGGGCCACCGTGGTGGCCGAAGCCACCGCTTCGAGCAGCACCGCGAGATTGCGTGGGTGCAAAGACGAATTGGCATAGGCCATCTGATAGCGCCCCGCGGCTACCAACTCGGCGGGCGCCGTGGGGTCATGGGCCAGAGCACGAGCCGCCTGCACCGACTGCTTAAGCGCGGCGACAGCCCCTGCTTGATCACCCGCGGCACGGGCCGCCAGCCCGCGGCGGCGCGCGATGTCCGCCACACCCAACCGGGCCGCAGGCGGAACGGCAGCGGGGTTGTCGCCCGGGCCCAACTCGGCGGCCCAGCGGCCATAGACCACCTGCCGCAGCGCCGCAGCCCGGTCACCCAGCACCGGATCGCTCAACAGATCCAGGTACACCGCGTAGGCCGCTGCATCCTGGCCGGCGTTGCGCAGATCTAAAAAACGCGCATCAGCCACCAGCAGCCGGGCGGTGGGCTGCTGCAACACCGAAGGCTTCTGCGAGAGTCTTTGCAGGCGTGAAGCACGCTCGCTGGCGGGGGCGCAGCCGGCGCGGGCAAGCGCTGCCCGCAGCGTGTCTGCGCTGCTTGCCGGGCCCTTGGCCGCGGCATCGAGCATTTGCCGCGCTTCGGTGTCGCGCCCTGCCGCCGCCGCCACCCGCCCAGCAAGCGACTGCGCCCGCAGCCGCAGCGCGTCGCCCACAGGTGCGCCAGGATCCACAAACACCGAAAGCCCCTGGGCGGCGGCCTCCAACAAGCGCTGACGCGCAGGCCCCGGTTCAGCGCCGCCCCACTGCGCATGATCGTCAGGAAGCAAGGCGCCCAGGTAGCGTGCTTGCGCGGCGTAGAAGCGTGTTTTCCGGTCGCGGTAATCGTCAAACACCCGGTAGTACACCCGCGTCGCTTCGAGCTGGGTTTTCAGCGCCGCGTCGCGCGACACGCGCTCCGAGAGGTCTCGGAAATCCCGCTCGGCCTGCTCCAAGGCGGCCAGCGCAGCGGGCACCGCGTCTTCAAAGACTGCACGCTGAGCGGTGGTGGGCACACCCAACTCGTAAAAATCCGCCGCGGATCGGCCAAAAACTTCCAGCTCGTACACCAGCCTGTGCTCGGCGTACTGCGTGCGCCACACGGGCATCTGCGGGTGGCCGGCAAAGCCGGGGTTGTCCAAAAGCTCGTGCCAGGCCCCCGTGGCTTGGGCCAAATGCCCACGCCGCTCCACCGCCGGGCGTGTGGGGTCCAGATACGCCCGGCGCAGCTGGCCCAACTCAATCAGCCGCGGCACCGACGCGTCGGCGAAGTCGCCGGTCTGGGCCAGGTGATTCAGCAGCACGTCCAGCCCCCGATCCACCAGCCCGTCGATCAGCTGGGTGTCGTCCAAAACAGGAGACTCGGCACGGAGCTCTGGCCCCGCCGCGAGCAGGCCAAGCATGCACAGGTTCCGAGCAAAGAAAGCGGGGAGACATCGCATGGGCAAAGGATCAACCAGGGAAAGCGTGACAAACAATACGCCGAGAAAAAGTTAGTTTTCTGAAAATCGAACGTTGGTGTATTGCGCGCCCACCGCGGCGTTAAACGCGGCCACCAAGTGCTGCCAACGGGCTTTGCCATCGGCTTGGATCACCACCGGGCTGTCAGCGGGGTAGAGCCCGTCGATCTGTCCGATGTCGGGGTCGTAGCGTTGGCGGTCCAGGTCTGCTTCCAACTCGGCGAAGCTGGCGTACACAAAGGCCCCACGCTCGATGGCGATTTCTGCGGGGTCGTCGCCGCTGGTGAGTTTGAGGGTGATGACTTCCGGCGGAAGCTCGTCGTCGGTGGACGCAGCCGCCGAGCCTTGGGGCAGCTTGGCCGCCAGCACACCCTCGTTAACCATGAAGCTGGCGGTGACCACGAAATAGATCAGCAGCTGAAAGATGACGTCGATCATCGATGTGAGGTTGAGGCTGCCCACATGCGCCGGGCCGCGCGACGCCCGCCGACGACGCGGGGGGGCGTGGGCGTGGTGCTCGGGGTCGGTCTCGGGGGGCAAGGTGGACGGCATAACGTGAAACGGGGGCTTCAACAAAGAACATGCGCGGGCGACGGGGCCGCCCTATTGCTCAGGCAGATACGCGACGAGGTTGACGGTCTGAATGCCCGCCGCGGTCACCGCACCCATCACCGGGCGGACCTGGTCGTAAAACAGCGCCGCATCGGCCCGCAACAAGACTTGCAGGTCGGGGTTGGCCTCGCGCATCGCGGCGAGCGCAGCGGTGATGCCCTGGGTGTCCTCGACCGCGAATTCAGAACCTGCCCCGGTCCCCACCTTTACAAAGCGGGCCTGCCCGGCGTGCTCAAGCGGGAAGTCGGCCCGCCCCTGCGCGGTAAAGGGTTTGGGCGCCACGTTGACCACCACGCGGTTGACCTCGCCCAGCTCGCGGGTGTGCGGGGGTTCCAGATCAGGCAGCACCATCTCGACGCTTTCGTCGCTCACGATGTTGTTGACCAACATGAAAAAGATGATGAGCAAAAACACCACGTCGATCAACGGGGTGATGTTCATCGACGGCGTGACCGGGCCGCGGGCGGTGACAGACGATCCCACGGCTTACTCCCCCCCACTGTTGGAGCCCGTGGCGGGTTTTCCCGAAGCCTTGTCCGACGCACGGCGTGTGGCGGGTTTGAAGGGCCGGATGATTTGCTCGGCTTCAAGCAGCCCCTCGGCGGTGAGGGCGTCAACTTTGTTACGGATCAGCGCATAACCCGCCAACGCGGGGATGGCGACAATCAAACCCCAAAACGTGGTCACCAGCGCCGTGGAGATGCCCGCTGCCAGCTCGACCGGGTCGGGGCTGCCGCCCGCGTCGACCAGGCTTTGGAAGGCGACGATCATGCCGTAGACGGTGCCAAACAGCCCCACCATGGGAGCGATGTTGCCCAGCACGTTGAGTATCTCGATGGGCCGCAGCATGCGTGCGGCCTCGGCCTCGGCAGCCCCTTCAAGCGCTCGCTCCATGGCGTTAAAGCCGTGATTGGCTTCACTCAACGACGCCGCGGCAATGTGGGCCAAGTAACCGGGTTGGCCCTGGGCGTAGGTGATGGCTTCGCGGAACTTGCGCTGGCGAATCAGATCGTCGATCCCTGCGTGCACGCCCTCAGGCATGATCGTGCTGCGTCGGCAGCGCATCAGATACAACCCGATGAGTGACAGGCTCACGACCGATCCAAGGATGAGCCCCCAGATAATCAACAGCCCCAAAAAATCTTCGGACAGAAAGAACGCGCGGAAGAAGCTGGTGCTTTGGGTCGTGCCCGCGGGCTGTGCGGCGGCGCCGGTCAAAGGCAACAGCCCAGCGGCCAGGGCCAGCAACAATCGGGGGGTCAGGTGGAACACAGGGCGGGTCTCCGGGGCCTTCGTCGAGTCGGTCGGTCGTTGGGTCGTTCGGTCAGATCGGGGTGGTCAGCAGCACAGGGTTGTTCAGGGCTTGGCTGCCATTTGCGCCCGCAGGCTGTGATAGCGCGGGGCCTCTTGGGGGTCCAGCCGTGGGCGGGCTTCTTCAAGCAGGGCCGCGGCGGCGGCGGGTTCATTCAGTGCCCGCATGGCCCGCGCGGCTTCGACCAAGGCCGGCCCCGCGTATCCGCTGTGCGGAAAGAGCGTAACCACCCGCAAAAAATCAAGCGCCGCGTCTTTGTGCCCCGCCGCGTTGGAGCTGCGCTGGGCCGAGGCGAGCCGCGCCGCCCCGCGCAAAAACAACGCCTCATCGCTGACCCGCGTGTTCATCGCCGCCTGGGCCGCCGCCGCGGCCGCGTCGGCTTGGCCTGCGACCAACAGGTCTGCCGCGGCGCTGCGGGGCAGGCGCTGGGGCAGCAGCACCACCGCGCTGGCCCCGTAGGCCG
>JALZVY010000198.1 GCA_023300125.1 Phycisphaera sp.
CGGCGCCCATTCACTGTCAGCTCGCCGCCCAACGTACGTGCCAAGGGTTGCTGTGCCGATCTCACCCAGAAAGATCAGAGGCGGGGCCTGGTTCAATGCTCGGTCGGTTTTCCGGGGGGCTGGACATCCTGATGAACACCCACGGTGACCTGCTGGTCGGGTTCGCGTGGAGGAGATGGGGCACCCGCTTCGCCGTCACCGCCGCGCCGCTGCCCGAAGCAGCAGCATCGTGGACCGCGCTTCGCTCGCAGGCATCCCGGTCGACTGCGCCGCCTGCCCCGACGATGTCGCGGGGGGGCGTGGCCGGCGAAATCACCCCATAAAAACGGGCCCCGACTTTAAGTCGGGGCCCGCTTTTGAATGTTCTGCATACAACCAGTGGGTCATTGAGGCCGTCTCAGCGAAGTTTCGCTAAGGCAAGGCGTGCACAGGCCCGTGGGTGGGGCATGGCTCTGCAATGACGGTCAGTTTTAATAGTTGTTCAAGCACTCTCTGTTGGTCCAGCAGTAGCGCTTTTTGTTTGCATTGGTTTTGAAGTAGCCATAACGCATGCGGAACGAGGCGTTTTTGCTTACTTTCGAACTGTTGGGCGCGAAAACCTCGATCACATATTCGTCAACGTCTTCATCCATCCAAAAAGGGGATCCCACAGGTGCTTGGTCCCAAGATACGCCATAGCGTTGGCTGCCGGTCTCGGGGAGGTTGATGAGTCCATCCAAGACTCCGTCCCGCACCCAGTAAAATTTGGCCTTGCCGGCGGTTTTGGAGGGGTCTCGGTTTGGCGTGACGTAGTACTCTTCCGCAAAGTTCGGCAGTGTTTTATTCACAACCCGCATCTTTTTATAGCTGTGGTTGTTCTGCGAAGGAAGAAGATCGGCGATTTTGTCCGCGATCTCGTTTTGCTTGTCTTCAATCGTTGACCGAGGCGTCAGCTTGTTAAGGCGGATATAGCCCGATTGTGAGCCTCCACCGACGGTCAGCGCTGCGTGGGCGTAGATCACATCGCGGCTTACGCCGTTGATTCTGACTTTTGTGATCGCACCGGAATTGATGCCTCCCTGCCGTCTGTTGTCGTAGTAACCAATCTTGCCCTCCTTGGCTTCCCCAAGCAAATTCCCTTGGTTGTCATAGATGCCGGTGTCCTCTTTGACTCTTTGCGTCACACCTGGGATCTGCATTTTGTTGTAGTTGGTGTTTCCTGAATTTCCAGCTCCTGGGCAATCGGGGTTATACCGCACCGGTTTCAGGTTGTATTTCCACCAGGCGTCTTGGGCCGTTGCTGTTAAAGCGTTGGCGGAAAAGAAGGCTGCGAACAACGTGAGTACGGCAAGGCGATTTGATCTAGGCATGTGCATGAAAGTTCTTTCAAATGAGACGAATGAGCCAGGCAGGGTGAATGAGACAGATGAGACGAATGAAGCAGACAGGTCGAATGAGACACGCGAGTCGAATGTGACAAATGAGACATCTTGAGAAAGGGGGGCTTGGATTTTGTGGTTTTGATTCTCCTCTGTGATGGATGAGTCGTGTTTCGGAATCAGAACCAGGTGGAGTCCATTGACCGGATCGGTTACTCGTGTCGGCCGGTGAGCAAATGACTTTGACGTCAACAGGCGGCACTGCTTACTAATGTAAGCAGGATTTATCTTGTGGCAACTCAAAATGGAAGACATATGCAAAAACGTTGATCTTACTCAAAAAATATGCCAAATCCCTGGCCATCTGACGCGAAAGTCTCATGGGTCGCATTGGCCAGGAGAATCGCAGCGTTCAAGCCTAGGAAACGTCAGCGTTAAGGCCCGATGAAGTGCCTCATTTGTATGGACCCGCCGTACTGAGAGCCGGGGATGAGGGTTCAAAAAGATGCGTGTTGCGGCCGTGTTGCGTTTGTCATGCGATCGGCGCTGCGGGTTCATAGACGCCGGTTGGGTACATGGATTGTTTTTGTTTCAAAAGGCGTGGCGTGTGTGGCGCAAAGACAAAGGCCGGCCGCAAGCGGCCGGCCTTTGTGATCGCCGTGCCGAGGCACGTGATCAAAGTCATTGATGTAGCGGGATGACTACAAAAAGTCACCTCAAGGCTTTCGCAAAGCAGTTGCCCCGCGAAGGAGGTTGGGCGTCGCAGCAGGTCAAAATCGGTGCGGGGCGTCCAACCTCCTTTTATGTGTCAGATCTAGGCGAGCGCAAAAAGAAGACCGACCGCAAGCGGCCGGCCTTCGAACGATCGCCGTGCCGAGGCACGTGATCAAAAGTCGTTGACGTTTCGGGATGACTTCAAAAAAGTCATCCCTTGGCTTTCGCAAGGCAGTTGCCTCGCGAAGGAGGTTGGTCGACCCGCTTGGGTTCTGGCCGTTAGCGAGACGCTCGCTCACGGATTCGGCTGACGGAGGCAGCCCCTTGGGGCTTCCGCAGTCAGACGGATTCGTGAGCGGGCGTCGCAGCAGGCCAGGACGCAAGCGGGGCGTCCAACCTCTGTAGCCCGAGTGGAGCCGGGGAGATTCGAACTCCCGTGTCGGTACAGCAGGCCCGTAGCTTCTACACGTTTAGTCGTTTCTTTAATCTCGACGCCGGAGCGGCCAACGACAGCCTTTCCTTTGCCCAGTGTCAGTGTTTTTTGATCCTTTGCGGCTGAAACCCCCGCATTGGACGAGCCCGTTGCTTTACTTCAAGTTAACCACGGGCCCAGCGCCCTTGAAGATCGGTACCCATTTGGTTTTTAACCCAAATTAGGCAGCGAGTCGCATCTGGCCGAAGCCGATGCGACCAGCGATGGTGTTTTCATCGTTGGCATTTGTGTTTTTGTACGCTGTTTAAAGAGGCCTGCGTACACCTCTACGTGCGACCACGAACCGAAACATGTCCGGTCGATACCAGTCGGCCCCGGTTGTCAATGAGCAGTGGGTATTCTAACAAATACCGGACGGATGTCAAGACGCAGGGGCTTGTTGATGGCCTGTTTGAGCGTCGGTGACACGTGGGCTGAGCATCGGTGGGGACCGGTGCCGCGCTGCGTTGAACTCTCTATCGGCACGCGGGTCGTGTGGGGTGGGCGGGGGGTTAGTTTTGCCCGCGGTGATGATCCATGGCGTGCTCTTTGAGGGCGGTCAGGGGGCACACGTCGGCGGCTTTGGCGTGGGTGGCTTCGAGCACGACCTGGGGGGCGCAGCCCGCTTCCCAGGCTTCGCGCCAGCGCGGGGCGCACAGGCACCAGCGGTCGCCGGGTTTTAGGCCCGGGAAGCCGTAGGCGGGGTTGGGGGTGCTGAGGTCGTTGCCGCGGGCTTTGCTGAAGGCCAGGAAGTCGGCGGTGACCAGGGCGCAGACGGTGTGGCTGCCTTGGTCTTGGGGGCCCGTGCGGCAGCAGCCGTCGCGGAAAAAGCCGGTGAGCGGTTCGGTGGAGCAGGCGATGAGCGGCTGGCCCAGGACGTTGCGTTCGGGCTCGGGGGTGGCCGCGGGTTGGCCGTCGGTGGGGTCGGGGTGGGGGCGGTGGGGGGCGATCATGGTGGGGGCTCTTGTTGCGCTGCGGGGGGTGTTGGGTGGCCCTGATGGCCGAGTGCGGCCGGGGCCTTTTCAAAGTGGGCCGCGGGCTGCTGGGTAGAGTGTGGCTGGATGACCGATTTTAGATGCTTTAGACCCTTTGGGTGTTTTCTGGCGGCCGGCCTCGTGATGTACGGGACGGGCTGCGGTGCACCGGATGACGAGTTGATGATGACCACTGAGACGACGCCTGACACGACGACCGCGCACGAGCACCGGTGGACCAACAAACTGGCGGCTTCAACAAGCCCTTATTTGTTGCAGCACGCGCACAATCCGGTGGACTGGCAGCCCTGGGGCGAGGCGGCGTTTGCGGAGGCCCGGCGGCGCAACGTGCCGATTTTTCTGAGCGTGGGCTATGCGACGTGCTACTGGTGCCACGTGATGGAGCGGGAGGTTTTTGAGAACCCGGAGCTGGTGGCGGCGCTGAATGAGCATTTTGTGCCGGTGAAGGTCGACCGCGAAGAGCGGCCGGATGTGGATGAGATTTACATGACCGCGACGCAGCTGCTGACCGGCAGCGGCGGGTGGCCCATGAATGTGTTTTTGACGCCCCCGGCGCCGGAGGGCGAACAGACTTCGGGCTACGGGCTGCTGCCGTATTGGGCGGCGACGTACATCCCGCCCGAGGCGAAGTTTGGTCGGCCGGGCTTTGGTGAAGTCGTCGAGGGCATGCGGGCGGCGTGGGCCAACGAGCGGGCCGAGGTGCTGGACCAGGCCACCCGGGTGGCCGATGCGGTGCGGCGGCGGGCCGAGCCGGCCCAAGACGCGTCGGTGGACGAGGCGGCGGTGCGTGAGACGGTGTCGGCGCTGCGCGGGCAGTACGACCCCGAGCACGGGGGGTTTTCGGGGACCGAGGGGCCCAAGTTTCCCACGCCGGTTGTGACGGGGTTGCTGCTGGCCGATGCGCCCGACACCGGGGCCCAGGCCAACGCGCTGCGGCACACCTTTGAGGCGATGGCCCGCGGCGGGGTGTACGACCAGGTGGGCGGAGGCTTTCACCGCTACAGCGTGGATGAGAAGTGGTTGGTGCCGCACTTCGAGAAGATGCTGTACGACAACGGGCAGATGCTGAGCTTGTACGCGGCGGCGTATGAGCGTTGGCAGGGCAAACGGTTTGCGGGGTTGTACGCGCGGGTGATGCGCGAGACCGCGGAGTATGTGCTGCGTGAGATGCGCGACCCTTCGGGCGCGTTTTGGAGTGCGCAAGACGCTGAGGTGAACGCGCGTGAGGGGTTGAATTATCTGTGGACGCCCGAGCAGGTGCGCGCGGC
>JALZVY010000199.1 GCA_023300125.1 Phycisphaera sp.
GCCAGCGGGCCGCCCGGCGGGCGGTAGCGGATGATGTCCTGCACCTCGGTGCCGCCGCGGGTGGGGGTGAAAAGGTGGGTGTGTTCGAAGCGGGCGTAGGGGCCCTTTTCTTGGGTGTCGGTGAAGGCGTGGGGGTGATCCACGTGGGTGATGAGGGTGCGCCACTTCACGGGCACCCCGCGCAAGCGCAGGCGGTAGTCGTAACGGCGGCCCGTGGCGACCAAGCCCAGATCCGCGCTAAGGATTTGAAAACGGACGAAGCCAGGGATCACGTGGTTCATGTGGCGGCAATCGCCCACAAAACGCCACAGGGTTTCGGCGGTGGCGGGCAACCACTGGGTGGCATGCAGCACGAAGTCGGCGCCTTCGCGCGAAAAACCGATCTGCCCTTGCTGCGTGGTGTCGTTCACCCTGCATCTCCGCGGTGGTGGTAGCGCCACGCGGCCACCAGCATCAGAGCAAAGGGCACCCACCAGATCAGGTCGTTGGTGGGGATGGTCGCGCCGAATGCGGGGTCCAGGTTTTTACGGATCAGCGCGCCGTCCACATACCCCACCGGCCCGGCGATCTTGCCCAGCAGCCCCACCAGCACGATGGGCCAGTGCACCAGCGGGTTGCGGGCCGCGCACCAGTAGCCGATGCCGTAGACGCCCACGATCATGCCCACACACTGCCACAGGCTGGGGTGCAGCGGACGCTGCATGCCCACGAGGTCGAAGAAGTGGTTGGGAAACAGCACCACCCACGCGCCCCACACCAGGTTGTAAACCGCCGCGGCGTACAGCACCCAGGTCATCCAACGGGGGAAAGCGCGAACACCAGGGGGCAGCGGCGTGTCAGGGTGCGAGGTGAATGTCATGGCCCAAGCTTAGAACGTCTGCACCGTCTTCACTTGATGGCGGCCAACGCCGCCAGCGCGCGCTCGCGACCGGCTTTGTGCTCGATGATCGGCTCGGGGTAGGTCTCTCCAAGCGTGACGCCGGCCTTGGAAAGCACCGCGGCGCTGGCCTCCCAGGGCTTGTGCAAGACCTTGTCGGGCAGGCCGGCCAGTTCGGGCACCCAGCGGCGGACATAGCCGCCGTCACCGTCGAATTTCTGGCCCTGCAAGATCGGGTTGAACACGCGGAAGTAGGGGCTGGCATCGGCGCCGCAGCCGCCGATCCACTGCCAGCCCAGGGTGTTGCTGGCCAGGTCCGCGTCCACCAGGGTGTCTTCAAACCAAGCGGCGCCGTGGGTCCAGCTGATGAGCAGGTGCTTGACCAACAAACTGCCCACGATCATCCGCACGCGGTTGTGCATCCATCCCGTGGCATAAAGCTGCCGCATGCCCGCGTCGACGATGGGGTAGCCGGTTTGCCCGCGCTGCCAGCGTTTGAGTCCCTCCGCGTCGTCGCGCCAGGGAAAGGCGGCGTACTTGGGTCTCAGCGGCTGCTCGGGCGTGTGCGGGAAGTGGTACAGCACGTGATAGGCAAACTCGCGCCAGGCGATCTCGCTGAGAAATATCCAGACGTTGTCTTTGTCATCGCTGTTGAACTCGCGTCGCGGGTCTTTCATGCAACGCAGCGCGGCGTGCCACACCTGCCGCGGGCCGATTTCGCCGTGGTGCAGGTGCGGGCTCAAGCGTGAGGTGCCCTCTACGCCCGGTTGGTCACGGCCGTCGGCGTACGCCTTGGCCGCTTGATCAAAAAAGGCATCAAGCCGCGCGTGGGCGCCCGCCTCGCCCGGGGTCCAGGCCGTGGCCAGGCCGTCTTTCCAGTCGCGCTGCGGTTCAAGCCCCAGCGCGTCGATCCCCAACGAAGCGGGCCACGTCCCCGGCGACTTCAAGGCCTGCGGAGCGGGTTGCGGGGCGCTGGGCTCGGGCAGGCTTTTGATGTTTTTCCAAAACGGGGTGAACACCTGATACGGCCCGCCGCTGCCGGTCTTGATCTGCCAGGGCTCAAACAACAGGTGGCTGTTGTGGCTGGCGGCTTGCACCCCGCGGGTGCCGCGCAGCCACTGCTTGATCTGCTTGTCGCGTTCGATCAGCGCCGGCTCGTAGCGACGGTTCCACACCACCGCCTGAGCGTTGGTCTGGGTGATCAGCTCGTCCAACGCTTCTTGCGTGGGGCCTTGGCGCACCACCAGCTGTGAACCCAAGGCCTGAAGATCCGCCGACAGCGCTTGCAGGGCGTGGTGCAGCCACCAGCGGCGCGCCCCCCCCGGGGCCGCGGGGCCTTCTTCGTCGGGGGCGTGGATGTACACCGGCACCACCGCCCCACCGCGGGACACCGCGTCCAGCAGCGCGGGGTTGTCGGCCAGGCGGAGGTCTTGACGAAACCAGACGATCGTGGTGGGCGAGGGCATGGGGGACATCTCGGGAGGCGTGACGAACGAGGCTAAAACTTGCCCAGCAGTTCGCGTAGGGCACGTTCCAGGTCGGGCTGCCTGAAGGCGAAGCCGTTCTGCAGCAGCACCTCGGGGGCGACACGCTGGCCTTGCAAAAGCACTTCGTCGACCATCTCGCCGTAGGCCAGCTTCATCATGCGCTGCGGGGCGGGGATCAGCGTCGGACGCCGCAGCACACGCCCCAGGGTTTTGGCGAACTGGGCGTTGGTCACCGGCTGGGGCGCGGTGAGGTTCACCGGCCCGCTGATCCGCCCGTCGAGCATGCACTGGTACATCGACCGCAGTTGGTCGTCGAGGGTGATCCACGGAAGGTACTGCTCACCTGTCCCCAGGCGGCCTCCCGCCCCCAGCTTGAAGGGCAAGAGCATCTTTTTGAGTGCCCCGCCGCGCGGACTCAGCACCACGCCGGTGCGGAGCAGCACCGTGCGGATGCCCAAGTCCGCGGCCCCGGCGGCGGCCTCTTCCCACGCGCGGGCCACCTCGGCCAGGAAACCCTCACCCGAGCCCGACGTTTCGGAAAGCGGGGTGTCGCCGCCGTCTCCGTAAAAACCCACCGCCGAGCCGGACAAAAACACCTTCGGGCGTTCGTCTTCGGGCATGCGTCCCAGCGCTTCAACCAGCAAGCGGGTGCGGTCCACCCGGCTGCGGCGGATACGGCTGCGGCTGTCCGCCGTCCACCGCTGCACGATGGGCTCGCCGGCCAGGTGCACCAACACATCGCAACCCCGCACCGGGTCCAGGTCGAAGCTCAGCCCGTCTTTGCGGGCGATGGGCCGCACCGTGTGACCGCCGCAGCCCAGATACCCCTGCAATGCCGAACCGATCATGCCCCCGGCCCCGGTGATCGCCACCGTCAGCCGGCGCTGGCCCGCCATGGTCGCGTGGTCCACCAAATCGCTGAACAACGTGGCGTGGCGGTGGTCAAACATCGCGTTGATCTGCCGCTTCATGAACAGGGCATGGGCGATCACACCCAGCGGTCCAAAAGGCAGGCGGTAGCTGATTTCGTCGCGCATCAAGCACTCGCCGGCGCTGCTTGCAGGCAAGGCCCGTGGGTCGTGGGCGGCCGTGCCCGGGGCGGGTTCCACGCGGTGGGTGTGCACCCATTTGGGAAACGGCCCCTGGACCTGACGGTCCTTGAACTGCACGCCGGGGATGAAGTCTTCGTGCACGGCCACCCACTTGCGCGGCCAAGGCGCCACCACCCGCAGCATGACCTTCTCGCCGTCGCCCACGCCCTCGTAGGCAAGCAGCTGCGTGGGGTCCCAAGGCGGCGTGAGCCGCTCAAACGCCCCGGGGTGCAGGTGCCACGCAAAAGCTTTAGAGGCAGGCACCGGCAGGCGGGTGACTTTTTCGAAGGTGCGGTCAAACAAAAGTGCAAAATCCCAGGAGAGAATCAAGCATGACAGAGGTGAACTCCACCGCCATCAAGCAAGACGCAACACGGACAGCCTACGCGGCTTCGCAGCCACAGGCTCGGCACACACAAGCCGCCGCCTATCATCGCTGCATGCGTGTTTCACCACGGCAGCTTGTGCCCGAAGTCATGGATGACCCCGCGTTGCCGCGCGATCAGCACGTGGCGGCCCTGCGGGGGCTCACCCGACTCAACGCCGTATCCGGCAGTGCACGCACGCTGTGGCCGTGGGTCCGGGCGGCGGCAAACCGCGGCGGGCCGGTGCGGCTGGTGGACGTGGCGTGCGGCGGCGGCGATGTGGCGTTGAGTTTGCTGCGCCGCGCGGCGCGGGCGAACATCGACCTGCACGTCACGGGCGTGGACGTGAGCCCCGTGGCCCTGGACGTGGCCTCCGCGGCGGCCCAATCTGCGGGCTTGGAGCACTGCACGGACTGGCAATGCATCGATGCGCTTCACGAAGCCTTACCGCCTGCAGACGTGGTCATGAGCAACTTGTTCATGCACCACCTCGACTCTCACCAGGCCACCGGGGTGCTGGCAGCGATGCGGGCGTGCGCCGCCCAGCCCGGCGCGCAGGTGCTCATCAACGACCTGTGCCGGTCGCGCATCACCCAAGGGCTGGTCACCCTGGGCAGCCACACCCTCTCGCGCAGCGCGGTGGTGCACGTGGACGGCCCCCGTTCGGCCCGCGCGGCCTGGACAGTACGTGAGCTCCGTGACTTGGCCCAACAAGCTCAGCTCGACCAAGCCCGCGTGGAACGGGTTTGGCCCTGCCGAATGCTGCTGCGCTGGAGCCGGCCGTGACCCACCGCGGCGATGTGGATGTGGTGGTGATCGGCGCCGGCCCCGCAGGCGGCCGCGCCGCCTTGGGGCTGGCACGGGCCGGGCGACGGGTGTTGATCGCCGAGAAGCAGCCCTGGCCCCGGCCCAAGGTCTGCGGGTGTTGTCTCAACTCCGCGGCCCTGCACACCCTCAACCGCGCAGGGCTGAACCGGGCGTTGGCCGCGCGGCGTCCCCAGCCCCTGCACACCCTTGAGATGCGCTGCGGACCCCGGCGGGCGCAACTTCGCCTGCCCCACGGGGTATCCCTCTCACGCCCGGCACTGGACGGCATGCTGGTCGAGGCCGCGGTGCAGGCAGGCGCGGTGTTCCGCCACGGCGTCTCTGCCCGGGTGCAGATGCGTCCAGAGCAACCCGACAACGCCCTGCACCACGTGAGCTTGGGGACCGAATCGATCACCACCCCCTGCGTGGTGGTCGCCGACGGGTTGTCGGGAACGGCGCTGCGCGACTGGCCCACGTTTGCCACCACCGCCCACCCCGCGGCGCGGGTGGGCATGGGGGTGCATCTCGCGCCGGATCACCCCCTGGGCCAGTTTGTCAGCAAACACACGGTGACCATGCTTTGCGGACGCCTGGGTTATCTCGGGCTGGTTCGGCTCGAAGACGGATCCATTGATGTGGCCGCCGCGGCCGACCGCCGAGCGCTCAAGCAGGCTGGCGGCCCCGCGGCCCTGGCCCGGGTCATCGCCGCCGATGCGGGCGTGTCTTTGGACACCCGCCCCACCGCGCCTTGGCGCATGACCGCCCCGCTCACGCGGTCGCGTCAGCGTTTGGCCGGGCCTGGGGTCTTTGTCGTCGGCGATGCCGCGGGCTATGTCGAGCCGTTTACCGGCGAAGGCATGGCCTGGGCGCTCGCCGGGGG
>JALZVY010000200.1 GCA_023300125.1 Phycisphaera sp.
ACCGGCGGCGGAGCCAACTTCAACCTCGGCCCCAACGTGGACATCGGCAACCAGGTCTCGATCGGCATCGGCTCGGTCGCCAGCCGCAACTTGGGCAACGAACAGCTGGGCTTCCTCAACGGCCTGGCCTCGGGTGCGGACCAAAACATTGTCGACGGCGACCTCACCGAAGCCCAGAGCATCGTCAACGAAGCGATCAACCAAGTCAGCGAGCAACGCGGCCGCCTGGGCGCCTTCACCCGCAACACCGTCGGCTCGACCATCCGCTCGCTGGGTGTGGCCCTGGAAAACACCTCCGCCGCCGAAAGCGCAATCCGCGACACGGATTTTGCGGCCGAAACCGCCGCCCTGACCCGCTCGCAGATCCTGGTGCAGGCCGCGACCAACTCCCTGGGCATTGCCAACAGCAACCCCCAGAATGCCCTGAGCCTGCTGGGTTAACCCCGGCCCGGCCGCCCGCCCCGCCGATCGGCGGGCGAGCCCTCAACAACAACTCAAAGAGCCCCCGCCACCATTGGCGGGGGCTCTTTGCGTTAGACGGCGGGTACGTCTAACAACCCCAAGGGCAGCTGGCTCGCTGCGCTCGCGCGTTGAGTAACAGGATTTCATCAATGCACCGCGTGGTTTGAGGTGCAGGCACACGCCCACGTGCAAGACACCGAGGACACAGAGAAAGGCAACAGACGCAAGCGATTGGGAGGGCCACGCGTGATCACTAACACACAAGCAACCCATCAAAAGCCATGTCATTTGCTGCACGCGCAAAACCGTGTTTGGCGGTATCGTCGAACGAATCTGACCTGCACCTTCGCCCCAACGCCCACGGCCATAGAGATCGCAACATGATCCCGCGTCGATTTGCGACCTTGACTTGGCCTGTGATCGCCGGCTTCCTCGGGCTGGTGATTTGGATCGTCTTGAGTTATGGCGATGCCGAATCAGGGCCCGAACCACTGATCGGATGGCAGCCCTTCGACGACTGGATACATGTAGGCAGCTGGAAGTTCATCGCCGCGGTGCTTGTTTGGGGATTACGACGAATGCTGCTTTCGCGTGTGCGTCCCTAGCACGCATAGCCCTGAACACACACGACATGCACGAGTGGACACGCCGTGCCCCTGGCATGCCCCGTCACCCCCCCCACTCACGGCACCAAGAAGCTGTCGCGATTCGGATCCGCCGGGGCTTCGTGGCCTTGGTAGCCGCCGGTGTGGCCGGCTTTGGTCCAGACGTTGTCTTGACCCGCTGAAGGCGATTCGCTCCAGCCCGCGGCGCCGTCGACGCGGAGGATGTTTTGACCCGCGCCGCGGTGTTGCTGGCTCGCGGCGTCGCGGGCGGTGTTACGGGCAAAGACCAGGCGGCCGCCGCGGTTGGGCACGAACAGCGGGTTTTTGTCGGCCAAAACCGCCAAACCCGGACGCGCCAAGTCCAGCCGCACCGGGCCGCTGCCGTGCTGGTTTTGGTAGCTGTAGCTCACCGCGGAGGGGGCGGCCCAGTCCATCTGGCCCGCCACGCGGGGAGTGGTGGCCGCCGCGTCGTTGCTGGCACACGCCAGGTAATCCGGGGCCAAGTAGTCGTGGCGGATCAAAAGGTAAAGGTGGGCCGAATTGCTGTTGAAACGCCCGTCGGCGGCGACCGCATCGGGCTGGCCGACTTTGATCCATGAATCGCCCACCGGCCCGCGGGGCAAGGCGCCTTTGTGATCGGCGGCCCAGGCGTTGAGCTGCATGCCCGCGGTGGCCAGGTTGGTGGCACAGGCCTGCTGCTGGGCCACGCTGCGGGCGCTTTGCACCGCGGGCATGAGCAGCGAAAAGCCCACCAAAAACACGGCCGCAGCGCTGACCACTTGCCGCCAGCTGGCGCTCAGGCCCCGGGGCACCGGGGCCTGGGCCACCTGCACCACCTGGGCGGCGAAGCGCTCGCGCTGCTGCTGCGCGGCGACCGCGGCGAGGGTGCGCTGCACCAAGGCGTCGTCGGCATCGGCCGGCTCTGCGTCATCGGCCAGGGTGTCCAGCAGGCCCAGCACGCTGTGGACCGGGGCGTTCGCGTCGGCGTCGGCGTCGGCGTGATCCCCCAGACGCAGGCCGCCGTGCTCCATCAGCTGGTCAAGCGATTGGGCGTCTTCGGGGCTCAGGGTGCGGGCTTGGGTGTCGGGCTGGGCACTGGGCTGAACGCTGGGCTGGGCACTGCCCCCGTCCGCCTGGGCGACGCGGGCCAGCGTGGCCGCCACCACCGCGTGGTCGGCGGGGTCCACCGCGGGTTCGGGCAACGCGGCGATGAGCGCCAGGCAGCGGGCCACCCCACTGTCGTTGGCCCCCGCGTCCGCGCCCTGGCTTGCCCCGGCCAACACCGCCTGCCCGCCGCCGTGCTCAAGCAGGGCGTCAAGGGCGGCCGCATCGCTGGCGGACAAGGTGAAGGCTTCGGGGGGCGTGTCGTTCATCGAAAAAGAGTGCTCATGCAGGCAAGTGGGGCTATCCCTTGGCGTGGTTTCATCGCGGCGTGGCCGCGTTTTTCTACAACGTGGGGCAGGGCGTTAGGGCTCGTTCAACCCCTCGCCGGCGTCGCGGCGGGCCTTCCAGTTCTGGGCGAAGGTGCCCACCGCCGCGTGCAGACGGCTCTTCACGGTGCCCAGCGGGATGCTGAGCATTTCCGCGATCTCGCGGTAGGCAAAGTGCTGGAAGTAAGCCAGCAGCAGCACCTCACGCAGGTGGTCGGGCAGCTCGTCGACGGTCTCGCGCACCCGCTCGGCGATGTCGCGGTCCGCGGCGATGTCTGCGGGGCGTGGCAGGCCCGAGTCCATCAGGTCCACGAAAGCCGGCCCGTCGCCGTCTTGGCCCACGCCTGCCGACAGCGGCACGGTGTAGCGACGCTTCTTCTTACGTAGGAAGTCCCGGGCTTTGTTCGACGCAATGGTGTAAAGCCACGGTTTAAATCGTTTGGAGACGTCAAAACTGTCCGCCGACAGGTGAATCTGCAGGAAGGTGTCCTGAAAAACGTCTTCGCCCGCGGCCCGCCCGCCGGCAAAACGGATCAAAAACGGTAGCAACTCCGGGCGGTAACGCCGCACCAGGGTCTCAAAAGCATCGGGATCACCGGTGCGGTGAGCCGCCAGCAGTTGGGAATCCGTCACCGACGCCCCGTCGGGATCTGCCACCAACGTGGGTTTTGGGGCCGCACAAGGCGCTTGCCCATGATCGTTTTCGTCAGACATCGCAGGGCATTGTAAAGCCACGTCCGGCCCCTCCTGCTTGACTGGCCCGGACACCGCCAGAAAGGCGCCGGGCAGGTTCAAGCGGTTGAGCGTCGTCATCAGGGCTTTCTCAGTGAAATCGAACGGCGGTACGACCGGCGATACGCCCCCCAGGCCACCACGGATCGCGCTAAATCTTAAAAATAAACCCCGCCCCCCGCGGCCCACTGGAATGCCCCGCCACCGCGACCTCGCCCAAACCGCGTCTTTCGCCCCCTTTCACACGCCGCCCCTCGCCGCGGTCAGCCCCGGCAAGGCCCCCTGCACCGCCCCTGCCCGCCAGCCGCCCGCTACCCTCCCCCCATGACCCTGATCGCCGTGCCCATCTCTGTCGACGACACCGCCACCGCCCACGCCCTGGCCGCCCAAGCCGCCGAGCACGGCGCGGATTTGGTCGAGTACCGCATCGACACCTTCACCGACCCCGCGGCGGTGCAGCAGTTGGTGGCCGCCAGCCCCCTGCCCTGCCTGGTCACCGCCCGCGCCGCCTGGGAAGGCGGCCACTGCGACCTGGACGAGACCGACCGCATCAGCCTGCTCGAACACGCGGGCCTGGGCAGCGACAGCGACGGCCAAGCAGGCATCACCCCCGCCTACCTGGACCTGGAACTGGCGGCGTATCAAAAGTCGGCCAACATCCGTCAAAAAATCGGCTTGGTGGTGGACCACCCCGACCAGCCGCGCCCCGACGTGTCCACGGGGCTGATCCTTTCCACCCACGACTTCGACACCTTCCCCAACGACCTGGACCGCCGCGTGCTGGCCATGGCCGACGCGCCCGCGTGCCGGGTGATCAAGGCCGCTTGGCGGGCCCGCTCGCTGCGCGACAACATCGACGCCTTTGAATTGATCGCGCAGCGCCTGAAACCCACCATCGCCCTGTGCATGGGTGAAGCCGGGCTTCCCAGCCGCGTGCTCGCCAAAAAATTCGGCGCCCACCTCACCTTCGCCGCCCTCGACGCCGACTCCACCTCGGCCCCCGGACAGCCCACGCTGGACGAGCTCAAAAACCTCTACCGCTGGGACGCGATCACCCCCGACACCCGGGTCTATGGCGTGATCGGCTGGCCCGTGGGCCACAGCGCCTCGCCGGCATTCCACAACGCGGGCTTCACCGCCACGGGCTACGACGGGGTCTACCTGCCGATGCTGATCCCCCCGGAATACGAGCACTTCAAAGCCACCGTCATCCGCTGGCTGGACCACGCGCCCCTGCACTTCTGCGGCGCCAGCGTCACCATCCCCCACAAGCAAAACCTGCTGCGCTTCGTCGAAGAACAAGGCGGCGAGATCGAACCCCTGGCCGCGGCCATCGGCGCCGCCAACACGCTCAGTCGCCGGCCGGATGGATCGCTGTATGCCGGCAACACCGACTACGCCGCGATCTTGGGCGCCACCCGCGAAAAACTGGGCGACGACCTCAGCCACAAAACCATCGCCGTGCTGGGCGCCGGCGGCGCGGCGCGGGCCGCCGTCGCGGGGTTCGCCGCCCAAGGCGCCAACGTCACGGTCTTCAACCGCACCGTGGCCAAAGCCCAGGCCTTGGCCGACGAGTTTGGCGCCACCGCCAAGCCGCTGGACGACCTCGCGCCC
Source organism: Phycisphaera sp. (assembly GCA_023300125.1). Lineage (GTDB taxonomy): Bacteria > Planctomycetota > Phycisphaerae > Phycisphaerales > Phycisphaeraceae > Algisphaera. The sequence continues at coordinate 4,844 of JALZVY010000200.1, forward strand.
TTCGACTTCGCATTGATCATCAACTGCACCAGCCTCGGCATGCACCCCCACGTCGACGCCACACCGGTCGTGTTCGAAGACGCACCCCACGCCCACCGCCCCACGGTCTTCGACACCGTCTACAACCCCAAAGAAACCAAGCTGCTCCGCGAAGCCGCCGCGGCGGGCTGCGAAACGATCAACGGCTTGGAAATGTTCGTGCGCCAGGGTGCTGCGCAGTACGCCCTGTGGACCGGCCACGAGCCGCCCGTCGACGTGTTCCGCGCGGTGCTCGAAGCCCGGGCGAAGTAACGCCGCGGCGTTTGCCGGGGTTCGGAGCGCGGGGTTCAAGGCGCGGCGTGCAGGGCGCCGCCCTCACACATGCGACGAAAACGCGCCCACGTGATGCCGGATCTCAGGGTTCGGGTCGTCGGCGTTTTCAAACACCACCACCACCACGTCGAAACGAAAACGCTGGTGTTGCAGGCGGTAGCGCCGCATGGCCTGGGCGGCCAGCGACACCAGCCGCCGCTGCTTGGCCGCGTTCACGTGCAGCTCGGGCGGGTAGCGGTCGTTGCGGGTGCCGCTTTTGACTTCCACCACCACAACCGGCCCCGCCGCTTCGCCCGGCTCGCGCGGGGCGCGCATCACCAGGTCGATTTCGCCGAACCGATTCCGAAGGTTGCGCGCCAGCCGCTTGTATTTTCGTTTTTTGAGGTAACGCTCGGCCAGCCGTTCGCCACGCCGGCCCATCGCGGCCCGCCCCGCGACGCGCTCAGGGTCGGGCGTGGGACGGTCGCCGCGGCGCCACCAGGCCACGCGCTTAGCCCCCCGCCGCAAAGCGGGATTCGGCGATCTCCAGCACCACGTCGGCCATGCGCTGCTCTTGGGTCACGTTCGCGTTGCGGCGCAGCTTCTCGAAGCTCTGCCGCGCCAAGCGTTCGCGTTGCTGGTCACGCAGCAAGCGTTCGATCTCCAGCTGCGCGTCTTCAAGGCTGCGGCGCTCGCCGCGTTCAAGCTCGTTGAGAAAGATGAAATAGTGGCGCCCCCGCACCGGCTCGTGCACCGGCCCGGCCCACTGGCCCTGGGCAAGCCCCGCGAGCGTGGGGGCAATCGCGTCGCCAAACGCGTCGTCGCCCGCAACGTCAAGTGTCGCGCTGCCGCCGGGGTTCTGATTCAGTTCACTCTGCGCCACCTTCGCGAAGTCTTCGCCCTCCTTCAGCCGCCGGCTGATCTCAACCACGTCTTCTTCGCGCTGGGTGTAGATCGTCTGCACCGTCCGGCGGTCGGGCGGGTTGAACTCGGCCTCGCGGTCACGGTAATAACGCTCGACGTCGCGCCGCGTCACGTTCACCAGCGGCTCGATCGCGCGGCTGCGGTAGGTCCCCACGATCAAGCGGTCGCGTTCGTCGCGCAGCGCCTGCTCCATGGTGCGCCCGGTGGTGGCCCGCAGCGTCTGGTCGGCCAGCGCCGCCGACCCGCGGCCGTGACGGCGCACCAGCTCTTGCCGCTGCAAAGACACAAAGCGGTCCAGGTTCGCCCGCTCGTTAGAGGTCAAAGCCCCCTTGGCCTCATCCAAATACAGCCGGTCCTGCACCAGACTCTGGATGCGGGCCAGAATCAGCTCGCGGCCCTGACGCCGAAAAATCGCGGGCGACTGCCGGGCCAGGCTGGTCAGCTGCGGTTCCAAGCCCTCCAGCACGCGGTGGGCGTAGACCGGCTGCCCGGCCACATGCCCCACCAAGCCCGCCACGGGCCGGGCCGCGGGGTCGCGTGCCGGCGGTTCTGCCCGCACCGGTTCGTCTGCCGCGGGCGCATCGGCCCGCGCCACCACCGGC
>JALZVY010000201.1 GCA_023300125.1 Phycisphaera sp.
TATTTTTTTTCCTATTTTTTTTCGTGTTTATGTAGTTTTGTTGGCTTTGCTGCGTTTAAACTGGAACATCTGAGGTGGGTGCGGCGTATTACACGTGCTCCCTCCTCTTCCCCCCTTGGCGCTGCCGTCCGGCTGCCCTGCTGATCCTGGCTGGATAACACGCGACAAACAGGATGTTTTGATGCACCCATTGACCACTGACGAATCTCCGCTGGCTCGTACCCGTGCGCGTCAACGCTCGGCCCGTGCCGCGGGCCCGATGACAGCATTGCCCGCGGGGGAGCCCAAGCCCCAGGCCGATCCGGCCGAGGAAGCCGCGCTGGCGGGTGCTCGGGCGGTGGTGCGTAGCGCTGTGCGATCGCGTGTGCGCCGTGACCTGCGCCCGGATCAGCTCCGCAGCCTGCGCCGGCTGCTGGGTGAGAAGTATGAATATGTGGACCACCCGCTGTTCGAATTGCCTGACGACCAGGCCTATGTCGAGGTGTTTGAAAAGCCCGACTTGCTGCCGCTGCCCAACGTGGACTGGTATGTGGGGCTGATGGACCCGCGGACCTCGGCGGCTCCGGTGGCCAACGTGCCCAAGTCCAGCGGCAGCGTGCTGCTGACCGCGGCCCAGGAGCGGGTGCTGTTTAGTCAGTTCAACTATTGCCGTCGCGAGGTATGCCGGCGGCGCGACGCGCTGGGCCCGGGTGCCGACCCGCTGATGGTGCAGCGCAAGCCCGAGGTGCGTGAGATGCTGGATTGGTATGCCCGGGCCGACCTGCTGCGTACCCAGATTGCCAACACCAATTTGGCGCTGGTGCTGGCCATGGCCAAGCGGGTGCGTATCCACCCCGGCGACTTCGCGGATCTGATCAGCGAGGGCAACATGGCGTTGCTGCGGGCCGCGGACAAGTTCGACGTGTCGCGTGGGTTCAAGTTCAGCACCTATGCGTGCCGGGCGATCCTCAAGGCCTTTAGCCGGCAGGGCATCAAGATGACCAAGCACCGGCAGATGTTCCCGGTGGACTTTGATCCGAAATTTGAACGCAGCAACCACCAGTCTGAAAAGAACGCCGAGCACGAAGATGACTGCGCCGGCGAGGTCGGCCGCATCGTGAACGAAAACCTGGCGGACCTGAGTGATGTGGAACGCAAGGTGGTGGCGGCGCGGTTTAACGTGGGCCCCGATGCCGCCGAGCGCCGGGCCACGGGTAACCTGCGGCCGCTGACCTTGGACCAGGTGGGCAAGATGATTGGCGTGACCAAAGAGCGCGTGCGGCAGATCCAAAACCAGGCGATGGGCAAGATCCGTGTCACGCTGGAAGAGGACTTTCTGCGCTAGGCTCGCTGGCACGCGGGCGTGGCGCGGACACTTTGCGCGGCGGGGCGTTACCATTCGGCGAGGTTTCTAACCCCTCGCGAAAGGTGATCTGTGAGCAGGCCCAAACACATCGGTATCTTGACCTCGGGTGGTGACTGCCCGGGGTTAAACGCGGCGATCCGGGGGGTGGGACGCACGGCGATCAATGACTTCGGCATGAAGGTGACCGGGTTCCGCGATGGGTTCCGCGGGCTGATGCAGGACCGCACGATCGATCTGGACCGTGAGGCGCTGTCGAATATCTTGACGCTGGGGGGCACGATCTTGGGCACCAGCCGCGACAAGCCGCACCGGATGAACGTGGGCGGCAAGACGGTGGACATGACCGATGCGATCGTGGAGACGTATCACCGCCACCACTTGGATGGGCTGGTGTGTCTGGGAGGTGGGGGCACGCAAAAAAACGCGATGCGCCTGGTGAAGGCAGGGCTGAATGTGGTGACGCTGCCCAAGACCATTGATAACGATGTGTCGCAGACCGACGTGACTTTTGGCTTTGACACGGCGCTGGGGATTGCGACCGACGCGATCGACCGGCTTCATTCGACCGCGACCAGCCACAACCGCATCATCGTGGTGGAGATCATGGGCCACCGCACGGGCTGGCTGACGCTGGGCGCGGGGCTGGCGGGGGGGGCGGACGTGGTGTTGATTCCCGAAATCCCTTACGACCCTGCGGTGGTGGCCGAGGCGATCCGGGCCCGCACCCAGCGGGGCAAGCATTTTTCGATTGTGGCGGTGGCCGAGGGGGCGCTGTCGCAGACCGACGCTCGGGCGATGGCCGCGGCGGTGAAACGCCGTGTGAAGGCGGAAGAGAAGAAGGATAAAAAAGAGGTGAAGGCCGCCCGCGAGGAGATCAGCCGGCTGGCGGAGGTTGAGAAGCACAGCACGTTGCGGGTGACCGAGCAGCTTGAAGAGCTCACGGGCTTGGAATCGCGGATGACGATTTTGGGGCACTTGCAGCGCGGCGGCACGCCCTCGGCCGGAGACCGCCTGTTGGCCAGCAGGCTGGGGGTGCGTGCGGCGGAGCTGGTGAGCGAGGGCAGGTTTGGGGTGATGGTGGCTGCTCGCGGCGAAGAGGCGGTGGCGGTGCCTTTGGAGCAGGTGGCGGGCAACCGCAAGGAGGTGCCCGCAGACCATGCGTGGGTGCAGACCGCTCGTCGGCTCGCGGTTTGTTTCGGGGACTGAGCCGGGGGCACGGGCCGGGTCGCTGTGATGCCGCGGGGTGTTGAATGCCCTGCGGTGGTCGCCAGAAAGGGTTTGGATGTCCCAGCACGATCTCACGCTTGCGCCGGACCTGGAACCCCCTTCGGGGCGGGTGCAGCTGGTGTTTGACCACGCGCACTTGGTGACGGTGGTGCGGGACGCGATGCTGCGGGCCACGTCGAGCCTGGAGATTTCGACCGCGGATTTTAAGGCGATGCTGGTGCCTCAGTCGTCGGGGGATCGCGACGCGCCTTCGGTGGTCGAGTATTTAATCCGCATGGCGAAGCAGGGCGTGGAAGTGCGGGTGATGCACAGCGGGGTGCCTTCGGGCCCGGCGCTGTCTCAGTTGAAGAAGAGCTCGGTCAAGGGTGTGTTGCCCGCGAATCTCACCATCCGCCGCTGTCCGCGGCTGCACGCCAAGGCGGTGGTGGTGGACGCGAACTGGTTGTACATGGGCAGCGCCAACCTGACGGGCGCGGGGCTGGGGGCCAAGGGGCCGACGCGGCGCAATTTTGAGTGGGGCATGACCAGCGAAGACCCGTCGTTGGTGGACGCGGTGCTGGGACGTTTCAATGACTTGTGGGAAGGCGCGCACTGCGCGGGGTGTGGGCGACGCGATGTGTGTCCGGTGCCGTTGGAAGAGCCGCGGTTGTGACGGACCGCGGCTCATGGCCGCCGGTGGCGGTGGCGGTCAGCGTGTGTGGGGTAGGGCGTGTACGAAAGCACCCGCGGCCGGGGGCCGCGGGTGCGAGGGTGTTGCGTCAGGGTGTTTCAGTGGTCAGGCCTGCGACCAGTCCAGGTCGTAGTAGATGCCTTCGTCGGCGTGGGTGCCCCACACCAGCACGGTGTAGGCGCCGCCGTCGAGGTTGTCCCAGTGCTGTAGGTTGTTGGCGTCGATGCGGTCGGGCTGCAGCGGCTCGCTGTTGTGCAGGTCGGCGCGGACGCCTTCGTACAGCTGCACGCCGATCTGCTGGGCGTCGGCGCCGTGGGTGGTGAGTTCCAAGGCCAGCGATCCGTCGTTGATTTCGATGGCGTAGTAGTCGCCGCGGCGGTTGGCGTCCACGGTGGCCAGGCCCGATGCGGTGGACAAAGAGCCGTCGGCACCGATGAGGCGGCTGGCCGTGCCGGGGTTGTCGTTGGATTCGTAGGGGTCTACGGTGGCGTCGCCGCGGCCGGTCGTGGTGGTGGGGTTGGCCGGAGCAGGGACGTTAAAGCTGGGGATGGACGGGGCTGCGGGGGTCACGGGGGTGTCGGTGTCGTCGAGCACGTCCACGCCGGCATTCCAGGTGAGGTCGTAGGGCAGTTCGCCCGTGCCGCGGTCGTAGACCAGCAGGGTGTAGTCGCCCGCAGGCAGGTCCGACCAGCCTTGTTCTGCGGTGTTGCCGTTTTGCGTTGCGATGGCACCGTTGAGGTGGATGGCGTTGCCTGTGCCCGAGAAGAGCTGCAGCGTGACCTCGTTGTCTGCTTCGAGATCGAGGCTGAGGTCGCCGCCGGCGTGGGTCAGGCGGTAGTAGTCGCCCACGCGGTTGGTGTCGGTCAGGGCGGTGCCGCCGAGATCGCTGAGGCTGCCCGAACGGGCGTTGCCCAGGGAAAAGGCGTTGTTGGGGCTGTTGTTGTTTTCGTAGGCATCCAAGCCGTTGAAGGCCACAGGTGCAGTGGGCTGAGCGGGTGCGGGCGTGTTGACGGGCGCGGCAGGGAGGGCGGGCGCGGGGGTGAATTCCGGGGTCGCGGTGGTGTTGTTGTCCGGGGTGTCCACGCCGAAGAGGCGTTCACGCAGGGCCGACGCGGCGTCGGTGATCGAGTGGGTGGGGTTGGCGTCAGAAGCCAGCCCGGTCAGGGTTTGGCCCAGGATGTTGCCGCTTTTCTGCGGGGCATTGCCGTTGTCGTTCTGGGCGGCGATGGCCTCGACGTGCTCGATGCCGCGGCCGGTGAAGCCGACGTTGAAGCTCTGGTTGTTGGTCAGGGTGACGTTGTCGAGGTGTTGGTAAACCACCAGGCGCGAATCGCGGAAGGTGGGCTCGGCGTCGCGAAGCCCCGCGCGGTCGCGGTTGATCAGGACGTTGTCGGTGATAAAGACGTTGCTGCGGGCCCGGCCGTCGATGGTGGTGGACCCCAAGCGGGCGCCGGAAATATCAAAGGCCACGTTGTAGTCGTCGGCGATGTTGCCGCGCACGCTCACGTCGTCGGCGTAGATCTGGAAGGCGAAGTAGCCGTGGCCGTACAAGGCGCCGGTGCCGGGGAAGGATTCGCGGCTTAGGCCGACGTAGTTGTCGAAGACCTGGGCCTGGCGGATTTCTTCGTAAGCGCCGTTGGCGCGGTTTTGCGGCTGCAGGCCGATCACGCGGTCGGCGGTGTTGTCGGCGATGACGATGTTTTGAGTGTTGCCACGCACCTGGATGGCGGTCTTGGACGGCGCGTCGGGGTTGGTTTCGATGACGTTGTCAACGATGTAGACGTTGTCCAAGAATGGCTTGGCGGTGTCGGGGCTGTCTGGCGTGAGGCCTTGCACACGGATGCCGTGCTCGCCACCGCTGATGTTGTAGATGTGGTTGCCTGAGACGGTGAAATTGCCAAAGCTGGAGTTGCGGGCCAGGGCCTGGGCGTTGTCGGCCCCAAGATAGGCGCCGTAGCGCGAGAGGTCGTGCAGTCTGCTGTCAAAGAGCCCCAGGCCGTCGGTGCCTTCGCCGCTGGTTAGCACGCCGTGCTGGGACACCTGGCTGATGTCCAGATCGCGCAGGAGCACCGAGCGGGCGTCGTGTGACACGATGCCCGAGAGTTGGCCTTCTTCGCTGCCAAGGCGCCGCAGGTCGGCGGCCAGTCCGTCGCCGCCTTGGGCGATCGAGAGGTTGTTGTTGTCGCCCCGGCCTTCGATGTTCAGGCCTTCGATCGTCACGCCGTCGGACCCGTTGAGCACGCGGATGACGGCTTGGCTGCCGCCGGTGTTGTAGTTGTCTGCGACGTCCAGAAGCGGGGGCGTTGCGGCGCTGCCGTAGGCCCCGATATAGAGGTCGTCGGCGTCGGGCAGGTCGATCAGGCCGTTGCGGCTGTTGAAGGTGTAGGTTTCGCCGCGGTTGAAGTAGATGCGGACTTTGTCTAGGCCCGTGGCACCGGGCTCGAAGGCCTGGGCGAAGTCGTTGCTGGCGTAGTGCCGGATGGTCACGCCCTCGGGCGCTTGGTCGGCGAGGCGCTGGGCGTCTGCGGCGCTGCCACCGATCAGGCGGTATTCGGCGCCCTGCACGTCGCGTTCCCAGAGCCGCTCGTTGCGGAAGGAGTCGGCGGTGAACCCGCGCGGCACTTCGTGATCGATCTGAATGGTTTGCGAGGTCGTGGCTTGGCGCACGACGCCGTTGGCGTCGGTGAGGCTCACGTCGAGGGTGACGGTGTATACCCCGGCCCGGTCGAAGACGTGGCCGACCACTAGGCCCTCGGATTCGGTGGTGTCGCCGATGATGTCGCGCACGAGGCGGCCGCCGCCGTCACGCTGAGCCGCGGCGTCGCCGTCGATGCTCCAGCGGTACACGGCGTTGACCAGGTTCGCGCGGTCTTGGGTGCTGCCGTTGCCGTTGTCTAAGAAGGTCTCGGTGGCGTCGAAGACGGTGTAAAACGGGGCCACCGCGTCGGAGTTGGGGGCCACGGCGCCCGGGAAGACCGTGGCGTATTCGTCGTCGCGGTACGAGTCGAATTGCGGCGCAAGGCCGTCGCCGCTCATCAGGGTGCGGTTCTCAAGGCTTTGCAGCGCTTCGGGGGTGGCGGCGGGCCCGCGGCTCGCGGGGCGTGGGCGTGAGCCGGTTGTGGCGCTGTCGCGGGGGGCGGGCTGCAAAACGGATAACCATGCGTTTACCACATCAACTCCAAGGCAAAGGGGGGGGCCTGCGGGCGGGGCGTCTTCGCGTGACCGTGTTGCGCGGTCAATGGGGGCGAAGGGCAAGCAGGTTTGGGGGGGGGCGTGCGTTCCGCTTGCTTTCGCAAAGGTCAGCTGGGGTCATCAAATCGTCGTATCAAACGTCAGGGTTGACGGCCAAGCGGGGGGGGTAAGGGAAGGTCACTTTCGGTTACTCCCCGTGGGGGGCTGAACACCATCAGGTGTGTCCGATAAGTTGTTGTGCCGCGAGACGTATGTCATGCTAGGGGTTTTGGGTGGATTTGCAAAGAGTATTATAGGACTTTGGGGGGTCTGAGGGGTTTCGTACTCAGGCTTGACCCTAGGCGCGAGATTGATCTAAGTTCATTTTGCCCCCCTGTGGGGTGGGTGGCGCGCAGCGCAGCGATACCCCCGCCATGAGGCGGGGGTATGCCTTGGGGCTGGACGTGTCGCTTTACGCGGTTTTGGGTGTGCCCACGCTGACGGCGTAGGTTCGGGCCTGGACGGTTCGCAGCAGCCGGGTGATGGGGTGGCCATCGCGGCGTTCGGTGGCCTTGTGGGCGGCGTCGAGTTGCAGGGCCACCCGCTGTTTGCGCAGGTCGGCGGCGGGCAAAGTGCGGGCCAACGCGCGGAAGTCTGCGGCGATCAGGCTTGGGCGCAAGCCCAGGGCCTGCAGCGCGGCGGCGGTGTCGTGGCCCTGGGCGTAGAGGCGGCTTGTGGTCAAGTGGCGGGCCAAGGCGAAGTCTCGGCCGCTCTTGGCGGCGCGTTGGAAGGTTGCCTGCACGCCGCGGGCAGAAGTCCAGATGAGGTCATGGACGGGTTTGTCTAGAACCTTGGTGGTCCAGATGTCCAGGCCGTGGGCGAGCGTGGGCGGGCGGATGGCTTGCATGATGAGGGTTGCTTCAGGGTCGAACAGCCGCTCGGGGTTGTCGACGACCTTAAAGCCCTGGGGCGCGGCGGCTCGGGGCATGCGTGGCGTGTGGCTAGATGCGGTGGGGACGGGGGACATCCCTCAACGATCGGTCGGTCGAGCGTGGGGCGGTCAAACGCTCGCTGCAAGAGACCGATAACGCGATTGGTGGGATGTGCCCACAAAAAAAGCCGCCCCCATGGGGGGCGGCTGCGTGTTGATCTTGGGAGGCGGGAGCCTGCTTAGAAGTCGTAGACCAGGGCGGCGAGGTAGCTGACCGCGGTGTCTTCGAAGGGGTCGTCGATTTTGGAGTCGAAGTCGAACAGGACTTCGGCCTGGAAGCTCAGGCCGCGGGCGGTGTCGAGTTCCAGGGTGTAGGTGGCCCCTGATTCGTTGCGGTAATCGGAAAACGCAGGGTCAAGCGAGGGGAAGAAGCGGGTGAACGCGGTCAGCGACGACTGGTCGTCGATGGTCCACTCGGCTTCGAGGCCCAGAACGACTTCTGCGGTGAACTCGTTGAACTCGCCCGCGTCGTAGATACCGCCGGCGCCGAAACGTCCGCGGAGGGCGAAGTCGTCGGGACGGTTAATGAACTCGTAGCCCACACCGAAGAAGCCGCTGGTGCGTTCCTCGTAGGACCGCTGGCGGTTGATTTGGAAGCGGCCGTTGGCCCAGTAGAAGTAGGGCTCGCCTTCGAAGAGCCAGTCGCGGCCCACTGCCACGCTGAACCAGTTGGCGGTCTCGTCGGATTCGGTCTCTTGATAGATGTAAAAGGCGTCGACGGACCAGCGACGGGTGTCGTCGGCGTAGCCGGTTTCGAAGCTGGTGTTGAAGTTCAGTGTGTTGATGTCGGCGACGGTGCCGGAGATGCCTGCGGTCGCACGCTTGTCCCAGCCTGGGAAGAACCAGCCATCGTCGTTGCCGCCGGTGTAGGCCGGGTCGGCGTTGGACACTTGAACGCCCGCGATGTCGGCGGCGGGGAGGTTCAGGGTGCCCAGCACGTCGTGGTTGATTTCTACGCCATCGCTGTCGTTGCGGACCACTTCACCTTCGATTTTGTCACCGTTGCCTAGGGTGACGACGCCCGCGTGGGTTGGAGCGGTCAGGGCAAGAAGGAGGGCCGATGTGGTACCAAGAGTAAGGATGTGTTTCATCAAAGCAGGCTTTCGTAAGGGCCCCAGCAGGCGGGCAGAAATGATAGAGCGCTGAACCTTCAGCGCTGCCCCCGGGCTATCGGGGGGACGCTTGGAAGGTCTTCAGTATTTGAGTAAAAACACTTAAAGTGAACCATGTTCCTGCCGCGGCATTGGGCAGCGCGGTCAGCCCGAGGGCTGCAGGCCACGCTCGATCAGCCATCGGGCGCTGATGTCTTCGCGGGCGGCGTCGGGGTAGGCACGCCGGATTCCCGCGGCGATCAGACCCATGAACAGGGGTTCGGGCTTGAGCGGGCGGCCCAAGAGCTCGGGGTGGAACTGCCCGCCAATGAAGAAGGGGTGGGTGGGGCGGCCTTCGCTGCCCGGGGTGCCGGGCTGGGGGAGTTCGAGTACCTGCATGATGGGCTGGCTGGGGTGGCGGCCTGAGAACACGAGCCCGGCTTTCTCTAGGGTTGCGATCGCTTTGGGGTCGACTTCGTAGCGGTGGCGGAAGCGTTGACGGACCGTTTGCTGGTCGGGCTTTTGGCCGCGCAGCTGGTCGGCGTAGAGCGCGGCAGCCAGGGTGTCGGGTTTGATGAGCACGTCTTTGCCGCCCAAGCGCATGTTGCCGCCCAGGCCCTCGATTTTCTTCTGCTCGGGCAGGATGTCGATGACTGGGTTCTTGGCGTCGGGGTCGAACTCGGTGGAGACCGCATCGGTCAGGCCCACCACGTGGCGGGCGAAGTCGACGACGGCCATTTGGAAGCCCAGGCAGATGCCCAGGTAGGGCAGGCCGGTTTCGCGGCAGTGCTGGATGCAGGCGATCTTGCTTTCGGTGCCGCGGTGGCCAAAGCCCCCGGGCACGATCACGCCGTGGAAACCCGCAAGGGCCTTGGGGACATCGGCCGAGGCGATCTTGGTGGTGTCGATCCAGTCGAACTGCACGTCGGTGTTGAGGTGGGCGGCGCAGTGCTCGACGGCTTTGTCGATGCTCGCGTAGGCGTCGCGCAGGGCCGCGTATTTGCCGGTGAGGCCGATGCGGATTTTGTATTTCCGCTTGGCGTTGATCTTCGCCACGAAGCTTCCCCAGGCGGCGCGGGCGGTGTCTTCGTTGCGGGCGTTCAGGCGGTCGTGCAGGCCCAGCATGGTGAGCACCCCGCGATCCATGCCCTCTTCGCGGAGCGCTTCGGGGATGTTGTAGATGCTTGCGCGGTCGTGCATCGAGAACACCCGCTCGGTGGGCACGTTGCTGAACATCGCGATTTTTTCTTTGGCGCCTTGTTCCACCGGGTTTTTCGCCCGGGCGGCCACCACGTGCGGCTGCACGCCGGCTTCAAGGAGTTTTTTGAGACCCAGCTGGGCGGCCTTGGTTTTTTGCTCGCCCAAGGCCGGCGGCTCGATGACGTAGGTGAGTGCGACGTAGCAGACGCTGCCTTCGCCTTCTTCAAAGGCGAGCTGACGCAGGGCCTCGATGTAGAAGGCGTTTTCGTAGTCGCCCACCGTGCCGCCGACTTCGATGAACACCACGTCTGCGTCGCGCTTGACCGCGAGCTCGCGGACCATGTACTTCACTTCGCCCGTGACGTGGGGGATCATCTGCACGTCGCGGCCCAGGTAGCCGCCGGCGCGTTCCTTTTGAAGCACCTTCTGGAAGATCTGCCCGCTGGTGACGTAGTTGCCGCGGCCCAGGTCCTGGTCGAGCAGCCGCTCGTAGGTGCCCAGGTCCATGTCGGTTTCCAGGCCGTCGTCGAGAACAAACACCTCGCCGTGGCGGTAGGGGTTGAGCGTTCCCGAGTCGACGTTGAGGTAGCCCTCCATCTTGATGGGGGCGACCTTCAGGCCTTTGTCTTTCAGCAGTTTGGCTAATGACGAGGAGAAGATTCCCTTGCCGATGCCCGAGATCACGGTGCCAAAGACCACGACATACTTGTGCCGACCCGGGACATATCCCGGGGGCATGGGGTTAAAAAACTCGGTGTCTTGGGTGGCGTGGCCGGCCTCGCTGAGGAGATCCTGAGTCGCTGCGGCCGGGTCGTTGGAGGTGTTTTTAGCAGGGGGCATAACGGACCGTACCACTACCGGTCGGACTGGGCAACGGGGGCGGGGGGGTTGGATCGCGCACAGGCCACGTGGGGCGTTGGGAGTGGGTTTTGGGGGCGTGTGCCTGAACGGATTTAGCGGTCCCACGGATTGACGACGACGCGGAGGGTGAGGGGTGTGGTCTTGGCGTTGGGGCCGGCAGGGGCGGTGAAGCGGGTGCCGGTCA
>JALZVY010000202.1 GCA_023300125.1 Phycisphaera sp.
GGGGGGGGGGGGAGGCCAACCGCGGTGGGCGGTTGTTACATTGCAAGCCTCCGAAACAACCGCCCACGGCCCAAAGCCTGGGCCTTCTTTTTGCCGCAAATGACCGAAGCCCAGCCGTTACAGATGGATCTCTTTGACGCGGGGCCTGTCTTAGAGGGCCCAGACGGGGGCAAGGGCCGGTCCGCGGACGCCGCACCCGACGCGGCGCCCAGCTCAGGGCCAGGCTCCAGGCCCGGCTCCGGGCCCGGCCCGACCCTGGGCCTGTGTGTCTTGGCGTCGGGCTCGGGGGGCAATGTGACCCTGCTGACGTGCACGCCGGCCCCGGGCGTGCGGCCCTCGGCGATCTTGATTGACGTGGGGCTGGGGGTGCGCGAGACGGTGCTGCGGCTGCACCGCGCGGGCTACATGCTCGAAGACCTGTCGGGCATCTGCGTGACGCACTTCGACACCGACCATTTCCGCCGCAGCTGGGTGAAGCCGATGGTGAAGCTGGGCCTGCCGCTGTTTTGCCACCGCGGACACCTGGACGAACTGCGGAAGGTACAGAACAACCAGCAGCTGGAGGCCGCGGGGTTGGTGCGGCCTTTCGAAGCGCACACCGACTTCCGCGTGGCCCCGCACATCAACGCCAGTGCGATCTGCTTGGCGCACGATTTAAGCGGCACCTCGGGGTTTCGCTTTTCGTTGTCGTGCGGCACGTCGGTGGGTTTTGCGACGGACCTGGGCCACGTGCCCGAGGCCTTGTGCCGCCACGTGGCGGGCGTGGATGTGCTGTGCATCGAAAGCAATTACGACGTGACCATGACCCAGCGCTCGTCGCGGCCGACGTTTGTGAACGAACGCAACCTGTCGGATTCTGGGCACCTGAGCAACGAGCAGGCCCTGGCGGCGGTGCAGCGGGTCAATGAACTGAGCGCCGCGGGCAACCCGCGCAAGGTGGTGTTGCTGCACCGCTCAAGCGACTGCAACGACGCCAAGCAGGTGCGTCGATGCTTTGGCCGCGACCGGGAGCTGCGGCAGCGGGTGGTGCTGACCGAGCAAGACCGCCCCGCGCCGTGGGTGCGTCTGCGGGCGCTGCCTGCGGTCAAGCGCGAGCAGCAGACGCTGGCGGGACACGAACAGGGCTGATGGGGGTGGGCCTTGCCGGCCACCTCGCGGGCAGGGCCAGGCATGGCCCCCGTCGCGGCGTCTCACTGGGTTTTCATGGGATGCGTGCGTAGCACCCAGCCCCAGACTTTGGTTTCGCCCGGACCGACGTGGGTGGCGGGGCTGTTGAGCGCTGCCGCGTCGCTGCGGGTTTGCACCGGGGCGTTGGTGGGGCCGATCGTGACCTGGTGATATCCGTGCCAGCTGCCGCGGTTGATCCACACGCCCACGGCCTTGATCTGCGACGGGTCGAAACGCAGCGAGAGGCGGTCGCCGGTTTGGGGGTTGCGGATGCCTGCTTCGCCTTGCATGAAATCGCTGGCGAAAAACTTGACCTGGGCCGGGCTGCGGTCGGCGTTGAGGTGCATGGCCGCGGCGTTGGCCGCGGGGGTGAGGCGGGGCCATGGGGCCACGCCCCCGCGCGGCAGGCCGCGGACTCCATCGCCGTCCACCACCTGCACGCGGCGTACGTCCGCGGGCATCTCGATGCGGTCACCGGGCATCACGGTCAGCAGCGGGTGCGCGGCCCAGACGTAGGGCCGCCGCTGCTTGCCGGGGTTGGTTAAGCGGTAGTCGAAGCGGGCTTCGTCGCCGTCGAGGGTGACGGCGCGCTCAAAGTCCAACCCGCAGCCGGGCAGCGACACGCGGGTGCGGAGTGTGCCCGGCGCGTCGTCCAGCAGCGTTGCGGCCCGGGGCCAAACCTCGCCGTGGTCGGGGCTGATGGGGCACGGGCTCACGCCTGGCAGGCACTCGTCCATGCCCAGCAGGGGGCTGTGGTCAAACGGGGCGCCGGGGCGGCTGGGCGGCAGATGGGTTTGGCCGTCCTCGTCCAGCGGCGGGGCCCACATCCAGCGCCGGCCCGTCCGCCGGTCGGTGAAATCGATCACCCGCATGCCGCGTTCGGGGCACACGGTCAGCTCGGCGGTTTCTGAGCGCAGTCCGTAAACAACGCATCCATCAACTTGTTTTTCGAAACGCTCGGTGGGCATCAGCGACGGCTTACGGTTTGAAGTGTGTCGTTGGAATCAGCCGTGGAGGCTTGCTTAGAAGTCCAACGTGCCTAGCCATGCGTTGCGCAGGGCATCGAGTGTGAGATCGGCCTTGGGCCCGTCGGCGGTCCGCAGGGTCAGCCGGTCGTGAGAGGCAAAGCTGCCGACCTGGGCGAAGGGCACCTGGGCCTTGCGCAGGGCGCGGATGGCGGCGTCGAGTTGGTCGGGCGCGACTTCCAGCAGGTAGCGGGCAGGGTTTTCCGCGAAGCACTTGGCGGCCAAGGTGGGCTCACCGTCCACCGGCAGGTGGGTGAGGTCCAGGTCGAGCCCCACGCGGCCGGCGAAGGCCATCTCGGCGGCGGCCACCAGCAGGCCGCCCTCGCTGCAGTCGTGGGCGCTGGCGACGTGGCCTGCGGCGATCAGGTCCGCCACGGCGTGGGCCCGTTTGGGGCCTGCGGCCAGGTCCAGGCGGGGGATGGTCAGCCGCGCGCCGGCGGGGGCCTGACCGACCGCCACCAGGTGGCTGCCGCCTAGGTCGGTGGTGGTGATGCCCACGGCCAGCAGCGTGTTGCCCGCGGCCTTGGCATCCATGGTGACGCAGCGCGACACGTCGTCGACCATGGCCAAGGCGCTAATGAGCATGGTGGGGGGGATGGTGATCAGCTGGCCGTCTTCGGTGGTGAACTGGTTGCTCAGCGAGTCTTTGCCCGAGACGAAGGGCGCCTCGTAAGCCATCGCGCCGTCGTAGCAGGCCTCGGCGGCGCGGACCAGGGTGCCCAGCTGCTTGGGGTCGTCGCAGCGGGCCCAGCAGAAGTTGTCGAGGATCGCCACGTGCGTGGGGTCGGCGCCGGTGCACACCGCGTTGCGGATCGCTTCGTCCAGCGCTGCGAGGGTGGCCCAGTAGCTGTCGCCGTCGGTGGCGGTGCCGTCGTCGTTGGCTTTTTCAGACAGGTGCGGGGCGATGCCGTTGCTCAGCGCGATGCCGCGGTGGCTGTCGAGCTTGGGCCGCAAAACCGCGGCGTCGGAGGGGCCGTCTTGCTGCGGGCCCACCAGGGGCTTGACCACGCTGCCGCCCTGTACCTCGTGGTCGTACTGGCGGATGATCCAGTGTTTGCTGGCGATGTTGGGGTGGGCCAAAAGCGCCAGCAAGGCGTCGCCCGGGTCGGTGGTCGCGGGGACCGCGGGCGTCTGGGGCAGGCCGTCTTTCAAACGAAGACCCGGCTGCCACTGGGCGGCGCGGGTGGGCATGGGCACGCCGTCGTGCATGAACGGCAGCGAGAGTGTGCCGACGGTCTGGCCGTGCCAGCTGAGTTCGAGCGTGGGTTCGCCGTCTTGCTCATGGCCGAAGGCGCCCAGGTCGCAGAAGGGCACGTCTTCGTCTTCGCAGAGCTTCTTGAGCGCCGCGACGTTTTCGGTCGGCACGCTCAGGGGCATGCGCTCCTGAGCCTCGCTGATCCAGACTTCGGTGTAGGTCAGCCCGTCGTACTTCAGCGGTGCGGTGTCGAGGGTGACCTTCGCCCCCACCTTCTCGGCCATCTCGCCCACGGCCGAGCTGAATCCGCCAGCCCCGCAGTCGCTGATCGCGGTGAAGAGGCAGCGTGTGGGGGAATCGGCGGGCGCGTCGGGGGCGCGGTAGTCGCGTGCCTTGAGCAGCACGTCCATCGTCTTCTTTTCGGTGATGGCGTTGCCGATCTGCACCGCGTGGCTGAACTCGTCGGCGTGGGTGTCGGTGAGTTCGGCGCTGCTGAAGGTGGCGCCGTGGATGCCGTCGCGGCCGGTGGCCCCGCCCAAGATGATGATGCGGTCGCCGGGCTTGGGCGAGCCGAAGCATTTGTCCAGGGGCAGGATGCCCACGCAGCCGGCGTAGACCAGCGGGTTGCCCAGGTAGTCGTCGTGGAAGACCACCCCGCCGTTGACCGTGGGGATGCCCATGCGGTTGCCGTAGTCGCGCACGCCGTCGACCACGCGTTCAAGCACCCGCTTGGGGTGGATGACGCCCGAAGGCAGGGTGGCGGGGTCGGTCGTGGGCTCGGCGACGCAGAAGGTGTCGGTGTTCGCGATGGGCTTGGCGCTCAAGCCCGTGCCCATGATGTCGCGGATGCAGCCGCCAATGCCGGTGGCGGCTCCGCCGTAGGGTTCCAGAGCGCTGGGGTGGTTGTGGGTTTCAACCTTGATGGCGATGCCGTCTTGGTCGTCGAAACGCACGATGCCCGCGTTGTCATCGAACACACTGACCAGCCAGCCTTCTTTGTCGGTGCCTTTCCATTGGTCGCGGAGGTCGAAGGTGGCTTTGGCCACCGTTTGCTTCAGCAGGTTGTGGATGGTCACCGTGCCGTCGGGGTTCGTGTCGTGGCCGCCCTTGTTGGCGAAGACCGCGTCGCCCGCGGGGCCGGTGTAGTGCACCGTGCTCTTGAGGGTTTTATGGACACAGTGCTCGCTCCAGGTCTGGGCGAGGGTTTCCAATTCGATGTCTGTGGGCTCGCGACCGGCGTCTTGGTAGTGGCTTTGAATGCGCTGCATCTCTTCGAGCGAGAGAAACAGGTGGCCGTCGCGCGAGAGGGTTTCGAGCCCCGCGTCGTCGAGGTCGCGGATGGCCACGCGCTGAAGATTAAAAGGCTGGGGTGTGCCGGTTTCAAAAACCTTGGGGTGGTGGGGCTGGGCGTGGATGCCTTGGACCACGGGGTTGGCAAAACGGCCGCGGGCGAAAGATTCCAGGGCCTGGGCCGACGCGTCGAGCCCGGCGAAGTCGTAGCGCACTCCGGTGCGCACCTGCACCGCCAGGCCGCCGAGCATTTCGCTGATCGCGTCACGGGTGGAATCGGCCACCGGGTCCATGACGCCAGGCAGGTAGTGGACTTCCAGAGTGGCCGTCCCGGGCGCCGCGTCGGCCACGCCGTGGTGGGCCTGCTGATCCACGGGGTCGGCCAGGAGCTGCTCGCCGATGCGGCGGGCGGCCTGGTCATCCAGCGGGCCTTCGATCAAGAAGATGTCGGTGACGCTGACCGCCGCCACCGCGTCTTGGCCGTAGTGTGCCCGGGCCTGGGCCAGGGCCCGCTCGGCGCGGGCATCGAGGGCCGGATCCTGAGGGCGGATCTCGATGCGGGTCACGGTCAGGGGCGGCAGAGCGGCATTCGGGGCGGTGGACATGGGCGAGATTGTAAAGGGTTGGGGGCCGAGAGGCGGTCAGGGTGGGTGGGCCTTGGTCGGCCGTTTTTAGGCCAAGACGCGGAGACGCCATGACGCCAAGGAAGACGCAAGCGATTCCATGCGTTTGCCCCCAACGCGGAGCGGCACGCCCACGGGTGAGCCGTCAACGCCCCGTGGTTCGGAGCGTTTTTTTAGCCTCTTGACTTGACGGCTTGGCATAAGTTTTTCGCGCGGCCACCCAGGGCCGCGGGCCCTACTCCGCCTTGCGGAAGACCGCGACGACGTTTTCGACCGGGACGACGAACAGGCGGTTGTCGCCTTCGAAGTCGACCGGAATGGCACCCTTGGGGTTAAACAGCACCTTGTCGTACTGGTCGATGGGGTACTTCTCGTCGTCTTCCACCTCGGCCGAGACGGTCACCACGCGGCCGGTGAGTGTGGGGATCTCGATCTTGTCGGGCAGGTGGATGCCGGCCTTGGTGGTTTTCTTGTCTTCGTCTTTGCGGATGAGCACGCGGGCGCCCACGGGCTCAACGACTTCGAGGGGGGCGGGTTTTTTGGTGGGGGCCTTGGACATGGGCGAAGTCTAGCAGCCTGCCCGCCCTTTACGGGCCCACCGGCGGCGGGGACGGGGGCAGGTCCTGTGCCAAGATGACCGGCTGCCCACATTCCGGGCAGCGGACCGACCCCGAGCGGCCCACGGGGTAGTCACAGCGTGAACACCGGCCGATCTCCACGGCCAGCTGCCTGCGTTTGTGGTCGTACGTACGTCTTAAGACCACCGCGACCGCGGCGACCGCCAAGGCGAACAGCCACATCTTCAAAGTTTCGTGGTTCGGACCCGCGGATCGGGGGACTGCCAGGGTGAAGCCGGTCCACACCGCGGCGAATAACCCGTGAAGCAGCACAGGCACCGCAAACAGCCATGACCGCCAGCGTTCAGGAAGCCGCGCTCCGCCCGGGTCGGACCGGCAAGCCCGCAGCCCCAGCAGCGGCGCCGCCCAGCCCAGCCAAAACACCGAAGCCACCCAAAGACTCATGCCCGCGGACACCGTCTTGGACAGCAACTGGGCGTCCAAGCTCCATGACGCCTGGCGGATCACCCCCAGCACCCAGCCCCCGACCACCAAGGCCAGCCCCAGCGCAATGCCCACCACCCCCAGCCCGACATGGGGCGCCCGCCGCAAGGTGTTGGACAACCGCATAAGGGCCACCGATCCGTCTGAGAAAGGGCGTGATGAAACAACCCCAGGCCTTAGCGGCTGCGTTCCCATACCAGGTGGGGCAGTTCGGGCACAATCAGCTTTTCCATCGCCAAGGTGACCGCGTTGACCGACCCGGGCAGGGTGAAGAGAAGCGTCTCGCCCGCCAAGCCGCCGACGGCGCGGCTGAGCATGGCCGCGGGCCCGACTTGTTCGTAGCTGAGCATGCGAAACAGCTCGCCGAAGCCTTCGAGTTCTTTGTCGATCAACTGGCGGGCCACTTCCACGGTGGTGTCGCGGCGGGCGATGCCGGTGCCGCCGGTGGTGAGGATCACGTCAGGCGGCGTCGCGGCGTCGAGCCAGCCCCGCACCGCGGCACGCACGGCCTCGGGCTCGTCGGGCACCAGGTCGCGGTGCTCAACGGCGTGTCCGGCGGCGGTCAACGCGTGGGCGACGGCATCTCCGCCGCGGTCGGTGGCGCGGGCGCGGGTGTCGCTGACCGTCAGCACCGCGCAGCGGGCCCGACGGTCGGCGGCGGCAAGGTGGTGGGCGTCGGTGGACATGGGGGGATCGGCAACAGGGGTTCGCATTCTGATTCGCCGCTCGAGGATAGCCGTCACGTCGCTTGGCGGCACCTGCGGGGCACGGCGACCGGCGAAAGCATCGCATCGCTTCGCTTCACCACAGAAGCAAAGAGCCAAGTTGCCTACGCGACGTCTGCCTGCTTGCCGCTCAGAAATTTACAAAATGACTTAGCCGCAAGCACCGAGGCACAGAGCAAGACAATTGCATCTCAAAACCATTGCCTTGCTCTGTGCCCTCTGTGTCCTCTGTGCCTCTGTGGTGGAGCGAAGCGTGCCTTATCGGGAAGCGGAACAAGCCTCGCAGCGGCAACAAATCAAGCGCCGCGGCTAAGCCCGCGTTAGCTTCACGGTCTTGGGCACCCCACCACCTTCGTCGAAGAAGGTCAGGGTGTTTTTGCCGTCGTTCGCCAGCCAAGCCGCGTGCAGTTCGAGCACGTTTTTGCCCGTGGCCAAAGGCCCGGCGTGGTGGCCGTTGAGCACCACGGCGCCCGGGGCCGCGGCGGTGAAGGTGAGCACCAGCCCGCTGGCGTCGGTCCCTGGGTGCGCGGTGAAGGTGGTGCTCCACCAGGCCGGCACGCCCTTGGCATTCTTGGCCGATTTGTTGGTCTTGCTGGGCGGCGGTCCAAACGCGTCGGGGCCGGGCACGGGCAGCGGGCGTGTGGTCCAGGGCGTTTCCGGCGTGATCTCGGACTTGACTTCCACCACCTGCAGCAGGCCAGGGGTGCTAACGCCCTTGGCCAGGGGTGCGAACAGGGCCAGCTCGATGACGTTGGTGCCGCCGGTGAACGGGCCGCCGTCTGTGGGATCGAGCAAAAAGCGCGGGTCGGCCCCGGTGGTGGGATCGTGCAGGGCCACGGGCTTGCCGTTGGCACGCAGCACACAGGCCAGGGGCATGCCGCTCAGGTCGATGATGACCTGCCGGCGGCGGCTGGGTTTTACGCGGTAGATCAGTGCCTCGCCCGCGGCGGTGGCGCCCGCGCGGCGCCCCGGGGCGAACTGCACCGCCTCGAAGGCGTCGGGGGCGGGTTGCAGCTGCCGCTCGGGGGTGGGTGCGGTCGCCGTGTCGACGCGGAACCAGCGCCCCGGGCCGTGCCGCTTGCCCGGGCCGTCGGTGCTCAGCAGTGCGATCGCGCCGGTGAGCTTGCGCGAACCGGTGTCTTTCACCGCGGCGATCTCGCCCCGGTCGTCGAATTCGTTGAGTTGGGGCGCTCCGCCCAGGCGCAAGGTGAGCGCCGCCCGGCCCGACGCAAAGACCGCTTCATGCAGCGCACGCCCGGGAAGGGATGTCGCTTTGCTGGGCGCATCGAACGACGCACTGGCGGGTGCGTGGCTCCAAGCCGCCAAGGACGGGGCGTTGCCGCGGCGCGGGGCGGTGGTTTTAACCCGGCTGACCTGGCCCTGGGCGCTGATGCGCGTCTGGGTGGCGAAGCCGCGGGTGGGCAGGGGTTCGCCGGCGCTGTCCAGGCCTGCGGCGCCCACCACCAGGCCTGCGTTGTAGACATGGGCGACCTCGGCCTGCTCTTCGTTGAGCACCACCAAGGTGAGGGTGTCCAGGGCCTCGACCACCGGGCTCTGGCCCCGGGGCACGGTCACGTCCAGGTGCTCGCCGTCCAGCGACAGCTGGCCCTCGGCGCCCGCGGGGCCCACGAGCACCAAGGCTCGGCCTCCGACTAGCATCAGCGGCGAGAGGTTGGTGTAGTCCAGCACCGCGCCGGCGCTGAGCCGGGCGTTAAGCAGCAGCCGCGTGGCACCGCTTTTGGCCAGGGGCACCCGTAGCCGGGCGCCGTCGTCCAGCAGTAAGTCGGCGGTACGTGCTTTGTCGTTGCTGGCTTGTTGCAGCACGACCAGGTCGCCGCGCTCGCCGCGGAGGTGGGTGACCGACAGCGGGTGGGTGGTGCCGCCGGTGGCCGCCACCACCGGGACCGAGGTGGGCTGCAGGTTTGCCAGCACGGCGCCAAAGTGGCTGCTAAACAGCGCCGCGCTGCGGGCCGCGGCCAAGGCGGGGGCGGCGCTGCCGCCTGGCTGGGTGAGGGCCTGGGCTG
>JALZVY010000203.1 GCA_023300125.1 Phycisphaera sp.
CGACGGCGAGCGCAGCACCACCGAAGTCGCCACCTTCCGCACCGAGGGCGTCTACAGCGACGGCCGCCGACCCGACCAGGTCGAATACAGCGACGCCAAACACGACGCCGAGCGCCGCGACTTCACCGTCAACGGATTGTTTGAAGACCCCGACCACCAGCATCCCGACGCGGACAGCGACGGGGTCATCGACTACGTCGGCGGCCGGGCAGACCTTCAGGCCAAGCTCATCCGCGCCGTGGGCGATCCCGCCCGACGCTTCGCCGAGGACTACCTGCGTCTGCTGCGCGCCGTGCGTTTCACCGCCCGCCTGGGGTTCACCCTCGAAACCACCACCCAGCAAGCCATCTGCGAACACGCCGGCAAGGTCACCTCCATCGCCCGCGAGCGCATCGGCGACGAGGTCCGCCGCACGATGACCGGCCCGCGCCCCGCATTCGCCGCGCAGCTTCTCGACACCCTGGGACTTTCTGCGCACATCACCGGCTGCCCCCCCCCATCCCGCCCCGCGGCCGTCGAGCGCTTCTTGCAGAACCTCGACCCTGCGGCGGACTACCTCACCCGCCTGCACGTGTGGATGCACGCCCGCGGCACGCCCCTGGCCCCCCAAGCGCTGCGCAAGGCTCTTGCGCTCAGCAACGACGAAACCAACGCGCTCAAACAACTGCGACGCTTCCACGACCTGCCCGACCTGTGGCCGGGCCTCGCGGTGGCGGGCCGCAAGCGCCGCCTGGCAGAGCCCGGTGGCAACCAAGCCTTCATGGCCTGGCGCGCAGGCACCGTGGATCCCCAGCACGGCGATCTCATCCAGGCCACGGCCCAAACCCTGGCCGCCGACGGCATCGGCCTCGCTCCCGAGCCCTATGTCACCGGCGGCGACCTCATCGCCCAAGGCTTGGCGCCCGGCCCCGACTTCAAGCGCCGCCTCGACGCGGCCTACGACGCGCAGCTGGAGGGAACCGCAGTGAACAAAGATCAAGCCCGCGCTATCGCACTGCAATAGCCTGTGCAGCACCTTCACGCCTGCGTCGCGGGCCCACACCGCCCAAGCCCGCAGCCTTGGATCTTGTGACCGGCCGCCGCGCCGTCTACTCTGGAACGATGCCGACCAAAACCATGGACCTACGCGACGCCTTTAACAAGACCAACGACCGCATCGCCGACGCAGCGACCCGCTCGGGGCGCAGCCGCGAAGACGTGGTGATGGTCGCGGTCACCAAATACGCCAGCCCCGACCAGATCCGCAACGTGGTCGAACTGGGCCAGGCCGACCTGGGCGAGAACCGCGTGCAGCAACTGGTGCAGCGCGTGCCCATGCTCAACGAGTTTTTGCAGCGCAAGAAAACCCTGGCGGGTGCCGCGTCCAAGACCAACGACGTCACCCCCGACCAGATCCGCTGGCACATGATCGGCCAGCTGCAGCGCAACAAGGTCAAGCAGGTGGCCCCGCACGTCGAACTGATCCACAGCGTCGACAGCCTGCGTCTGGCCGAAGAGCTGCACAACTACGCCGCCCGCCTGGACACCACCATCGACATCTTGGTGCAGGTCAACGCCACCGGCGAGCCGGGCAAAGGCGGGGTCATCCCCCCCGCGGTGCGTCACCTCATCGACTCGATCGACACCATGCTGCACCTGCGTCCGCGCGGGCTCATGACCATGGCCCCACTGAGAGACAGCCCCTCAGAAACCCAAGACGCCGCCCGGCGCACCTTCGTCCGCACCCGCGAGATCTTCGAAGACGTCAAAAACGCCCACTGCGGCGGCGAACGCTTCAACGTGCTGAGCATGGGCATGAGCAACGACTACGAGATCGCCATCGAAGAAGGCTCCAACCTCGTCCGCATCGGCAGCGCGCTCTTTGGCGACGCCCCGGCGCCCGACGGTGTGGCCTCCGACGAAGGCTGAGGCCCTCACGCCGCGCGTGCACGCGACGCCGCCAACGCGTCATTACGCAGCCGCAAGAAGCGGCGTGTCAAAAGACCCGTCCGCCAAGTCTCGTCGATGGACATCGCCACCATCGCGCCCAGGGCCCCCCACTGCAGCCCGCGGATCAACACCGCGCCAGCCACCAGCACCAGCACCAGGGCCGTGGGGGCGAGGTAGAAAAAGAACCGCACCACCCCCACGCTGCGCAGGCTCGATCCGGTGATGATGTTCACCAGCCGCACGCACAGCATCAGCAGCATGAGCCCGCCCAGCAGCCGCGGCGCGGCCACCGACGCCAATTCTTGGGGCGACAGGTTAAACACCGCGAACACCGCCTGGGGAAACACCAGCAGCAGCAAGGCCCCGGGGATCAGGCTCAGCCAGCCCAGCCGCAGGTTGTGGCCGTGCCACAGGCCGATGCGCCTGGGCTGCGCACCGCCGTGCGCCCGTCCGATCATCGCGTTGTTGGCGGTGTTGAGCCCACGGATCCCCAGCATCAAAAACGTTTGCACCTTCATCTGCACGTGCCACACCGCCAGGTGCACGCTGCCAAAGGGCCCCAGCCACACCGTCAGCATGAAGATGCCCACAAACCACATCGACCACTCCACGGTGGTGGTGATGCCCAGCCGCAGCACTTCGCCCACGGTCGCGGCAAAGCGTCGGGGGCTGCGCGGCAGGCTCAACTGCAAGTCGCGCCGCCGCCACAGCAGCGCCCCCACCTGATACGCCAGCGACGCGGCGTTGGCGATCACGCTGGCCCACGCGGCTCCGGCCACCCCCATCCGCGGGAAGCCCAAGTTGCCAAAAATCAGCAACCAGTCGCCCACCGCGTTGACCCCCATCAAAATCACCGAAGCGATCAACACCGGGCGCGTCCACGCAAAGCCGCTGAACACCGCGTTGGCCATCGCCGCGGGGCCCATCAGCGCCAAGCACAAAACAAACACCCGCCCGTATTCCAGCGCCATGGCTTCAACGGGGCTGTGCATGCCCATCATCGCCAGGGTGAAGTCCAGCAACGCCCACGCCAGGGCCGTGAGCCCCAGCCCCAGCAACAAACCAAACAACACCCCGTGCACCGCGATCCGCCCCGCCGCCTGGGTGTCGCGTGCGCCCAGGCGCTGCGCAATGGCCGTGCTCAATCCAAAGCTCAACGACGCGCACAGCATCAACAGCATCGTCATGAACGTGCCCGCCTGCCCCACGCCCGCCAGGGCGTCGGTGCTCAGCCAGCCCACCATCATGAAGTCCAGATTCACCAGCAGCGTCTGCGACAGCGCCGACAGCACCACCGGCCAGGCGATGGCCATGATCCGCCGGTTGGCCACAGGCAGGCCCAAAGGGCGTCGGCCGGTTCGGATGGGTGGGGTGGGGCGTTCCAAGGGCCGGGGTTATAGCCCGCCGGGTCGCCCTCTGCCCGCGCAGGACCGCGCCGCGGGCCTAAAGCAAGCTCACCGGATCCACGTCCACCGCGGTGTGCGTGTCGCTGATCAACTGCCCGGCGTTACGCAGGGCCGTGAGCACCCGCTGGATCGGCGCCGCGCCGTCGGCCCGCAGCTCGATCTCCATGCGGTGGTGGTCGGCAATGCGGGCAATCGCGCAGTCTGAGGGGCCGCGCAAACGCACCGGCGCCCCCAGGTCTTGCACCGCGGCCTGAAGGCGCTGGGCCAGCTGATTGCCCCGGCGCTTGAGCGCGTCGGCATCCAGATCACGCAGCACGATCCGCGTCATGCGGCCCGCGGGCGGCAAGCCCACCGATTGGCGGCTCTCCAGCTCGGCCGCGGCAAAGCCCTCAAAGTCGTGCGTGCCGGCGCGGGTGATCGCCGGGTCGTCGGGGCTGAAGGTCTGCACCACCACCCGGCCGCGGTGACGGCCGCGGCCCGCCCGGCCGGCCACCTGGGCAATCAACTGAAACGTGCGCTCGCTGGCCCGGAAGTCCGGCAGGTTCAGCGCGGTGTCGGCGCTCACCACCCCCACCAGCCGCACGTTCTCCACGTCCAGCCCCTTGGCGATCATCTGCGTGCCCAGCAGCAGGTCTGTCTCGCCGGCGCCAAAGGCGTCAAGCACCCGGCGGTAGTCCGCGGCGCTACGCATGGTGTCCGCGTCCATGCGGGCCAGCTTCAGCTGCGGAAACTTGCGGGCGATTTCCTCTTCCACCCGCTGGGTGCCCAGGCCAAAGATCGTGGTGTTGTGCCCGCTTTCGGGGCAGATGCGTTCGAGCATCTGCTCGGCCTGGCAGTGGTGGCAGCGCACCACCCCGCCGGTGGGCATGCCGCCCCGCCCCCCCGTGCCGCGGTGATACACCATCGTCACGTCGCAGTGGTGGCAGCGCATCATCCACCCACAGCGGTGGTCCGGGCACGCGATGTAGTTGGCATAACCCCGGCGGTTGAGCAGCAGCACCGCCTGCCCACCCGCCGCGTGGTTTTGGGTAATCAACGCTTCGAGCCGGCGTGACAACAAATGAACGCCCTTGCGTTCTTGGCGCTCGCGCTGCAGGTCCACCACCTCGACCTCGGGCAGCTGGGCCCCGGGCACGCGGTCGGGCAGGCGGTGCATGGCGTAGCGCCCGGGCCCACCGTCCGCCGCAGGCAGGGCGTGGGCATAGCTTTCCAGCGACGGCGTAGCGCTGCCCAGCAGCACCGGGCAGCCGGCCAGCTGCCCGCGTCGCACCGCCACGTCGCGCGCGTGATAGCGCGGCAGCTGGTCCTGCTTGTAGCTGCTCTCGTGTTCTTCATCGACCACGATCAGCCCCACCCGCGGCAGCGGGGCAAACACCGCCGACCGGGCCCCCACCACAATCTGCGCCCCACCGGCGCGGATCCGCCGCCACTGGGCGTTGCGCTGGGCCGCGGTCAGCCCCGAGTGCAGCACCGCCACCGTCTCGCCAAAACGGGCGATGAAGCGCCCCACCGTTTGAGGTGTCAGCGCGATCTCGGGCACCAGCACGATCACCCCGGGCGCAGAATTAGCAGCAGAAGCAGCAGCAGAAGTGCCCGCGTGATCAAGTGCCCCGCTTTCTTTCAGCAGCTCCGCAATCACCCGCAGATACACCTCGGTCTTGCCCGAGCCGGTGATCCCGTGCAGCAGGTGCACGCCAAAGCCCCCTCCCAGCCGCCCCGCCACCGCCTCCACCGCCACACGCTGCGAATCCATCAGCGGCGGCGGCGTGTCGGCGTGGGCCGCTTCTTTCTGCGCCCGCAGATCCAGATCGCTTTCCACCACCGCCACCCGCCGGCTTTCCAACAGCCCCTTGGCCACCAACTGCTTCACCGGGCCCTGGGTCTTGGCCCCGGCCTTGTCGGCCAAGTCGCGCGGGTCCAGCCAGCCGCCATCGGCCACCGCCGCGGCGTGCAGCGCCTTCTGCAACGGGCTGAGTTTGAGCGCCGACACATCCACCATTTCTCCGGCGTCCGGTTCCGCGTCTGACGTCTCAGATTTTTGATTCTGCGCATCGCCGCCCACCCGCGCCGCACGCACACGCTCGCGCATCCGCCGCCCGGTGGAACGCTTCACCGCCGCGGGCATCATCGTGCCAAACACCATGCCCAGCGGGCAGCAGTAATAGCCCGCGATCCAGCGGGCCAGGGTCACCAATTCGGCAGGCAGCGGCGGGCCGTCGTCGGCCACCGCCAGCACCGCCTTGTAGCGCTTCACCGCGGGGTCTGGCGTGTCGGTCGCCTCCACCACCCACCCCGCGGCGGGCTTGTTGCCCCGGCCCAGAGGCACCGTCACCCGCTGGCCCACCGCCAAGCCCGCCAGCTCCCCGGGCACGGCATACGAAAAGCCCCCGCCCGCCGCGTCGATGCTGCGTTCCAGGGCCACAGTCACATAGCCCGCGGTGGCGGGCACGTCAGATGCAAAAAGACCGGGGTCAGGAGCGTGGGACACCGGGCGACTATACGGCCGCCGGGCGGGTCCACCACCGCTCTGCCATCAATGCCCGCCAGACTCGTCGTACAGGCTCTGAACCTCTGCCGGCTTGGCCCCCTGGGGATCCACGCCCTGAACCGCCACCACCGCCGCCGAGGCCGTGTCCACCGACGCCTTCACCGGCTCAGGGCCGCCCACGCGGGCCATCAGGGCCACAAAACCCATCGCCAGCACCAGCCCAGTCACCGCCGACCCCGCCAACGCAGCCACCCCATCGACTTCTTCGGGTTCCAGAGCATCGGCATCAGGCTTGTGGGAAACATTCATAAAAAACTCGCGATCGAGGGGTAACGAACCAATAGCCCGGTCGCTATCGACCCCCAAAGCCACAAACTGACGTCCGCCGGGCCCCAATCCCCGGCTTTTGGACCCGCCGCCCATCAGGCCCGGCACAACCCGCACCGCCGGTACCCGCACGGGCCAACGCCCCCCCCGGGTACATTGCCCCGCCATGCCGCCCCAACGCCCCCAAGCCGATTCCCCCGCCAAAACGCCCCAGCCCGACAAGGGCACCCAAGACCCCGCCACGCCCGCGGCCAAGCCCAACCTCGACACCCCGGCCATGCGGCAGTTCACCGCGTTCAAAGAGCAGCACCCCGGGTGCGTGCTGTTCTTTCGCATGGGCGATTTCTACGAGATGTTCCTTGACGACGCGGTGCTGGCCAACAAGGTCATGGGCGTCACGCTCACCCAGCGCAGCCCCGGCGTGCCCATGGCCGGCGTGCCCCACCACGCGGTCGAAGGCTACCTGCGGCGCATGATCCAAGCCGGCCACCGCGTGGCGGTGTGCGACCAGGTCGAAGATGCGAACTTAGCTAAAGGAATTGTGAAGAGAGCGGTCACCCGCGTGATCACCCCGGGCACCCTCACCGACGAAACCCTGCTCAACGACGAAGACGTCAACCCCCTGTGCGCCGCCGCCCCCGCCAGCGGCGGCCGCATCGCCCTGGCCTGGGCCGAGCTGTCCACCGGCAGCTTCTCGGTCGCCGTGCTTGCCCCGGACCAAGCCGCCGAAGAACTCGCCCGCATCGGCCCCAGCGAGCTGTGCTATCCGGAGTCCAAAGACGACGGCCAACCCGAACCCATCGCCGCCCTGCCGCTCGCAGGCCCGCGCACCGCCCGCCCAGGCTGGAGCTTCCGCCCCGCCGACGCCGCCGAGGCCCTGCAGCGCCAATACGCCGTGGCCGACCTGGGCGGCTTCGGCTTCGACGCCAACGACCCCGACACCCCCGA
Source organism: Phycisphaera sp. (assembly GCA_023300125.1). GTDB lineage: Bacteria > Planctomycetota > Phycisphaerae > Phycisphaerales > Phycisphaeraceae > Algisphaera. The sequence continues at coordinate 7,099 of JALZVY010000203.1, forward strand.
TCTTTTAAGCGCCGCCGGTGGCCTG
>JALZVY010000204.1 GCA_023300125.1 Phycisphaera sp.
TCGAGGCGGCGGTAGTAGGCCAGCTGGCCGGCAGCCTCGGCGTGGGCCATGTCTTGGGTGGGCCAGTCGCCCACCGAGCGGCGGGTGGTGCGGCCGGGCGCAACCCAGGGCTTGGCCCGGGCCAGCAGGGTGGTGACACACGCGCCAAAGCCTGTGGCGCGTAGCTCGGGCAGGCTGGTGGTGCAGGTGTTGCGGCCGTCGGTGGGCGGGGGATCGGCCTCGCGGGCGCGCAGGGCGTCGACGGTCAGGGAGGGGTCGCGCTCGTAGCCCAGCGCGTTCATGGCGATATCGAGGTGGCCGTCAAGGTGCATAGGCCGCGGATTGTAAACGCCAAGGGGCTTGCGACCAGGCCGCCGCAGAGCGGCTGCGTACCGCCTAAAATGCTGGCGTGAGTGATACCCCGCCAGGCCAATCCGACCCTCAGCACAACCCCGACGGCCCGGGGGGCGGTGCCGACGGCAAACCCAAACGCCGGCGACGGCGGCGCAAAAAGAGCGGCCAGGGGGACCAGGGCGCCCAGGGCGCCCAGGGCGCTGCGCCAGCGGGTCAGCAGGGCCCACCCGCCCAGAGTGCGGATGCCGCCACGCCCGCCACGCCCAAAACACGACCACCGGTGCGCCGCAACCGGCCCAAGCCGCCGCCGGTGTCCGCGGGCACCTCCGACCGCCCCGCCCGGGGCAAGGGGCCCGGGCGACCCAACGACGGCCGGGGATCCGGGCCGCAGGGCCGCGATGACCGACCACGCAAGGGCGCCACTACCCCCGGCGGGGCCACCGCCGAGGCTCCGGCCCAGCGCAAAAAGAAGAAGAAGCGCAAGGTTCGCACCAAAGACTGCGTGGCGTGCTACACGCCGCACGTGACGATCCACCGCGTGAACCTCAGCTATCGCAAGCAGTGGAGCTTCATCTGCGACATGTGCTGGGCCGACCGCTGCGTGGACAACCCCCACTACGAATACGGCGGGCTGTGGATGTCGGGCCGCGTGATGCCGCCGGAGAGCGAGCTGTACGCCCAGTGGCTGGCCAAACGCAAGCAACACAAACGCGGCCCCGACGCGAAAGCCGGCCCCGAATCCGATGCAGCCCAGGCCAGCGACCACGGCGGACCAGAGAACGCCGAGCACGCCGCGCACGAAACGGCCGACGACGCGTCGGCGGTGGCCACGCTTCCCGAGCCGCCGCAAGACGTTGCGCCGCCACCGGTCGACGTGCCCACCGCAGACCCGCAAGACAACTAACCCCACTTCTGCATTCTGCGCTCTGACCCAGCGCAGCAAGCCGAGGGGCTTTATGCCCTCGCGGCAGGCTGACAGTGCGCGATCAGACTGCCCGATGGGGCCGCGCGCTGTGCTTGGCCGCATGTCACGACGCACACACCCCGGGGTTATCCCGAGGCCGATTCAGGCTTCAACCCATTGGGGATTAAAACGATTACTGCAAGAATGAGGCATCGGCCAACCCGGCCGGCACTTTTATGTAGAGGCCTGCCCATGCCCGCATCTGTCTCCCCTATCCCCCTGCCGCCTGCCCTCAATTCGCTTCCTCGCGCGCCCCTGACCCCCGCGATTCGCTGGGACCGTGTGGAAGAAGCGCGGGGCAAGATCGCCCGCGGAGACTACGACGACCTGGCCGACACCGAACTGGTGGCCAAGATCGCGGCGGCCATGCCCGACAAGCTTTAGCAACACCGACCGCGCGTACTGACGACGCCGCAGGACGCTGAAGGCCGCCATCGGTCAACGCCCGCGGATCATCCCACCTGCTGGGCCTGCAACACCAGCCCGCCCGCCGCGGTGACCTTCACCGTGGCCAGCTGGCCGATCAGCGCCGGGTCCCCGTCGAAGACCGCGATCAGGTCGCCCGCCGTGCGGCCCGAGAGCTGGGTCACCTCGCGGTCTTGCTCCCACCCCAACGACACCGACGCGGCACCGGGCGCCGAGCCGTTGGCGGCCTTGGCGGTGCGGCGCGACACGCCTTCGACAAACACTTCATACGTCTTGCCCACGCACGCGGCGTGAACCTCGGCCGACACGCGGTTTTGGATGTCGATCAATGCGTTGTTGCGCCGCTTCTTGACCTCGTTGGGGATGTCATCGGCCAGCCGGTCAAAGGCGATGGTGCCCGGGCGCGGCGAGTACTTAAAGATAAAGCTGTTCTTGAATCGCCCCCACTCCAACAGCTCGGCGGTCTTTTGGTGGTCTTCCTCGGTCTCACCGGGAAAGCCGCAGATGATGTCGGTGGCGATCGTCGCGTCGGGCAAGATGCGCCGCACCCGCTCGATCAGGTCGCGGTATTCGGCCACGCGGTAGCCGCGGTTCATCTTGGCCAGCACGCGGTCGCTGCCACTCTGCACCGGCAGGTGCAAATAGCGGCAGATCCGCGGGCAGTCGCGGATGGTCTCGAGGATGTCGTCGCCAAAATCGCGGGGAAAGCTGGTGATAAAGCGCAGGCGTTTGAGCTGCGGCAGCCCGTCGTGGATCTGCCGCAGCAAGTCCGCGAAGCTCACCGTGGTGTCGTTGAACACCGGGCTGGGCCCGCCGGTGCCCGCGTTGGGGTGGATCACCGTGCCCACCTGCGGCTGGGCCACGCCCGCAACCTCGACCGACGCCGCGGCGTCGTAGTGGTAGTGGTTGACGGTTTGGCCCAACAAGGTGATCTCGATCACACCGGCTTCCACCAGCTTGCGGCATTCTTCGACGATGTGCTGGGGCGGGCGGTGCACCTCGGCGCCGCGGGTGTGGGGCACCACGCAGTAGGTGCACAGCTTGTTGCACCCGCGGGTGATGCGCACGTAGGCCGAGCGCCCACCGGCGCCCGTGTCGTCGGCGCTAAACGCCCGCGACAAATCCACCAACTCCAGCCGGTCTTCGGCGGCCGCCAAGGTGGTGCTGCGCCGGCTGCTGCCGCCCTGCAGCGCCGAACGCTCGGCCAGGGGCGCCGCCCCGCCGCCCGCCAGCGCGGTCTTCACCTGGTTGTCGATCAGCATCGGCAGCTTGTCCAGCTCTCCGGGCCCGCACATCAGGTCCACCTGCGGGTGACGCTTCATCAGGTCTTCGCCGTCGCGCTCGGCCATGCAGCCGATCACGCCCAGCACCATGCCCGGGGCCACGTCCGCCTTGTGCTTGCCCACCTTGCCGATGCGCGACCACACCTTGTTCTCGGCCACCTCGCGCACGCTGCAGGTGTTGTACAGCACCACGTCCGCCGACTGCCAATCGTCGGTAAAGCGGTAGCCCAGCGCCCGCAGCTGCCCGGTGACCAGCTGGCTGTCCAGCACGTTCATCTGGCAGCCGAAGGTTTCGAGGTACACCGCGGGGCCGGTGCCTCCGCCAGATGAATTGGGTTCAAGCGTGGGGGTGGTGCAGGCGTCCATAAGCAAGACAGTTTACTGGCGCCAGCACATCGATAAACCCGACGCCCCTTACAGATCTGCTCAGGCGCTCTGAAGTGGGGAGCCGGCCCTTGCCCCCGCGGTCCACCGCCCCCCGCCTTTCACCTCCCACGCCCTCAACACCCGATCTAAGACCCCATGTTTCGCCCCGCCACCTGGATCGACACCTTGCCCGGCTGGCTGTTCACCGCCGCCGGGGCCGCGCTGCTGGCGGTGGTCGTGCTCACCCCCGCGTGGATGGACCAGCACGAAGCCGCCTGGCGCCTGGAGGTGATGCGGGCCCAAGCCAACGCCCTGGCCAGCCAACGCACCAACTACGAGACCTTCGCCTCGGCCCTGCAAGCCGACGACCCGGTGCTGCTCGAACGCCTGGCCCTGACCCACCTGAATCTCAGCCTCGAAGGCAAGCACGCGGTGCGTCTCACCCAGCCTGCCTCGGCGGGCACCGCGGACGTGGGCGCCTGGCTGGCGGTGCCCCAGCCGGTCATCGGCCGCGACCTGCCCGCTTACGCCGCCCCCACCAACCGCTTGGTGCGTGTGGCCACCGGCCCCGGACGCCCGGCGGTCTTGGCCATCGGCCTGGCCTGTTTAATCGGCGGCATTTTCTACGGCCCGGGCTCACGCCGCGAGCAGTACGGGCCCGCGACAGACACCGCATCAACCCGCACGCCACGCCCCACCCCGGCACGCAAGCCCATGGGCGCCTCCGCCGCCTAACACCCGCAAGCCGACTCACACCAGTTCCAAGTCTTGGTACAGCGCGTCCAGCACCTCCAACATGCGCCGCTGGTGCTTGGGCTCGCCGCACATGCCGTTGAACACCACCGCCACCGCCAGCCCGTGGGTGGGGTCTGCAAAACCGACGCTGGACTGGTTGCCCCCGTGCCCCACCGCGTCCTCGCCCGCGTGCGGGCCAAAGTTGTAGGGCGTGCCTGCGTCGCCGTGCGTCGCCGCATTGGCCGCGTCGTGCCGGCGGTTGTTCACCATAAAGCCCCGGCCCCAGTCCATCGTCGCCCGGAAGGTGCGGTCCACCGTGTCGCGCCGCACCCGCTGGGTCAGCTGGCCCAGCAAGTCCTCGGACAGCACTTGGGCCATGGCCCCGCCGCCCAACACCGCCTGGTAAAAACGCGCCAGGTCTCGGGCTGGGCCCCAGGTGTTGCCCCCTGGGCGCACGCCCGTGGCCCACGCCGCCTCATCCATGCCCGTCGAGCGCGGGGCCGACAACGCCGTGTTCTCCACCACCGCCAGCCCCGAGCCGGCCATGCGCCGCGCGTGCTCGTCCGCAGGCAACCCCACCCACGCATCGACCATGCCCAGCGGCTCCAACAGCCCCTGACGCATCACCTTCCCCAGCGGCTGGCCGGCACACACCTCCAGCAGCCGCCCCAAAATGTTCCAACCGCTGTGAGGGTGATAGCCCGCGGTCTGCCCGGGCACCCAGCCGGTTTCCAAGCGTGCCCCGCACACCGCCGCCACCGCGTCGTCCCACCCCATCGCCGGATAGTCAAACACCACCGAGCGAAACCCCCCGGTGTGCATCAATACCTGCTCGACAGTGATTTCCTCCTTGCCGTTGACCTCAAACGCGGGCACAAAGTCCGACACCGCGTCGTCCAAGGCCAGCCGCTGGGCCTGAACCTGCTGAGCCAAAGCCGCCGCCAACAGCGGCTTGCCCGAGCTCAGCCACAGCATCGAGGTATCCACCGTCATCGCCTGCCCAGGCCGTGCCTGACCAAAAGCCGCGTCCACCGCCCCGGTGGTGGCGTGCCACACACTCACCTGGGCCCCGCGATGCAGGCCCTGCTCAATCCCGGCGTTCACCGCCGCAGCGGTCAGCCCCAACACACTCGATGGATGCGCATCATTCACGGCCGGAAGGGTAGCCGATGGCGTGAAATCAGTTCCGCGACGGGTCTTCGGGCAAAATCTGAGGGTTCACCCCGTCCAGCAGCGAGCCCTCGCCCCGGCCCCCCAGCATCCGGGCCCACGGATCCACCGCCGCATCGAACAGCACCTCCGCATCCAGTGCGCCCACCACCCACGCCCCGTCCTCCAGCTCCGACTCCAGTTGACCTGGGCCCCAGCCCGCGTAGCCCGCAAAGAACCGCGCCGGCCGCACCGCCCCGGCCAACACTGGCCGGATCGCATCGCGATCACTGGAAAACGTCACCCCCTCGAGCACCCGCGTTTCCTCTGAGCCCGGCTCCGCCACCCCGCCGTGCAGCACCATCAACGGCCCCTCGCACGGCCCACCATGAAACAGCTCTGCATCCACGCCGCAGGCCACCGCCTCGGGGTTCAGCGCCTCAGCTTGGGCCAGCACATCGGCCACCCGGGCCCCGCTACCGCGGTTAAGCACCAACCCCAAGGCCCCGGGCACCCCCTCCACCCCGCCGCCAGGCGTCCATAGGGCCGGATCGGCCGCATCGCCATCACGCATCCGCGTGTGCTGGATCACCAGCACCACCGACCGCACAAAATGAGGGTCCGTCAGCGACGGTGCGGCAAACAGCACCTTTCCCACCAATGAGTCAGCCAACGGGTCCATGGCCCCATTCTAGCAGGACGCTGCAAAACTCTGGCGCAGGCGAGGTCGAACAAGCATCACGTCTCGCGAGGCGGCTAAAGCCGGCTCGCGAGACGTGATGCTTGCCGATCCGCAGCCCGCCAAGCGTTTTGCAGTGTCCTGCGAGAGCAGATGACCGCAACACCCACCCGAACACCGGCGCAACCTACCGCACGCTCCAGGCCTCGCCGCCCCGTGCTGCAGCCCCCAAGGTCAACGGGAAAGAATCCTCTGCAAATATTTAAAAAGCCATCTACCTCCGGCCACACTCGGGCCGAAGCCCCCCGACACCAATACGCCGCCTTGGCGGACTACAATGCGCCCACGACACTGTTTTCATTTCACGCCGAGCCACACAAATGACACGCAAGATTTTTCGTCCAATGCGCCTTCTAAGCCTCTTTATGGCCACGGCTGCGATCGCAAACCCCATGCAAGCCGAGCAAGCCAGCGTGGTGGTCAGCCCCGACGGCCCGATCGCCACCCTTGAAGACGCACGCCAGCAGGTTCAAGAACTCAAGAAAAAGCACCCCGGCCAGCCCATCGAGGTCCTGATCAAAGGCGGGGCCTACGCCCTGCACGACACCGTGGTGTTCGGCTTGCAAGACTCGGGTACCCACGACGCCCCGATCACCTACAAAGCCTTCCCCGGCGAAGAACCCGTCTTTAGCGGCGGGGTGCCGATCACCGGGTGGAAAAAACTCTCCGCCGACCCCAAAAATGTTGCCGACAAAGCACGCGGGCAACTCTGGGCGGCCCCCATCCCCGAAGGTTTCGACAAAAGCTGGTCGATCAAATCGCTCTACGACGGCGAAGCCCTTCTCAAGCGCGCCGTGTCCGGGAGCTTCCGATACGCAGAAGTCGAAAAAGAAAACGACTTCAACCGGCAAGGCAAAAAGCTCACGAGCACGCTCCAATACAACGGCAAACCTGTGGCGCCCTTCGACCGCACGGTGCACTACCGCGACAACGACCTGAGAGATTGGGAAAACCTTGCGGACATCGAGCTGATCCTCAAAGACCGCCCGTGGCTGGCCAACGTCATCGGCCTGGACAGTGTCGACACCAAAAACAATGTCGCGCACCTGGCGGTCGACCCCACCTACCAAACCATCAACCCCAGGAACCGCTACTGGGTTGAAAACGTCATCGACTTCTTGGATGAACCCGGCGAATGGGTCGTCAACACCCAAGAGCAGATGATCTACATGTGGCCCAAAAAAGATATGGCCAGCATGAACGTGATCGCTCCGTACCTGAGCGAGTTCATCCGCGTGGAAGGCACCGAAGACGGCCCCTTTGCCACCAACCTCCACTTCGAAGGCCTGACCTTCACCCACGGCGTGCGCGACATCCTGCAGGCCGATGACAAAGGCCTCCAGCACGACTGGGAGATGTACGACAAACCCAACGCCGTCATCCGCTTCCGCTTCGCGGAAGACTGCGGCGTGAAGTCGTGCACCATCAAATCAAGCAGCGGCACCGGCATCCGCCTGGACATGCACTGCCAGCGCATCGCCATCACCAGCAACCACCTCCACCACCTCGGCGGCGGAGGCATCGTGCTTAGCGGTTACGGCCCGGGCACCAAAGACGTCAACAAAAACAACGTCGTCCACGACAACTACATCCACCACATCGGCCAGCTGCTGCTGCACTCGGCCGCGATTTTCATCGCCCAAAGCGGCCACAACGACATCACCCACAACACCATCAGCGACGTGCCTTACAACGGCATGGTCATCAGCGGGTGCCGCCCCCACGAGTTCAACCTCGTCAAGCGGATCCCCTTCCGCCGCGCATGGGTGTCTTCGATCCGCTTCGATGAATGCGAGCCCTACATCAAAAAAGCGCAAGCATCGCAACACAAAAACCGCCTCAGCCACTTCCTGCCGCTGCTGCACGCCCGCAAGAACAGAATCATCATGAATGATATCTCGCGGACCCTGTTGAAATTGCACGACGGCAACGCCATCTACTTCTCGGCCATGGGCGTGGACAACTGGGTGGAACACAACTACCTGCACCAAAACCACGACACCGCCGGCGCCCTGCGTTTGGATGACAACCCCAGCTTCACCATCATCCGCAACAACGTGATCACCCAATCCGAGGCCGGCCTAGGCCTCAAGGGCCCCGCGGACCTGGCCAATAACTTCATCTTCACCGAAACCTTCCTGCGCGGGCGGTCCATCCCCGGCTGGGTCGGCGGCACCAAACAAGTCGAAGCCGACCGAAACATCTTCATGCCCCCAGCCTCTTCCAAGGCGACCAGCGGCCTGTACCTCACCGACAGCCGCGCGACCGAGCGGCCGTTTTACGAAAACCTGCCCCTGACCCAAAACTCGATCTACTTCACGCAAAACAAGAGCGACGCCTACCAGCCTAAAACCAAACTGGGCAACGACCTGGTCACCGGCAAGCGCGCAAAAAGCGGAAAAAACGCGACGAAGCTGATGTACGCCGACCCGCTGTTCGACCAAGAAGCGATGAAGAAAGGCCTCTACCAATTCGAAAAAGGCTCGCCAGCCCCCAAACTCGGCATCAAACCCATTGACCTGCGTCAAGTCGGGTCTTCGCTGGCCACCTCCCCCTACGCCTCGGCGAGCAATGTGAGCTTCGCATTCACCGACGGATCGCCGCTCGACGGCAAACAAGGCATCGTGGGTGCCGCCATGACCGCCGGCGGCGTCACGCTCACCACACGCCAGATCATCGGCAGCGATCAAAGCGACCAAGGCAACACCACCACCATCTATCGCACCGCGAAAAGCCTCACCATCAACACCAAGTCGGTCAGCGGCAACGAGTATCAAAACCTCGATCCCGGTGAGGCCTGGGTGTTCGACTTTGACACAGACATCGTGTTTGAGACACTCGACATCGTGGGGCTCGAACACAACGAAACCATGACCGTCACCATCCTCGACGACAGCCACGGCGGAGCCGGAACCGTATACAGCGCCGACAATCAGAGCCAACTCAAGATCGGGCAAGCCGTCGCTGCTGGCACAGCGATTCGCATCGAACAGACCGCCGGACACGCCCGCATCGGCACGCTGACGGTCAACACCGCCAGTCAATCGGCTGCAGAGCCCAACTAAGCCCCGCTTACTCAGCCAGGCATCCGCCCTGGCAAACCCATACAAGCCCGGTGCTGCAAAGCACCGGGCTTTTTTCATGACATCCGCCCTACAAAACCTCTGGGCCGTAAAAATCCACAAAAAAAAGGCCTTCACGCCACGCCACAAAAGATCTGCAACGCAACTGACTGATCCAATCATTTATGCGGGTGCTGCCACGCTATGATTTGGCTCAGTTATCAGATTAAACCTCGATGGAGAGTACACCATTCGCAGCAACATCCCACGCCGTACGTTCTTGCAGGCCTCGGTCGCAGGCCTCATGGCCGCCCCGTCGTTTTCCCTGAGCCAAACACGCCCTTCGTCGAACGGCAAGCTGAACATCGCGATGATCGGGGCGGGCAATATCGCGTCCATGGCCCTGGGAGGCTGCAAAGGCGAAAACATCGTGGCGTTGGCCGACGTCGACGAAACCAAGTTCTTGCAGCACGCCGAAAAGCACCCCGAAGTGAACGACGCCCGGAAATTCAAAGACTTCCGCGTGATGTTCGACAAAATGGGCGACGAGATCGACGCGGTGTGCATCAACACCCCCGATCACACTCACTTCGTTGCCACGATGGAGGCGATGCGCCGCGGCAAGCACGTGTGTACCCAGAAACCACTCACGCACAACATTGCCGAGTCGCGGATGCTGCGCAAGGCCCAGGCAAAGTACGGCGTGGTCACGAACATGGCCGTCCAGGGGCACACCTTTGACGGCATCCGTCAGATGCGCGAGTGGTACGAAGCAGACCACCTCGGGCAGGTGACCGAAGTGCACTGCTGGAAAAACGGCCCGGACATCCCTGATTTCAAAGAGGGCAAAACACCTTATTTCGCCAAGCCCCCTTCCTTCCCGCCCGCCAAGCACTCCATCCCCCAAGGCTTTGATTGGGATCTTTGGCAGGGGCCGGTCGTCACCGACATGCCCTATCACCCGGTCTACCACCCCAAGAGCTGGCGCGGCTTCCACGCCTTCGGCAACGGGCTGGTCGGCGACTGGATGCCCCACATCGCCGACGCTCCGGTCTCGATCTTGGACCTTTACGACCCCGTCGTGATTGAAGCCGAAGAAGTCACCGGCGGCAACCAGTGGATGGTCCCCCTTGGAAACCGCGTGCGCTGGGACTTTGAAAAGCGCGGCGACAAGAGCCCCTGCACCTTGTATTGGCACAACGGTGATCCAGAGACCTACAAACCCAAGACCCCCGAGCAATGGAGCTGGGGCGACAGCCTGCCCAAGCACGGATCGCTGTGGCATGGCAGCAAGAACATGGGCTACACCGACGAGCGATCCAACAAGCCGCGCATGGCCGACCGCCAAGTCCAGAGGCACATGAAAGAACAAGGAGTGCCCGAACAGGTCTACCCCCGATTGAAAGGTGGCCCGTTCGCCGAGTGGGTCTCCGCGATCAAGGGCGAAGGCCCCGAACCCGGCGCCAACTTCGAGTTCTCCGCACGCTTCACCGAGACCTGCCTACTGGGAGCCTTGGCGGTCCGCCACGGCGGCCGCATCGAGTGGGACGCCAAATTGGGCGTGGTCACCAACCGCCCCGAACTCAACGCCTTCGCCAACCCGCCCGTGCGGGCAGGATGGGAGTACGGCGCGGATTTGGCCTAACCCGCCTTCATTCAATCCGCGGCTCACGCCTTACGCGGCGTGTCCACAAGCCCCGCGCTGCAGCGCAGCGGCATACCCAGCGCGGCGTGGCCAATGGCCACGCCGCGCTGTTTTTTGGCACGCCACGGCGTGCGACATGCGCTGCTTGTTTGCGGCGTCAGTGGCCGGCCGTAGGCCAAGTCGCCGGTGTTGCAACACGCTCATCCGCACCCTTATGAAAAAACGGCGCAGGGCTTCCAACAAAGCCAGAGCCGCTTCACATCAGACCGCTTACCAAAGCATGCAAAGAATCTGTGCGCGTGCTGGCAACAGCCGGTTGTGCGCATCAAAAAAGGCGTGGTCTTGAAAGACCACACCCTTCTCAGAAAATCTTAACCCGCGACCAGGCTTAGCCTTTGCGGCGACGGCCAAGCATGGCCAATCCACCCAGGGCCACCAACGCCAGCGAGGCGGGCTCGGGCACGGCTGCACTTGTTAGCGAGAAACCAGCGAAGTTGCGTGCTTCAGCGCCAGAACCATTGCCGTCGAAGAAAAAGCTCAATTCATCGACGCCTTCAACGGCCGTGAAAGTGAATCCCACCACCGCGTCAGCTTCAACCAAGGCAATCGGGGGGTCTTGGATAGCAGGAAAATCATTGCCCGACGTCTGCTGCTCCCCGTTATAGGTGGCAACAATCACATTGTTTTGCCCCCCCGAACCGTTGGCGTTGGCTCCGAACACGTTCAGCGTGATCACAGATCCCGGCGTGAGAGCTGCCAAGCCTACGAGGTTCACGGTGATGTCCGCACCACCGCCGCCACGGCCACCGAAGTCGCTGAGAATAGGGTTTCCGGGGAAGATACCCGCATTAAAGTTTGTAGAAAACGGCAGCCCTCCGGTGCTCGCAATCGTGACATTGTCCAACTCACCCGTGCCGCCAGTAATCGCAAGGTTTTCCAGATTGGCAGTGGACGAAACATTAAACACGCCAGCCGACAAATCGACATTGCTATCGAATTCTGCGAAATCACTTGCCGCGGAAACCGCAAGTGGATCTTGCACGCCCTCTGCGATGATATCCACGAGAATGGTCCCGGCCATGGCCTGCGAACCAAGCGACACAGACGCCGCGGCCAAAGATAAACTAAAGGGGTTGATAGGCTTCATTTTGAAAATCTCTCCTGAGAAATAGGGGGGTAAAGCGTGCGCGCATCAGAAAACACACAGTTGAATCAACAAAATTATACCACGCTTACCTACCGCATCAAAGATTTTCAATATGTTTTCGATATCATAAATTTCCTCGCCGAAGCAAGGGAATTCCCTAAGGACTTCGAACCCGCCGAAACGTCACCCCAACCGCGGTTCCCTCCGCAGCTGCCTCCATCGCCCGCCCGCGAGCTTCAATCCCGACTCCCTGGCCTAGCCCCAGCACCCCACCCCCACCACGCAAATTTTAATCGGACCTCAGCACGCGCCCGTGCAGTCGCGCCGACCTCCCGCCGATAGCCCGCGTATGGCCCGCCACATACGCCACTTAAGAAAAATCGCCGCGCACACGTTGGCACTGGGCATCGCGGCCCTCACGGCCTTCACCGCACGGCCGGTCCAGGCCGACCCAGGCCTCAGCGTCTTCGCGTCGGCCCACTACCACATCCACACCGATCTCTCGCGGCGGCAGACTGTGCCCTACGGGCGGCACATGGACCTGCTTTTCGATCAGTACGAGCGGCGTTTCCGCCGGTTGCGGGCCCAAAACACCGCCGAAAAGGGCTCTGGCAATCCGCTGTACCTGCTGAGCACCGAGCAGCGCTACCACCACTTCTTGCACGAGCTGGGGATCGCGGCGCAGAACTCCGGGGGCATGTTTTTTGTGACCCGCAAACACCACGGGGTCGCCACCTGGGCCGACGGACGCAGCCGGGCCACCACCCGTCGCACCTTGCAGCACGAGGGCTTCCACCAGTTCGCCTTCGAACACTTCGGCCGCCGCCTGCCTGCGTGGATGAATGAGGGCCTGGCCCAGTACTTCGAAGACGCTGTGCTGCTCGAACGCGGCTTCGAGTTGGGTCTGGCCGACCCGGACCGCATCACGCTGATCCGCACGGCCTTGAATGACGGCACCGCCCTTCCGCTGGCCAGCTTGTTTCAGCTGCAAGGCAGCGACTGGCACCAAACCCTGACCACCGACCAAGGCCGCGCCGGGCTGCTGTATGCCCAGGCCTGGTCACTGGTGTACTACCTGATTCACGGCGAACACGGCGCCTACCAGCCAGCCTTCGAGGCCTACCTGGGCTTGCTGGGCGAGGGCATGGAACACGACAGCGCGTTCAACCGTGCGTTCGGTTCAAACGCAAAGCAAAAAATCGAAGCCGGATGGAAACGCTTCGCGTCAAAACAGCTTCCCGACGCGGTCACCGTCGCCGCGGGCCGCTTGGCTTTCCTGGCCGAAGCGCTGGCATACAAAGCCTCACGCCGCGAAACCATGCCCCGCGCGTTGGATCAGCTTCAAGTGGACCTCCGCACGCGCGGCTTCGCAATCACCCGCACCGTGCAGCAAATTGAACTGTCCTACAACGCCGACCAGCCCGAGTTGTATACCTACACCCGGCCCGGAGGCCAGGTGTCGCGTTTCGAGCTCTTGGAACCCAGCGGCTACGGCCTGCCGCCACGCATCGCCGCCCCGGGGCTCACCCCCGAGCCCAACATCACCTGGCAGCGCGACGGGTCCGGCGAACTGATGTACGACATCGTGTACCGCTAAACCAGTTCACGCATGCCGTGGCAGTCATGGCGCAGGCGCGCCGTGGTGCGGCAAAGCGGGCAAAGCAGGCATCCACGCCCGACCACCGATGCACAACAGCCCCCTCACGCCAGAGCGCCAAACCCCGTCAGCCCCATCGGTTCTTTGGTGAAAAACGGCTCGGCGTAGCGCACGCCGATACGGCTGCCCATGTAGCCGTTCATCTCGCGCACAAACTCCACCACCCGGCGGTTCTTTTCGGGCAGCACAAACTGGGTGTGATACGCCTTGATCGCGGCCTCTTTCACGTCCATCTCTTCTTCGCTGATTTCCATGCAGAACGTCGGATCCACCACCCAGCGCAGGTGCGTGCAGTAGTAATAGATCATCCACTTGGGGTAGCACGGCTCGCCGGGCAGGTCGATGTTCGAGAGCTTGGCGTCGAAGCGCGCGTCTTCCACAATCCGCGTCACCGCGCGGTGGTCGGGGTGGGCGTCTTCGAAGAAGGGCATAAAGACCATCTCGGCCTGGAATTCGCGCATCACCCCCGCCACCGCGTGGCGGGCTTCGATCGTGTGCTCGACGTAGCGGTTGGGCAGGCCCAGCAGCTTGCGCTGCACCGTACCGCCGTTCTTGCACTGGCCGCGGAAGACTTCCAGGGCCGCGTTCCACTCGATCTCGCGCTGCTCGGGCGAGCCCAGCGGCGTGGGCTCGCCGTTGGTGATGTCCAAAATCAGCACGTGGTGCCCCTGGCTCAGCAGTCGGGCGATCGTGCCGCCCATGCCCAGCTCTTGGTCGTCAGGGTGAGGTCCAACAACGAGGATATTCATGACAGGCTCGGGGATGGGGGCGCGGGAGGTTTGGGAGAGTCGGGAGGGTGGGGAGGGTGGGGAGCAAAGGCCACCAGGCGGGAATACAGTTTGAGCAATTCGCTGTCCATACGCTGGGCACCGAAATGCTCACGTGCATGGGCTTGCCCGGCTGCGGCCAGCTTAGCCGCCGTGTCAGCGTCCGAAGCCAGTTCAAGAATCGCCTGAGCCAGCGCGTCTCGGTCGCCGGTGGCCACCAGCCGCCCCACAGCCCCGCCCCCGCACACCGCGGGGATCCCCCCCGTCGCATACGCCACCACCGGCAGGCCCGTCAGCTGCGCCTCGACCAGCGTGCGGCTCTGGCCCTCTTGATACGAAGGCAGCGTCATCACGTCCATCGCCGCCAGGTGATCGGGCACGGTGTCCAGATCCACCCGGCCGGTGATTACCGCGTGGCCCGCGGCCATGTTCGCGTGACCTTCAACGGCGTCGCGCCCGAACCCGTCGCCCACAAACAGCAGCCACACCTCGCCCCGCGCTTCTCTGAGCCGCGGCAACACGTCCAACAGGTCCGCGTGGCCTTTCAAAGGGTCCAGTCGCCCCACATGCCCCACCACGTAGGCGTCCGCCGGGATGCCATACCGCGCCCGCACCGCGTCCCGTGCCTCGGGACGCGGCGTGAACGCCTCAACGTCCACCCCGCTGGGGATAGTCGTGAACAGCTCGGTGGGCGCGATCCGCTGGTCCACAAACGCCTCAACCATCTGCGGGGTGATCGCGATCAGGTGGTGGCAGCGCTTGGCCGCCCAGCGTTCGAGGCCGACGTACAACCGGTGGATCAGCTTCGACTGCCGCTCGTGAAACGGCAGGCCGTGCACGGTGTGGATGATCCGTGTGTCGGGCAGCGTCTGATCCGCCGCCCACCCCCAAAAGTTCGTCTGCGTCTGGGCCCACGCCGCGCTGCGGGCCAAAACCCCCGCCTTGCTGGAATGCGAATGCACGATGTCGGGCTTGAGTTCACGCACCAGCGCCCGCAGCGCGCCGTGGCAGCGCCAGTCTTTCACCGGCGCCAGTTCGCGCACCATCGTCGGGATCTCGTGCAGCGTCGCCCCGCTGGCCCTGGCCTCTTCAATCATCGACCCTTCGGGCCCGAAGATCGGGCCGTAGGCAAGATGCACCTCATGCCCCGCCGCCACCTGCGCCGCGCACGACATCACCGTGTTCTGCTGGGCCCCGCCCAGGATCAGCCGCGTGATGACGTGGAGGATCTTCAGGCCTGATCTCCGTATCGAACAACCCCGGAGAACACGAAGGCGCAAAGGCGCAAAGACTCAAAGAAGACAGAGAAAAGTAAAACAATCTCACCTAAAAACGGCCCCCTTGCCCACCTTTTGAGCTTCCCCAAAGGCGTCGACGTCACTGCCTTCCTTCGCGCCTTAGCGCCTTCGTGCCTTTGTGATCGAGCCGAGCGGCTCACCGCCCTCAGAAAACAAATGCCGGCGCTATCGCTTCCGCAACCCATCAGGCTTTACTCCCATACGCCACCCACTCCAAGCACAACCCCATCGGCGGCAGTGTGGGCCCGGCCAAGCGGCGCTCTTGGGTGGCCAGCACCTCGTCCACCCGCGACGGCTCCATCGCGCCGCGGCCCACCTCCACCAAGGTGCCCGCCACGATGCGCACCATGTTGTAAAGAAACCCGCTGCCCGAGATCACCACGTGCAGCTCGCGCCCCGCCGCGCCGGCGCCCGCCAACCCCGCGGGGATCGGGTGCTCTTCCACGCAGCACGCGTGGATCGAGCGCACCGTGGTCGCCCGGCCATGGGCCACCGCGGCAAAGCCTTCCACATCGTGGGTGCCCACCAGCCGCCGGGCGGCGTCGTTCATGCGATCCACATCAAACGACGGCCGCATCGGGTGTTGATACACCAGGTTCCGCAGCCCCAGCGGCCGGTAGGGCGCGTCGAAAATGCGGTAGCGGTACTGCTTGTCGGTCGCGTCGCGGATGGTGTCGAACGAAGCATCCACCACCTGGGCGTCGCGCACCTCCAGGTCGTCGGGCAGCCGGCTGTTGATCGCCCGCACCATGCGCTCGGGCGGGATGGGGCTGGTGGTGTTCAGGTGGCACACCTGCCCGATCGCGTGCACCCCCGCATCGGTGCGGCTGGCCCCCAGCAGCCCGATTTCTTCCCGCGGCTGGCGCAGCACCCGCACCAGGGCATTCTCCAACACGCCCTGCCCCGTGCGCAGCACCGGCAGGCCCGCGGGCTCCTGGCGTTGCCAGCCGTGGAAGGCGGTGCCGTCGTAGGCAACGGTCAGTTTGTAGCGGGTGGGGTCGGTCATCGTGAAATCAGCATCGTCATGGCGAAGACGAGGCGCTAGGCGTTAGAGCCTAGAGCCTAGTTTGACCCCGCCACGCCGCTCTGCGTCGGGGTCTTGGAGCGGCACCCCGTCTTTCCTAGGCTCTAGGCTCTAACACCTAGCGCCTGCAACCACCAAAATGCTAAGACCC
>JALZVY010000205.1 GCA_023300125.1 Phycisphaera sp.
CGCGGGATCGATCCCGCGGCGCTGCTGGCGACCCCACTGGCGTAGCGTTGGCTTGTCCATCAACCCGGGCTCAACAAACAGGTCAGAGGCAGATCAGTCGTCGCGCCACAATGAACGGCCGACCGGCTCGTCGCCGTCGTCCAAGTCGTCGGATTCAGCGGGCGCCGGCGTGACGGCCGCGCCCACCGCCACGGGGTCCGCCAAGGGGTCCGCCGGCCCGTCGTGGGGCACCTGCACCGGGTCGATCCGCAGGTAGGGCTTAAGCATCGCCACCGCGGCGTAGACCAGCGGGGTATCAATCAAAGCCGCCACCAACTTGAACGCGTAGCCCGTGGCGATAAACACCATCAACTGTCCGCCGATCGGCCGATCCTCCACCACCGGCAAGGCCCCGGCGTAGTAGTGGGTGATCAAGATCACCGCCACGGTGTCCACCAACTGGCTCACCACCGTGCTGGCGTTGTTGCGCAGCCACAGCGCCTTGCCGTGGGTCAGTTTTTTCCAATAGTGAAACAGCTGCACATCGACGAACTGGGCCACCAAATACGCTGCCATCGACGCCAGCACCGCCACGAACGCCATGTGGCGGATGGCAAAAAAGGCGTACTGCGGATCCGCCGGGTCGGGCAGGTTCGTGACAGCGTCCATCGCCGGCACCACGGGCAGAATCCCGCCCACCCACAGAATGAAAACCACCCACAGATTCAAAATCAGCCCCACCAGCACCAAGAAGTTGGCCCGCCGCCGGCCGTAGAACTCGCTGATGAGGTCGGTGCACAAGAAGGTGACCGGATAAGGCAGCACACCGACGGCCAGAGCGAAAGGCACCTCGCCCCACTGCCCCCAGGTCCAGCTTCCCGATTCACCAGGGGTGAAGCTGGCCAAGGCGATGAACCGGCTGATGCCCAAAATATTGAGCATCGCCAGCGTGCCCAAAAAAATCCCCGCCAGCAAGAGGAACACGCGTTCACGGCGTTCACGCAGCTGGGCCGGGTCGATCGGTGGCAGGTGGGCAAAAGACATGCACGAAGTTTAAGCAGATCCCCCGGAGGCCTCCTCCCGGCGGCCTGAAGGCCGCTTCTCGCGGGCGACGAAGCCCACGCCCGGCGGGCTATACTGTGTCCATGCTAAGCGTGGCTTTGGCCTCGGCCGTCAACTCGACCCGGTACCCGGTAGACGCGTTTGTCTTCATGCAGCGCGGGCTGGATTTCACGGTCCGCCGCATGCACGGCGACCCGGACTCCGAAGACCACGACGAAGACGGCGACGTGCCCAGCCGGCACGTAAGCGGCCGCGACCTGTGCATGGGCCTACGCGATTTTGGGCGCCAGGAATACGGCCTGCTGGCCCACACGGTGCTGGCCCGCTGGCGGGTGACACGCACCGAAGACTTTGGCCACATCGTCTTCGCCATGGTCGACGCGGGCATGATGCACAAGACCGACCAAGACTCGATCGCCGATTTCCGCGATGTCTACGCCTTCGACGAGGCCTTCGCCGTCGAGACGCTCATCCTGCCCTGATGGGTGCCACACCGCTTCAGGTGCCCGCTGAGGGCGGTTAAGCTGTGCCCATGGGCCGAGGCAAAAGCAAAAACAAACGAAACCGCCCTGATACCGCGGACGCAAAGCCGATCACGGGCTCGCCGAAGCCGGATCCGGGACCTGCGCTCCAGAACACGCTGCTCAGCGAAGTGGACGTCTGCTCCAACGGGCACGACGAGCCCTACATCTGGCAGCGACGCTGGTTCCAGATTTTGCTCGCGGGCGTGCTGATCTACATCGTGCTGCGGCACGTCATCCCCGGGGCCTTCCAAGCCCTGCACGCGGTCAGCTCCATCCTCATGCCCGTCACCGTCGGGCTCAGCCTGGCGTACATCGTCAACCCCCTGCTGCGCGTCGCCGGCCGCGAGGCGGGCATCGGGAGGCTGGCCGGCACCGTGTCGGTCATGCTGATCAGCCTGATGCTGGTGGCCTTGTTCGTCATCACCGCGGTGCCGCTCATGGCCGAGCAGGGCAAAAACCTCATCGAACGTGTGCAGGGCATGCCCGCGCAGGTCAGCGCCGTGCTGGACGAGTTTGAAGCCCACCGACACAAACGCGAGCAGGCCCGCGAGCGTGCCTCCGGCGCCGCGTCAGACGCCGCGAGCGACGGCGATACGTCGGTGCAGGTCTCTGTCTCCTCCTCTGAAGACAAGCTCCCTGCCGCCCTCCCCGACGTCGACACCCGCGACGCCGACACCCCAGACGCCGACGCAGAAGACGCGTCCACCGCCAAGCCCGACACCCTGGCCATCCGCACCGTTGACTGGGTGATGCAGAACGAGCGTGCCCGCCCGCTACTCGAATCCGCGGTCAGTCAGCTCAAAGAGGTCGATGGATCCAGCCTCACCAACCTGGCACGCAAGTCTTTGGGCATCAGCGTGGGCCTGGTGGGCACGGCCGTGAGCTTCACCAGCTACATCGCGTTGGCGTCGGTCATCATCATCTTCAGCTTCTTCTTTTTCAGCTGGAAATTCGACGCCATCCTCGCGTGGTTCAAGCCCTTCATCCCTGCGCAATCCCGCGACCACACACTGACGATCTTGCACAAGATGGACCTGGCCGTCTCATCGTTTGTGCGCGGCCGGCTGATCCAATCGCTGGTGATGACCGGGGTGCTCACCGTGGGCTGGTGGCTCGGCGGCGTGCCGTTCTGGTTCCTGCTGGGAATCATCACCGGGGCCCTGAACGTGGTGCCCTTCCTGCCCGCGGTGGGCGCGGCGATCGCCATTTTGCTGACCGTCTGCAGCCCCGCCGATCCGGAGATCGGCTTCGTGTGGTCGTGGGGCCTGCTGCTGTGGCCCGCCGGCGTCTTCATCGTCGCCCAAACCCTCGACGGCTACGTCATCGAGCCCATCGTGCAAGGCAAAGCCACCAACCTCGACCCCCTCTCGGTCATGCTCGCGGTGCTGGTGGGCGGCACCCTCGCGGGCGTGCTGGGCATGCTGCTGGCCATCCCCCTGGCGGCCTGCATCAAGATCTTGATGCAAGAAATGGTGCTGCCCATGGCACGCTCCATCGCCGCCGACAACTAACGCCGCGCACGGCAAAGGCCACCTGGCCTTGAAGCCGAGTGGCCTTCGCGCCCGCACATCTCATTTCCCGCCCCGCAAACCGTAACGCGGAGCCACGCCCCGGATCACGCCGAGGGCGCGGCCCCATCGGCATCATCCTGGGCATCTGCATCCGCCACGGCCGCGTCCAAAGGCGTGATTCGTGCGGCCTCCGCAGCATCCTTCGCAGCGTTCGCCGCGGCCTCTTCAGGATCCACCTGTTTCAGCACCGCGTCGTAGATCTTCGCGGTCGCCTCCCGGTCGCTCTTGAAATCATCCAACAGAATCTTGCGTTCCTTGCTGCCCGACGCGTCGCGGTACACCACGTGGGCAATGCCCTTGGTCTTCCACCGCTCACGCTGCAGACCGGTGATCGAATCCCAAGGCGCCTCGTGCCCGCCCGAGGCTGTCAAACCCTTGTCGTCCATCGCCACCCAGCGGAAGTTCTCCCGCAGCAGCTTGAAGCCAAACCACAGCCCCAGGGGCCCGGTGATCGCCGCCATGATCCACTGGGTCTTGATGTCCGAGTCGTACTCGGCCTCGGTCTTGATCTTCTTGGGCACCTTGGTCGACCAGCCGTTTTCCTTCGCCAAGGCCGGCCAAAGCTCAGGGAACGTGTTCGGGTTGGCCTCTTTCAGCTCTTGGTACGCCAGCCCGATTTCCTTGGTCTGGGGATAAGCGATGTGCCCGTCGTAGACGCAGTACACCCCAAAGCCCAGCATCAGCAGGCTCATCAGCACAAGCCGCAGGCGATATCCCGTGGCAATGGTCGCTTTCACATTCATGGTCAATCGTTTCGTTACAGAATGAATAGGCGGGCTATCGGCGAATCCATCGGCAAACACCACGCCACGCACGCCCGCGGACACACGACAGATGCCCCCGCCATGTCCGGGGCCAGATTATCGGTTCCGTCCCAAGAGATCGAACGCACGCCCCCAGAAATGACGGGCCACCGCCCGAGCCAGCGGACGCGACATCACCAAGGGCCCAAACCCCCCGCCCCTCACCGCCCGCCGGGGGATCCGCGGCAGCCCACGGTCCTCGGCCAGGGCCCAGGTCAGAAAAGCACTCGTTTCGTCAATCATCTGACGACGCGCGTCGGCCGGAAGCCGGTCGCGGTCTCCGGGCGATGAAAAACCAAAAGGATTGGACCGGACCATGTGACGCCTCAAAAATAAGAGCAAGTGACACAACACCGTGCCGCACAACATCGCGGCACAACGACACCGATTCTAGCCCCCCCCACCGCTTCAGCGCCCCTCCAACGCCGCCCGCGCCGCGTCGTCGCGGGCCTGCTGGGCCAGCAGCGCGTAGCGCTCCGCCTGCGGG
>JALZVY010000206.1 GCA_023300125.1 Phycisphaera sp.
CCTTCGACCGGGGGGCGCGGGTGGTCGGCGTCGCCAAAGTTGGGGTCGGTGAAGTAGATGCCGCCTGCCGCGTCGATGGCCAGGTCGTTGGGCTTGTTGAAGGGCACGCCGCCGATCGTGGCGGCCAGGGGGTGAGACCGGGGTTGGGATTGGGATTGGGGCTGGGCATCGCCCGCGGCGGGGTCGGCGGCAGGGTCCGCGGTCACGCCGCGGTACACCCCGACGCGGCGGCGGCGGGTTTCGCAGGCGTAGAGGTCGTGGCCCTGGAACATCAGGCCGTTGGCTCCGCCGCTGTCGGTGGTGAAGTCGGCGGTGTGGCCGGTGGCGGGGTCGTAGCGCACGATCCGCCGGGCGGGGATGTCGCTGAAGTAGATGCTGCCGTCGGGCGCCAGCGCGGGGCCTTCGACAAAGCGGTAGCCCTGGGTGAGCGTTTGAACGGTGTCGTGCAGAGGCTGCGCGGCGGGCTGGGCGACGGACGCGCAGGCGGCGAGGGCGAGGGCGCACGCGGGAAGCAGGCGGCGAAGGATGGGGTTAAGCATGGGTGAAGTGTAGAACAGGCGGCCCCGGCGGCGTGCTTTAAGCTGAGGCGATGAGCCACTCTTCTTCGCGTGCGTTTCGTTACGGCATTTTGGGATGCGGCAACATCGCCGGGCAGTTTGCGACCGATCTGGTGGACGCCCAGGAATCGGTGGTCGCGGCGGTGGCGTCGCGGTCGGCCCAAAAGGCCCACGATTTCGGCACGCGGTTTGGTGTGAGCCCGGACCGCTGCTACGACGGGTACGCCGCGCTGCTGGCCGACGACACGCTGGACGCGGTGTACGTGGCCCTGCCCAACCACGAACACCACGCGTGGAGCAAGCGGGCGCTGGCGGCGGGCAAGCATGTGCTGTGCGAGAAGCCTTTTGCTTTGAGCGTGGCGGACGCCGAGGATTTGTTTGACGCTGCCGACGCGGCCCGGCTGCGGGTGATGGAGGCGTTTATGTACCGCTGCCACCCGCTGACCCACGCGGTGGTGGACGCGGTGCGCGGCGGGGCGATCGGGCGGCTGCGGATGATCCGCGCGAGCTTTTGCTATCGCACGTCGCGCACCCAAGACAACGTGCGCTTTGATCCGGCGATCGGCGGCGGCGGGCTGCAAGACATCGGCAGCTACTGCGTGAGTGTGGCGCGGCTGCTGGCGGGCTGCGAGCCGGTGGGTGTACACGCTGCGGGGCACTTCCATGACACAGGGGTGGACGACGTGGTGGCCGGGGTGATGAATTTCCCTCACGGCGTGACCGCGAGCCTGACCTTCGGCATGAGTGTGCAGATGGACAACACGCTGCACCTGGGCGGCGAAGAGGGATGGATCCAGGTGCCCGTGCCCTGGAAGCCGGCCCAGCGCGGCGCGGTGTATGTGGTGGGCGGGCAGACCCCGCCCAAGCAGGAACGCGCGGCGACATCGCCCGGGCCCGCCAAGCCTGCGCCGGCCCCGGGACCGCGGAGTGTCCACGTCGATGCGCCCGCCCCGCTATATGCCGTGGAGGCCGACGCCTTTGCCCAGGCGGTGATGTCCGGCGGGCCGCTGCCGGTGTCGCGGCAAGACACGCTGGGCAACGTGCGGGTGCTGACCGAGATGGCCCGGCAACTCGACGCGGGCCGCTCGCGGCGCGTTTAAGTATTGCATCAGGCTTTGACGGGCCTCGGGCGCGTGCCTCCCGGTTATGGGCCTTGATCAACGCGTGATTCGCAGCCATGCGAGCCCGGGTGGTTCTATGATGACCGCCCGATGAACAGCCGGATTGCCAACCTTCATTTTGCGGCACACACCGATGTCGGGCGTCGGCGTTTGGCCAACGAAGACGCGGTGGCGATGGATGCACGCACCGGGGTGTTTGTGGTGTGCGACGGCGTGGGCGGGCGCCCCTCAGGCGAGGCGGCTTCCCAGATCATCGCCAAGGCGCTGCCGCGGGTTTTCCGACGCCAACTGCGGCGGGCCCAGACGATCGACGCGGATGCGATCCAAGGCACACTCAAAGACACCGCGGTGGAGATGAATGCCTCGGTGTACGCCCACAGCCAGGAGATACCCACGCTGCAGGGCATGGGCTGCACGCTGGTGGCAGCGCTGATCGACGGGCCCATGCTCTACCACCTGCACGCGGGCGACTCGCGGCTGTATCTGCTGCGACGCGGCGAAATCTTCCCGTTGACCACGGACCACACCTACGCCCGGGCCATGTTTATGGCCGACCCCGAAACAGGCGAGCTGGTGGACATCGCCGAAAAACGGCTGCTCATGCAGTATTTGGGCAAGCCCGAGGCCCTGGTGCCCGAAGTCGGGCACGTGCCTTTGGAAGACGGCGACCGGCTGATGCTTTGCAGCGACGGCCTCACCGATCCGGTGCCCGACCCGGCCATCAGCGAGCTGCTGAAGGACCACCGCGAACCGCGGGCGGCCTGCGCGGCGCTGGTGGATGCGGCCAATGCCGCGGGCGGGCCAGACAACATCACCGTGGCGGTGATCGACTTTCAAGGGCTGCACGCCGCAGACCCCGCAGAGATGGAACGCGCCGCATCGGGCCCGCGCGAGCAGCCGCGCGGCGTCGCCGAGCAGACCCACCAGGCGTTGAGCCATCTGGAAAAACACCTGACCTGGCTGCGGCAAGGCGCCCGGGCGGCGGCCCACCCCAACCGCGTCACAGCCACGGCCGCCGCCAAGCGGCACCTGAACCAAGACGACTACGACGTGTTTTTGAACCACGGCGCCGACCGCTCGCCGCTGCACGCCTTTCACCAGTGCTGCACGCACCCCGAATCGGTTTGGCGCACGCAATACGCGGAATTTATGAAGGCGCTCCAGCCCCCGCTCACGCGGATGACCTCGGGCCGGGTGGTGCTCAGCCCGGTCTTGGATGCCCCAGAGACCGCGTCGATCATCCGCGACCTGTGGACGGGCTGGCGCCGGGTGGAGCAGCGCTACTTCGCCACCTGCCAGCGGGCGGCGATCCACGAGAGCGAAAACACCCTGGACGTGTTGGTAAGCCACATGCTCAGTAGCGTGCAGACCCTCGCGGGGCTGCTGGCGTTCTTCCCCCGGTTCATGAGCGAGACGCCCACCGCCCCGTCGCCGCCCGCCAGCACGCCGGCAAGCGAGACCTAAGGGAATGTCTTTCCGGCGGGCCAGGGCTTCAGAGGCACCTCAATCTCCACACGAGAGAGCCCAACCGCCCCTCTGGCGCCCCTGGCGATGCGATCGCGCTGCCCGTGGCCACCCGCGGCTTTTTGACAAGCCTTCCCCCCAGCCACGATGATGCAGGCCACCGCTTCTCTTTTCTCACGGACCCGCGCTATGAAAATCGCCATCGCTTGTGACCACGGCGGATACCCGCTTAAAGACGCCCTCATGCAGGTCATTGCGTCGATGGGCCACGAAGTGGTGGACCTGGGCGCCCACAGCTACGACGCCAACGACGACTACCCCGACTTCGCCCGCTACATCGGCCAGGCCCTGCAACACGGGCAGGTGGACAAGGGCGTGCTGCTGTGTGGCTCGGGCGTGGGGGCCTGCATCGCGGCCAACAAGCAGACCGGCGTGCGGGCCTCGGTCTGCCACGACGTGTACAGCGCCCATCAGGGCGTCGAGCACGACGCGATGAACGTGTTGTGCTTGGGCTCGCGGATCATCGGCCCCCAGCTGGCCGAAGACCTGGTGCGGGCCTTCGTGAGCGCTTCGTTCAGTGGCGAAGAACGGCACAACCGCCGGCTGGAAAAAGTCAACGCCCTCGAAAAGGCCGGTTGATTCGTATCCAGGCCCTTGAGGCCGTGCTCTGCACATCCACACCTTCGCAGCATGGCTTCAAGGCGCACGGCCTCGCGGACGTGGCATAACCACCCCGCCCGCCGCCGCAGGCTGCATCACGCCCCGGGCTCGGCATCCGGTTCGGCTGCAGATTCTTCGGCGGGCGCATCTGATTCAACCTCGATCGCGTGAAGCGTCGAGCTCAGCTCGGTCATGGCCAGCAGGGTGACGGCGGTGGGCGCCACGCCCAAGGTGTTGTCGAAGAGCGCCAAGCGGATGCCCCCCAAGGCCTGACCGGGGTTGGGGATGCCAAAACAATTCGGCTCGTCGATCATCAGCTGGCCCAAAAACCGCGCCGCGGCCGAGGCGGTGACCATCGCGCCCGGGCGGCGGATCACCGGCACCGCCTGCTGGTCGCGCAGGGCCAAAGCCAAGAAACGCACGACGTGGGCCGTGTGCCAGGTGGGCGCGGGCGGGCTGCCCTCGGGCGCCGCCCGCAGCACGATGCCGCCCATCACGTCCGCGGGCCCCAGGGCGGGGCGTTCGATCACCTGCAGCCGCTCGACCTGATCCAGCAGCGTCGCCAGCCCCGTGGCCCGGGCCTGGGCCACCGCGGGGTCCAGCAGCCCGTCGGCAATGAGCGAGCCGCTGGCCACCAGGTGCGCTTCCAGGGCCCAGGGCAACGCGAAGACGTCGAAGCCCCCATCGGTGCGTTCCCACAGCGCCGTCAGCGCGTCGGCGACGCGCCCGCCCAGCGTCACGTCGCGGTTTTGGGCGTAGCGCCCGGCCAAGGCCGCCGCCACCAAGGCTTCGGAGGCCGGGGGCATGACCGGCGCGGCGTTGTCCCCATCCAATGCCGCAACGGGCGTGGACAGCAGCGTCGCCAAGCGGTCGCGCAGGGCAGGCTCAAAGGCCGCCGCGGGCGCGTCGAGCATGGTGAGCAGCGCCAGGCCCGCGATCACCGGCTCGTCCAGGTCGTCGGGCACTAGCAAACGCCCGGTCACGCGGTTGACCACGCCCGCCGCCACCTCTTCAAACTGGGTCAGCAGCGGGTTGCTCGCCCCGCGCCGCCGCGACGCGCGGGCGTAGCGCATCAGCGCCAACGAGGCCAAGGTGGCCTCCTGCTCGTCGGCCAATTCGGGGTCAAAGCGGTCGCTCGCCGGGTGGTAGGTGCCCCGCACCCGCTGGCCGCTGATGAAGCGGTTGAGCAGGTTGCGGGCCATGCGTTCGCTCATACCCGCCAGCATCTGCTGGCCCACAAAACGCCCGGGCAATAGCTCGCCGCCACGCACCAGCACCGTCGGCACCATGCCCGCACGGGGCCGCACCACGTGCAGCGTGTCGAAGCGGTACAGCGGCACGCCGCCCGGACGCCCCAGCGACGCGGAGGCCAGCGCGTCTTTTCCGGCCCCGCTCAGCACCCGCATCACCTGCCGCCGCGGCGAGAGGTTGATCGCCAGCCCAGTCGCGGGCCACACCGCCACCGGCTGGGCCCCCTGCGACGCAGTGGCCAAAACCAACAGCCCGTGGAACCCGGGCGCAAAGCGCCCGAAGACCGCGCCCGCCGGCGCATCGCCGCGCACGACCACACGCTCGCCGCCACGGGCGATCTGCAAGTCCACCTCCAAGCCCACGCCGATCTGCTCGCGGGTGGGAATGCCCCCCCCGCTGTCGCCCCCCGCGCCCGCCCGCGCACGGGCCTCGAAGCCGCGGCTTTCAAGCCGCGCCATCACGTCGTCAAAAGCTCGGGTGGTGGCCTGCTCCAACAGCCCCACCAGATCGCTTGCCGGCAGCGGCGTGCCCGGCTCCACCACCGCGTCGGACTGCAAGGCCTCCTCCAGGTCCGACCGAAACACAGTGCCGTCGCCCAGCGTGATGCCCGCCGAGCGCAGGGTCACCCGCACGCCCACCAGGCCCGACACCCGGATGGCCCCGGCCCGCTCGCCGGGCACACCGCCACGCTGCACCCACTGCTCGACCAAACGCTGGGCGCTGCGGGCATGCCCCTCGCCCACCGCCGGCCACAGGCCCTGGCCCGTGAGCTGACTCTGGCCCGCGGGCTGGCCCACCGCCGACACCGCGCCCCCCACCGCCAGCAGCAGCACAGCCGCCGCCGCACGGGCCTGCATGCCCCGGGTGCACGCCCGGATGTGGGATCCCAACCACATCCCGCACAACCCAAACCCATCGGACGCTCGCCTTGAAAAATCGTAAATCATTGCCATGGTTGCTCTTAAAAGAAATTTTAAACTGAATTGGCGCAGGCTCGAAATTCATGGGGCATCGTTGAGCACCCTCACCGGAGCCCCACCTTGCCCGATCTCATCCGTCTCAATGTCCCTTACGTATCCATGCGGAAACGCATCTTGGTCCTGTCGCTGATGAGCTACTTGGCCCTGTGCTGACCCGCCGCGACCCCAACGGGTCCTGACGCGTGTCCATCGCGGACCGCCCAGTCTAGTTTGATCGCCCGCCCGGCTCAGCCCCCGCCCCCGGCCGCGGGCCTTTGGCTTTGGCTCGGGCACCGCCGCTTTCAACCCCACCCCATCCACCGCCGGCCCGCCCCCTGGGCGGGTGCCTCTGCGCGCCCGGGCGAATGCGAGATACCATCGCACCCACGGCGTCGCGTGCGCGACCCATCGTGCCCTCACGATTTCGGCCTCCGACCAGGACTCCCAGATGACCGCTACCCCCCCCGCCCCCATCCGCGTCGCCGTCACCGGCGCCGCAGGCCAGATTTGCTACAGCCTGCTGTTCCGCATCGCCGCGGGCGAGATGTTCGGCAAAGACCAACCGGTCATCCTGCAGCTCTTGGAGATCCCGGTCGAAAAAGCCATGCAGGCCCTGGGCGGCGTGGCCATGGAACTCGACGACTGCGCCTTCCCGCTGCTGCACGGCATCGAGATGAGCAGCGACCCCGCGGTCGGCTTCAAAGACGCCAACTGGGCGCTCTTGGTGGGCAGCAAGCCCCGCGGCCCGGGCATGGAGCGTGCCGACCTGCTCAAAGACAACGGCAAGATCTTCGTAGGCCAAGGCAAAGCCATCGACGAAAACGCCGCGGACAACTGCCGCGTGGCGGTGGTGGGCAACCCCGCCAACACCAACTGCATGATCGGCGCCAGCCAGTGCAAGCGCATCACCGCCGACCGCTGGACCGCCATGGTGCGCCTGGACCAAAACCGCGCCACCACCCAGCTGGCCCAGAAAGCCGGCGTGGCGACAACCGACGTCAGCGACGTGTACATCTTCGGCAACCACAGCCCCACCATGTTCCCCGCCTTCCACCTGGCGGCCATCAACGGCCGCCCGGCCCCGGAAGTCATCGGCGACGACGCCTGGCTGCAAAACGAGTTCTGCCCCACCGTGGGCAAGCGCGGGGCCGCCATCATCGCCGCCCGCGGCCTGTCGTCGGCCGCCAGCGCCGGCAACGCGCTGATCGACCACGTGCGTGACCTCAGCACCCCGGGCGCCGTGCACTCGGTCGCGGTCAAAAGCAACGGCGCCTACGGCTTCCACCCCGACGTGTGGGCCGGCCTGCCGGTGAAGACCACCGCCCCGGGCCAGTACGAAGTCGTTCAGGGCCTGCCCATCGATGACTTCGGCGCCGGCATGATCAAGACCACCAACGACGAGCTCACCAGCGAGCGCGACACCGTCGCGCCCATGCTCGGCGGGTGATCCCCGACCGTGCGGGTCCTTCGTTTCTGTGACAAGCCCACCGCCATGAAATCCCTGCTCCGCTCGCTGCTTAGCCTGCTGTTTTTCGTGTGCTTCATCACAGGGGTGAGCGCGGCGCTGCTGTTTCCCCTCAGCAAGCAGCGTCACCTGGCCTTGGTGCGGGTCACCGAGATGATCGGCCCCACCCCGCCCGCGGCCAACACCCCCCCCGCAGGCGAAAACGCCGCCGCCGCGCCCAGCCTCACCGTGCAGCACCACACCGCAGGCGTGGTCGACGGCGAATTGATGATCGCCCATTACCTGGCGGACAACGAGGGCCAAGCCCGGCTTCACGTGCCCAACCCCGAGGGGCTCGCCCCCAGCCCAGGTTTCAACCTGCGCATCGGCGTGCCCCAGCAAACGTTTTTGCCCGGCAGCCTGTGGTCGCGCGACCACGACGCGTTTGTGCTGCGGCTGCCACTTCTGTGGATCGCCATCATCGGCTTGAGCGTTGCGGTCGTGGGCTACGGCAGCCGCACGCTCTACCGCCTATTCACCACCGAGCGCAAGCCCTCGGCGGTGTGCCTGCACTGCAACCACCGCTACGAAGACTTCGACGCCGACGTGTGCCCAAGCTGCAGCGCCACCCGGTCCCGGGTGACGGTGAGCAAGGTTGGCCGGCCGGTGTAAGAACGTGCGTGACAAGACGCAGTCGGCCCGCAGCTAACGCATCAAAAACCCAAACGCCTTGTCCGCCCAGCCTTCAAGCCGCTCGTGGGCGTAGTCCGGGTAGACCACCAGCTCCTTGGGCGCGGTGATTTTGTTGTACGCCGCAAACTGGGTCGACGGCGGACAGATCCGGTCCATCAAGCCCGTGGCCATCAACGTGGTCGCCTGGATCCGCGGCGCCAGATGCTGGTTGTCGATGTAGCCCAGCCGACGGAACCACTCGCCCACCCGCTCGTGCCGCGGGTCGCGCTGGCGGAAAAAATCGCGCAGATCGCCATACGCCTGCTCGTCCAGGTCCATCTCCCACACACGTTGGTAGTCGCACAAAAACGGGTACACCGGCGCAATTTTCGCGATGCGCGGCTCCAGTGCCGCACAGGCCAGCGTCAATCCCCCGCCCTGCGACGCGCCCTGGGCCATCACCCGCGTCGGGTCCACGCCATCCATATTCATCACCAGCCCCGCCAGCTGCGCGGTGTCCAGAAAGATGCTGCGATACAGCAGCTTTTCGGGCGCGTCTTCCAAGCCCCGCACGATGTGGCCCTGGCGTGTGGGGCCGCTCACCCCGCCCACGTCCTCGCTGCGGCCGCCCTGCCCGCGGCAGTCCATCGCCACCACCACGCAGCCCGCCAGCACATAAGCGAAGTATTGCGTCCAGTCCGAAGACTGAACCCCGTAGCCATGAAAAAACAGCACCGCCGGCCGGCCGCCCGCGGGCGGCGGCCCCACCGGGGCCAGATGCTTGGCATACACCCGCGCCCCGCCCACCCCGGTGAACATCAAGTCGTGGCAGGCGGCGATCGACGCGGCCGCCTCGGACTCAGACCCCGCCCCAGGCCCATCCTCAGGCCCGGCCCCAAACGGCTCGGCGGGCGTCAGCGTCAGCCCCGCGTCCACCGCCCGCATTTCAGCCATCGCCTTGTCCCAATAGGCATCAAAGTCATCGGGACGGGGGTTGCGGCCCATGTAGGCGTGCAACCCATCCAAAGGCAGGTCGATCAGAGGCATGGCGAGGTCAAACTGAAGAGGTAGGAAGTGCGAAGTGCCAAGTGCGGACCTAAAGTCTACTTCCTGCCACGCCCTTTTCCCGCTTGGCACCTCGCCCTTCGAACTTCAGAATTCGGACGCCCCATGACCGATCTCACCGGACAACTCATCCCCGGCAACCACCGCCTGGCCATCGCCGTGGGCCGCTTTAACGAGTTCATCACTGAAGAGTTGCTGCGCGGCGCCCAAGCCACCTGGGCCCAGCTGGGCGGCAGCGACGACAACCTCACCGTCGCCCGGGTGCCCGGCAGTTTTGAGCTGCCCGTCACCGCCCTCAAGCTCGCCCAAAGCGGCGACTACGCCGCGGTCATCTGCCTGGGCTGCGTCATCCGCGGCGAAACCGACCACTACGACCACGTCGTCGAGCAGACCGCCAAGGGCATCAAAGACGTCAACGTCAACACCGGGGTGCCCTGCATCTTCGGCGTGCTGACCTGCGACACCCTGGATCAAGCCATCCACCGCGCCGGCGCGAAGCTGGGCAATGCTGGCCGGTCGGCGGTGACCACCGCCGTGGAGATGGCGAACTTGATGCAGCAGATTGAAGCGGCCCCGTGATCAAGTGACCGATTGACCCAATTGACCCAATTGCCCCAGTGGTCGACTGCCGAGCCATCCGCCCAATAGGGCGCTTTTCGGCAGGCTCCGGGCCACTTTTCTCCACTTGTCCACTTGCCCGCTCGACCCCTCGGCCACTGCGGGCCTTCCCGCTAGACTACCGAGCTTCAGCCCGCTTACTGCGCCTTGCCGGCGCCCCCATTCCCCACCCCCGGCCTGCCCTTATGTCCCGCCCCCACGTTCGCCGCTTGGCGATGCAGATCTTGTTCTCGATCGACGTGAGCGGCACCGACGACCCGCAAGAGGTCTTCGACGGGCTGGACAAGCGCAACGACGACCTGGCCACCCGGCAGCAGGCCCTGAAGCTCGCCCTCGCCGCGTGGGCCGACCGCCAATACGCCGACACCGAGACCTCGGCCCTGACCCCCGACTGGCCGATCCACCGCCAGCCCCCGGTCGACCGCGCCATCCTGCGGCTGGCCTGGCACGAGATGCGCCGCGACCACGCCCCGGGCAAGGTCGTCATCAACGAAGCCGTGCAGTTGGCCAAGCTCTACAGCAACCCCAACGCCCCCAGCTTCGTCAACGGCGTGCTGGACAAGATCTTAAAAAACACCGAGACCCAAGCGCTGCCCGAAGTCGCCCCCGTCGACGCAGACGGCTGGCTCGACGACGCGGTCGCCGAGCCCCCCGCCAAGCCCGCCAAGCGAAAGACCAAAGCCAAGGCCAAGCCCAAAGCCAAAGCCGCGGCCAAGCCCAAGCCCAAAGCCAGCACACGCCCCAAGCCCCCGCCACTGACCGACGATGACGGCTGGGTGATCGACGACGACGACGACGACGACTTCCTCGACGAAGACCTGGTCGACGACGACGGCTGGTCCGAAGACGACCTGGACGACTAAACGCCCTGCCCACCCCGGCTCGCACATGGCCCTGTTCAAGAAAGCTTTTCAAAAACTCACCGGCGCCCTGGGCAAGACCCGCGAAGGCTCGGTCAAGACGCTGCGCACCATCCTCACGGGCAAGCCGCTGTCCGCCGCGCTCTTGCACGATCTCGAACGCGCAATGATCGAAGCCGACATCGGCGTCAAAACCGCCATCGAGCTGCGCAAAGACATCCAAGCCGGGTGGGAACGCGGCGAGATCGCCGACGGCGACGCCGCCCTGCTGTTTCTCAAAGACCAGCTCACCGCCTACTACCCCGAAGAAGACCGCGGGCTGAACTTCGCCGACGACGGGCCCACGGTCATCCTCGTGGCGGGCATCAACGGCGCGGGCAAAACCACCAGCATCGCCAAGCTGTGCAAAACCCTGCGCGACCAAAACAAGAGCGTGCTGCTGGCCGCCTGCGACACCTTCCGCGCCGCGGCGGTCGAGCAGCTTGAAGTGTGGTCGGGCCGCCTGGGCGTGGACGTGATCAAAGGCCAGCAAGGCGGCGACCCCGCCGCGGTCGCCTTCGACGCCGCCGCCGCCGCGGTCGCCCGCGGGGTGGACGTCTTGATCATCGACACCGCCGGCCGGCTGCAAACCCAAAAGCCGCTGATGGACCAGCTGTCCAAGATCCGCCGGGTGACCGAAAAGCAGATCCCCGGCGCCCCGCACGAAGTCATCCTCGTGATCGACGCCACCACCGGCCAAAACGGCGTGAACCAGGCCAAGGTGTTCAGCGAAGCCATCGACGTCACGGGCCTGTTTCTCACCAAGCTCGACGGCAGCGCCCGCGGGGGCATCGTCATCGCCATCCGCGAAGCCATCGCCGTGCCCGTGAAGTTCGTGGGCCTAGGAGAAACCCCAGACGACGTGCAGCCCTTCGACCCCCCGACCTTTGTCGAAGCCATGTTCGCCGAGTGAGTGCGGCTTCGCCGCCGGGGTTGGGGGTTGGGGATTCGGGGTTGGCGG
>JALZVY010000207.1 GCA_023300125.1 Phycisphaera sp.
GAAGTGGGTGCCGGTCACGTCGTCGTTCACGCCGTTGCTGCTGTTGTCCGCGTGGATCGTCAGCGTGTAGCGCGGCAGGCGCCCCTCGCCGCGGGGGTCCTCGTCGCGCTTGGCGATGAGCTCTTGCAGGCTGATGCCGCGGCGCCGCACGATCTCCACCAGGTCACGCACCTGCGTGAGCAGGTCCAGCGTGCTCTTAAGCTCGTCGCCTTCGATCACGCGGTCTTGGGCACGCTCGGCGGTGTCGTGGTCGCGGTAGACAATCAGCCGGGCGTCTTGCACGCCCTTGCCGCCCAGTACCTTCTGCATGCGGCGCTCGTTGAGCACGTATTCCTTGTGCTTGCCACGCTCGATGAGGTACAGCGGCGGCTGGGCGATGAAGATACGCGACTGCTTGATGAGGTCGGGCATCTGGCGGAAGAAGAAGGTGAGCAGCAGCGTGCGGATGTGACTTCCGTCCACGTCCGCGTCGGTCATGATGATGATCTTGCCGTAGCGCAGCTTGCTCAGGTCAAAGTCGTCTTGGCCGATGCCGCAGTTCAGCGCCTGAATGATCGTGCGGATCTCTTCGAAGCCCAAGATCTTGTCGAGGCGAGCTTTTTCGACGTTGAGGATTTTACCCTTGAGCGGCAAGATGGCTTGGGTCTCGTGGTCGCGCCCGCCCTTGGCGCTGCCACCGGCCGAGTCGCCTTCGACCAGGTAGATCTCGGATTCTTCGACGTTTTTGCTGGTGCAGTCGTAGAGCTTGCCGGGCAGGCCGCCGCTGTCGAGCGCGCCTTTGCGGCGGGTTAAGTCGCGCGCCTTGCGGGCGGCCTCGCGGGCCTCGGCGGCCATCACGGCCTTCATGCAGATCTTCTTGGCGTCGGCGGGGTGCTCTTCGGTCCAGTTCAAGAGCGCTTCGCCCAGCGCGCCGCTGACCAGCCCTTCAACCTCGGGGTTCAGCAGCTTGCCTTTGGTCTGGCCTTCGAACTGCGGATCGGGGATTTTGACCGAGATCACGGCCACCAAACCTTCGCGCCAGTCGTCGCCGCTGGGGCTGGGGCCGCTGCCTTTCAACACGCCGTTGTTCTTGGCGTAGTTGTTGAGCGTGCGGGTCAGCGCGGTTTTAAATCCCGAGAGGTGGGTGCCGCCGTCGGGGGTGTTGATGTTGTTGGCGAAGCAGGTGAGGTTTTCGCTGTAGCTGTCGACGTATTGCAGCGCAACGTCCACGCTGAGCTGCTCGTCGTCGGTGGTGCGGCTGACGGCGATGGGCTCGTGCAGAACGGTTTTGCTCTCGTTCAAGTGGCGGATCATCGCGATGATGCCGTCGTCGAACTTGAAGGTTTCGGTGCGTCCCGCCGGGCCGCTGCCGCCCTGCTCTTCGCTGCGCTGGTCCTCGATCACCAGCTTGATGCCGGGGTTGAGGTAGGCCCGCTCGCGCAGGCGGTTGGCGATGGTGGGGTAGTCGTGGGTGATGTCGCCGAAGATGTCCACGTCGGGGATCCAGCGGATCTGGGTGCCGCTTTCGGGACGCTTGCCGATTTCTTTGAGTTCTTCGATCACGTCGCCGCGGCTAAACGCCATGGCGTGGACGACGCCGTCGCGGGCGACTTCGACGTCCAGCCGGCTGGCCAGGGCGTTGGTGCAGCTCACGCCCACGCCGTGCAAGCCGCCAGAGACCTTGTAGCTGTTGCTGTCGAACTTGCCGCCGGCGTGCAGCACGGTCATGACAATCTCGACCGTGGGCCGGCCGTTGAGCTGCGGGTTTTCGTGCTTGTACTTGCCCACGGGGATGCCGCGGCCGTTGTCTTTCACGGTGACGCTGTTGTCGGGGCGCAGCGTGACGACGATGTCGTCGCAGTGGCCCGCCAGGGCTTCGTCGATGGAGTTGTCGACCACTTCCCACACCAGGTGGTGCAGGCCGCGGCTGTCGGTGCCGCCGACGTACATGGCCGGGCGTTTGCGAACGGCCGCCAGCCCTTCGAGCACGGAGATGCTGTCTTCGGAGTAGCCGTCGGCGGTGCCGGCGGCGGGGTCAACGGGCTTGGCAGATTCGGGAGACGGCTGGGTCATGATCGGTAGAGCCTTGGGTCCGGGAGTTCATGGGCCACGATTTGGGGCGGTGCGCCCGGGTCATGGACCGTGAAAAACCGAGATAGAGAGGGCCTGCAAAGCGGCCCGGCGGCGGACCGCCCGCGACCGCTGGCGGAGCCCCTGATTTTAGCAGAAAACAGCCGCCCCAGCCACCGGGGAAGCTGCGCCAAACACACACTCAAAACCATGAAAAAAAGAAACTTAAGGCGCCTTGGCGGGCTCCACAAACCCCTCGTTGGCAGCGGGTTCTGCGCGGACGTCCACGGAGGCCGGATCTTGGGCCGAAGCCGGCGGCGCCACGGGCGGCTCGGGGGTCTCGATCGCGGGCTCAACCGTGGATTCAACCGCGGGCTCGGTCACAGATTCAACCGATTCCGGAGCCGCGACTTCAGCGGGCGCGGAGACCGGGATGTCGTGTGGCGCCGCGGCAGCGGGTTCCGCGGGCTCGGCAGGAAGCTCCACACCGATGCCCAGCGTCGCCACGGGCACGGGATGCTGGGCGGCGGACGCGCTGAGCTTGGCGTCGACACGATCTCTGAGCCCCTGAAGTTCAGGATCTGCGTTGGCCGGGTCCTCGGGGTTTTGCTCGGCGGCGGCGGCGGCGTGGCGGGCTTGGCTCCAGGCACGCACGGCGTCGGCCTCGCGCCCCAAGCGGTGGTACGCGTCGGCCATGTGGTCCACGATCACCGGGTGATCGCCACCGGGCGCGGCGCGGCCGCGTTCAAGCAGCTTCACCGCTTCATCGAAGCGTGCTTGCTTGTATCGCACCCACCCCATCGAATCCAGATACGCCGCGGTGTCAGGCTCGGCGTCAAGGGCACGCTGAATCAACACCGCGGCCTCCTCCAGACGTTCGCCACGGCTGGCCCAGGCGTAGCCCAAAGTGTTGCAAAGCTCCGGGTCGTCGGGGAAACGCTCCAACAGCTTCTCTCGCACACGCTCGGCGTCGCGCGGGCGATCAAACACGTCGTAGCCCCCGGCAAGGCTGCGGCCCAGCGCCGCGGCGTGTTCGGGCAGGCGCTGCATCGCTTGGTCACCGGCGGCCTGGGCTTGGTCAAAGCGCCCGTCTTCCATCAACGCACGCAACAGAAAAGCCGAAAGCACCGCGTCTTGGTCGTCGGTCAGCGGCGGGTCGAATTCCGCGGCGATGCCCGCGGCAGCGATCTCCGCGGCGTCGGCGAAGCGGTCTTGGTTGAATCGAGTGCGGACCAGCCCAATGCTGCGCTGGGCCCCGGGCGGACGCGGGGTCCAGAAGCGATCGCTCAGCTCCATCTCGCGGTCGTGGTTGCCTGTCTTGCGGGCGTGGCTGATGGCCGGGCCCATCACCAGCTGATCCGGCGGACGGTTTTCGGCCGCACGCCGGGTGAGGTGACGCTCGACCAGGGCGTCGAGTTCTTGCGTGCGGCCCGTCGCGGCGTAAAGCTCAACGGCGGCGGCTTGCATCGTCGCGTCGTCGGGGCTCTGGGCCAGCAGCGGGGCAAGCATCCGCTCGGCCGCGGCGTGGTCGCCCGAGGCCAGGTGCAGGGCCACCAGCTGCTCGCGGGTCACCCGGGCCTGGGGGATGGTGTCGATCATGCGCCGCCACAAGCGTTGCAGGTTGCGGGTCATGCCGGGCTTGTTTTGATAGAGCTGGAGCAAATCGCGATACACCCGCTCATTGGTGGGCGCGGCATTCAGTGCATCCAGCAACGCCTGTTCGCCGCGCTCCACCTCTCCGGCGACCAGCAGCAGCCGCCCTTTCTGCCGCAGCAGCGCCACCGCGTCGGTGGTGTGTCGCAGCAGCTCGTCGATCAGCGCGAGTGCTTCATCGTGTTGACCGCTCTCGACCAGCGCACGCACCCGCAGGCGATCCGCACGCGGCCGGTGCAAGTCGCCCAGCGGTTCAAGCACCGCGATGCCCTGGGCGTGATCGCCCGCGTCGATCAAGATTTGCGCCCACGACTCGCGGGCGGCGTGCGGCGCGTCGGGGCCCGCGGCGCTGCGCTCGAAGGCCTCCCGCGCGTCGTCCAGGCGGCCTGCAGCTCCCAAAGCCCGGCCATACATGTAGGCCTCGGCCGCGTCGCGCGGCGCGCTGCGTGGCGTGGCTTCAAACACCTCCACCAGGGCCGCGGGGTCGCTGGCCCCCAGCACCACCAGCGGGCCGGCAAAAGACTGCGCTTGATCGGGTGAACGGCGGGCCGCGGCAACGGCCAACGCGGCCACGCGGGCCAGCCCGCCACGCTCGGCGCTTCCGTTATGCGGCGCGAGCGCTAGTTCCATGCGGCGTTGCAACACGGCGCTGTCATCGGGACGCTGAGCGAGGTGTTCATCAAGCAGCGCCTGAGCCTGGGCGGGTGGCAAGACATCGGCCACGGCAAGGGCCAGGGATGCGGGCCGGCCCTCTTTGGCGTAAAGGTCGCGCAGCGGGCGTGACAGATCCGACGCGGGCACACCGTGTTCCACGGCGTAGCGCAGCAGCGCGAGCCCCGCGGTGTCGCCGTGCGACTCCACCACCGATTGCAGGGCCAGCTTCCGGGCAGCCTTGGGCTGGCCCAGGCGCAGCCGCGTGTACAGCTGGCGGCGGCGCAGGGCCTCGTGGTTGATCACCCCCACTGCTTCCGCCGCGGCATACCGGCCCAGCGCGGCTTCGGGGTCGTTCAGGCGGTGGGCCAGATCACCGCGGAGGATGAACGCTTCACCGCGCTGCGCGTCGATGCGCGCCAGCTCGCGGCCTCGCGCGGTGGCGGGCCGATTCGCCCGCGGGGCGTCGAGGTACACGGCCAGGGCTTGATCGGCCGCGGCGATGCGACCCGATTCGGCCAGGGCTCGGGCCAAGAAAAAATGCAGCAGCGGACGCACCGCGGCATCGGTTTTCTGCCCGGAGGCGGCGCGGTCGCGGGCGATACGCAGGGCCCCGGTAAAGGACGCCACCGCCTCGCCCCACCGCCGGTCTTCGGCGGCGAAGCGCCCCACGGCCAGGCGGCTTTCAAAGTCGTCGGCATCCAGGGCCGCTGCTTGACGCAGGTGCCCGGCGGCGGTGACGCGGTTGCCCGCCCGCGCCCAGGCGCCTCCCAGTGCGCGGAGAATCTCGGGCGAACGCGGCGCCAGGCGCAGGGCTTTTTCGAATTCCTCCACCGCCTTGAAGTGATCGCCGTCCAGCAGGGCCTGCCGCCCGAAGGCGTAAGCCTTCTGCGCCGCCAGCGGGGGTTGATGGTGCGCGGCGTCTGGCGGCGATAGCGCATCCGTGTCGGCTGGGGGCGTGGCGGCCAGCGCCTGGGCCATGACCTGGTCCAAGGTCTGCTGGGCGGCTTCGCGCAACGCACCCGTCAAGGGAACGAGCACCGCGGTGCCCGGGCCTGGGGGTGGGGGCACCGCGGTAAGACGGACCGGTTCGTGGGTCACACCACCCGCATCCCCTGCGGGAATCACGCCCAACTGATCCGCTGCATTCGGACGGGGGGCGGTGTCGCAGGCCGTCGGGCCTAGCAACAAGACAGGCAACACCACAAACCACACGACGGGGGGCTGAGCACGCATTGGATGATTCTACGCGGACCGCAGGCGGCGCGAACGCCGCGCAGCACTCGTGCGCCCAGCCGCCCTCCCCAGGCACCACCACGCCCCCGCGCAGGGCCCGCTCAGGGGATGATCTTGTTCACGGGATAGCTGAAAATCGCCTGTGCCCCGGCCCGGCTGAGCTTGGGCACCAGCTCGCGTTCGGCCGTGCGGTCCAGCAGCACCTCGATGGCGACCCAGTCTGTGTCCGCCAGATCGTTGACCGTGGGTGAGTGGGCCGAGGGGATCAGCGCAAGCACTTCATCGAGCTTGGCCCGAGGCACATTGAGCTTCAAGCCCACCTGCCCGCGGGCTGCGATGGCCCCGCGTAGCAGCATCGCCAGGTCTTCGATCTTCTCGCGCTTGGCCGGATCGGCCCAGGCGTCGCGGTTGGCGATCAGCCGGGTGGTGCTGGTGAGAATCGTGTCCAAAATCCGCAGGTTGTTGGCGCGGATCGAGCTGCCCGTCTCGGTGATGTCGACGATGCCGTCGATCAGCCGAGCCTTGACCTCGGTGGCCCCCCAAGAAAACTCGATTTTCTTGACGGCAATCTTCTTGTCATCGAAGTACCGACGCACGGCCCCCACCAACTCGGTGGCGATCACGCCGCCGGCCAGGT
This sequence comes from Phycisphaera sp., assembly GCA_023300125.1. Taxonomy (GTDB): domain Bacteria; phylum Planctomycetota; class Phycisphaerae; order Phycisphaerales; family Phycisphaeraceae; genus Algisphaera. The sequence goes on from JALZVY010000207.1 coordinate 6,227, forward strand.
CTTCGGGGGTCTTCACCGGGGATTCCTCGGGCACGGCCAGCACCCAGCGGGCGGGGTTGCTGGTGGCCCGGCTGTAGGTCAGTTCGCATACCTCGTGCACGTTGCTGCCGTTTTCAACCACCCAGTCGTGGCCACAGATACCGATGTCCACCACACCGTCTTCGACGTAGCGCGACATTTCTTGGCTGCGAAAGAGCATGGCCGACATGCTCGGATCGTCGATGGTGGGGTAATACGAGCGCGAAGAGATCTCTACGCGGTAGCCCGCGCGGCGGAAGAGATCCGCGGTGGCGTCTTGAAGCGAGCCTTTGGGCAGGCCGAGCTTGAGGGTCGAAGAATCGCTGGTCATGGCAGGAAACCGTTGGCCGCTAGCCGTTAGCCGCTAGCAAAGGAGGTTCAACAGGCAGCAAGGCCGCGGAGCGGCGTCTTGCTCACAGCTAGCGGCTAACGGCTAGCGGCGCGGCGATTACTTTTTCTTGGAGACCTTCTTGCGGGCCACCTTCTTTTTCACCGCGGGGGTGGATTTCTTGGGCGCGGCTTTTTTGGCGGCAGGCTTTTTGGCCGCGGGTTTGGCGGCCGTCTTTTTGGGCGCGGCTTTTTTGGCGGCTGCCGCTTTCTTTACAGGCTCGGCCTTCTTGGCTGGCTCGACTTTCTTCGCGGGCTCTGCCTTCTTGGCGGGCGCAGCTTTTTTGGCCGCGGCTTTCTTAGGCGTCGGCATCTTGGGCACCGACGGCGGGCACGCGGGGGTGCACCCTTCGGATCCCAACGGCGGCTCTTGCTTTTTCGAAGACACCGGCGTGACGGTTGGAGGAAATTTGGCCCGGCTCTTGTCGACCCAAGCCTGAAGCGCCAGATGCGCTTGCAACGCGTCGCCGGCCTTGATTTGCCGCAGCAAGAATGCCTCGGCCGCGGAGGCATCAAGGTTTTCGGGCAGCGCTTCTTCGCGTTCCAAAAGCATGATCAGCTTTTCATCGACCGGCAGCGCGTGGCCCCCGAAGCTCAGCAGGGTGACCTGCGCGGCAGCGAACGGGGTCATGCCGTAAAGCGAATCGAGGTAAGCCCGCTGCTCTTTCTTGCCCTTGCCGGCGATCGAGTGCATCTGCACGTCGTGCTCACGCAGGTACACCCCGTGCAGGGACTGCTTCAGGCGGATGATCCGCTCGGTCGCGTCGGGGTAGTCCTCGCCAATGATGCCCACGAGTTCGTGGGCGTGGCTGGCCCGCATGTCGTTGATGTCGATCAGCTCGCCCATCAGCGCGACAAAGGCGTCTTCGGCGGCACGTCGGGTCGAGCGCCACTGCAAAAACCCGACCACCAGCTGCGCGACCGGGTCGCGGGGTGCAGGGTCTTCTCCGCTGTAAGCAGCGAGGGCTTTTTTCAAAAGCGCCGTGAATTTTTTTCCGGCGTCATCAGCTTGTTTCGACACGGGGCGAGTCTCCCTCGGAGGCTGGGTCGGGGGTGGGGGCGGGGTCTGGATCGGGGGCTGAATTGAGCGATGCGTGTGCGTCGGGGCGGGATTCGGGGTCCACGCCGTCGCTGGAAGCGTCCTCGGGGGCGGGCCCGCTGCGGGCCATGCCCGCTTGAATCGCTTCGAGCACCGCGGCCTGCTTTTTCAGGCTTTCGTCAATGACAAAACGCAGGTGCGGCACCACACGCAGCGCGACTTTTTCTTTCACTTTGTTCTGGATAAACCGGGTCGCGTCCCGCAGGCCGTGCATGGTCAGCTGTTCGTGACGCTCGGGGGTGACCGAGATCAACACCCGTGCGGTTTTCAGATCGACGCTGCACTCGACACGCGTCACGCTCACCAGGCCTTTGATACGCGGGTCGGCCAAGCCACGCTGCAGCACCCGCGCAGTTTCGCGCTGGATCAAAGATTCGACCTGGAGTTTGCGTTGCGGGTCCATGAAGGCCAATAGGGTGAGAGTGCAGTGGCAAGCTGAAACAGCGGCTATATGCCGGTCGGCAGCTTGAGGGCCCGGCGGGCGGCTGAACGGCGGCACGGCGGCTTAGCGCCCGGGCATTGAAACCGCCCTACGGGCAGATCTTTCAATCCCAAAGCACCGGGCCGCTGGCATACGAAGCGTCCTTACAGCTTTCGCTGGATTTCCTTGACGTTGTAGAACGTGATCATGTCGCCGGCTCGGATGTCATCAAAGCCTGCAAGACGCACGCCGCATTCGGTACCGGCACGCACTTCCTTCACTTCATCCTTCACACGACGCAGGCTTTCCAGCTCGCGGTCGTCGGTGATGACCACGCCGTCGCGGCTGAGCCGCCCACGGGAACCACGCAACGCGCCGCCGGTGGTGACCAAGCAGCCGGCAATGGTGCCCAGCTTGCTGATTTTGAAGGCTTCGAGGACTTCGGCGGTGCCGACTTCTTCTTCGCGACGCTCGGGGGTGAGCATCCCTTCGAGGCCAAGCTTCACGTCGTCGGTCAGGTCGTAGATCACGCGGTAGTGACGGATATCGACCTTGCGACGCTCGGCGATCTCACGCACCGCGGGGGTGGCGGTGACGTGGAAACCAAGAATGATCGCGTCCGAGGCGTCGGCCAAAAGCACGTCGCTCTCGGTGATGCCGCCAACCGCGGCGTGCAACACCTTGACGGTGACTTCGTCGTTGCCCATCTCTTCGAGGCTGGTACGCAACGTCTCAATCGATCCCTGCACGTCGGCCTTGAGCACCACACGCATGTCTTTGATATTGCCCGCAGCCACCGCGTCGGCGAAGTTGTCCAGCGTGACCTTGGCCCGGCTGGCCAGGGTCTTCTGACGTTCGGCCTCGCGGTACTGATTGGCAACTTCTTCAGCCTTCTTCAGGCTGTCGGTGACAAAGAGCTTGTCGCCCGCGTCGGGGGTGGTGTCGATGCCGCTGATTTCCAGCGGGGTTGCAGGCCCCGCCTCGGTGACGCTCTGGCCACGGTCGTTGGTCATGTCACGTACACGGCCAAAGGCTCGGCCGGTCACGATAAAGTCGCCGACTTTGATGTTGCCGTCTTGGATCAGCACACGGGCCACGGGGCCTCGGCCGGTCTGCATCTCGGCTTCGATGACGGTACCGCGTGCCGGGCCGCCGTAGTCGGCGGTCAGCTCCAGAAGTTCGGACTGATATTCCAGCACTTCCAGCAGCTCGGTGACACCATCGCCGCTGATCGCCGAGGTCTTCATGATCTCGGTCTCGCCGCCCCACTCCGAGGGGTTCAGGCCGTGCTCGGCCAGCTGGCCGTAGATCTTGCGGATGTTTTCTTCGCTGGCCTGTGGCGTGTCGATCTTGTTAAGGGCCACAATGATGGGCACCCCCGCCGCCTTGGCGTGGTTGATCGACTCGATGGTCTGGGGCATGACGCCGTCGTCGGCGGCACACACCAGCACGACCAGGTCGGTCATTTTGGCCCCACGCGAACGCATGGTGGTAAACGCGGCGTGACCGGGTGTATCCAAGAAGACCACGCTCTTCTCATCGCCTTCCGAGCCTTTCACCTTCACGCGGTACGCGCCCACGTGCTGGGTGATTCCACCGTCTTCGTGGCCCGCCACGTCGGCCTTGCGGATCTTGTCCAGCAGCGAGGTCTTGCCGTGGTCCACGTGACCCAGCACCGTGACCACAGGTGGCCGGGGCTGGACGTCCAGCTTTTCGCGCTCGGCGAACTGCTTTTCAACCTGCTCTTCGGCGGTTTCGAGCTCTTTCACTTCGAGCTCGATGTTGTATTCCATCGCCACTTCCATGGCGGATTCGGTGGGCAGGGCCGAGTTCACCGTGGACATGATGCCCTGGCTAAACAGGAACTTGAGGATCTGGTTGGTCTTGATCCCCGTCGCGGCCGACAAGCCTTTGATGGTGATGGGCTCGGCGATTTCCACCTTGCCGCCGGTCTGCACCGCGGTGAGGGCCAAGCCCCCGCCGCCGCTACCGCCCTTGCGCAGGTCGCGGCGCCGCTGCTTCATGTAGCCGGTGCTGCCCTTCATCTTGGCGTCCAGCTCGTCCAGGTCGGCCTTGCTGAACTGGGTGGGACCCGTGGGCAGGTCGCCGCCGCGGCCGCGACGGCTGTTGACTGAGCGCCGGTTGCCGCCGGGGCCTCCGGGACCACGTCCACGACCCTCGCCGGGGGCGCCGCCCGCACCGCC
>JALZVY010000208.1 GCA_023300125.1 Phycisphaera sp.
CCCGACCCGGCAGATCACCTGTAGGTGGTCACCGCCACCCCGTACACTTGCAGAGCGCAGCGCCCGCAAACCTGTCTGCGGCGCGTTGTCCCCTTTGAACGCACACTTCACACTTCGAACTTCACACCCATGCACCACGCCGCCGACCGACTCCTTCACGCCTGCGACACCACCGGGGCCCCGGTCTGCGTCGGTCTCGACCCGGTGCTGGAAAAGCTGCCCGCGGCCATCCGCGAAGCCTACACAGGCCCGGTCGATGCGATGGAGGTGTTTTGTTACGGCGTGCTGGACGCGGTCAAGGACATCGTGCCCGCGGTGAAGCCGCAGATCGCTTGCTTTGAACGCTACGGCTCGGCGGGATACGCCGCCTACGAGCGCGTGGTGGGGGCCGCTCACCAGTCGGGCTTGCAGGTCGTCTCCGATGCCAAGCGCGGCGACATCGGCACCAGCAGCGCGCACTACGCCGCGGGGCTGATCTCCGGGGGCGACACCTGGCGTGGCGGTGATTTCCTCACCGTGAACACCTACTTGGGCACCGACGGCATCGAGCCGTTTTTCGACGCCGCCCAGGCCGAGGGGGCGGGGCTCTTTGCCTTGGTGCGCACCAGCAACCCCGGCGGCGACGCGCTGCAGGGCCTGATGCTCGACGACGGCCGCACGGTGGCCCAAGCTGTGGCGGATCAGGTCGCCGCGCTGGGCGAGCGCAGCGTGGGCGAGCGCGGCTACTCCTTGCTGGGTGCGGTGGTGGGCGCCACCAAGCCCGCCGACGCGATTGCCCTGCGCCAGCGCATGCCCCAGCAGATCTTTTTGGTGCCCGGCTACGGCGCTCAGGGTGGCGGGGCCGACGACGTGCGGGCCTGTTTCAACCCCGACGGGGCCGGGGCCCTGATCACCGCCAGCCGCTCGGTGATCTACGCCCCGGCCAGCGGCGACAGCCCCTGGACCCACGCGGTGCGGGCCGCCGCCGAAACCCTGCGCGACGAAATCGCCGCCATTTTGCGGTAAGCGCCCCGCGCGTGGGTTTTTCGCGGCAGAAGATCGCATCCTTGGCTGTGTCTCGTAAGTTGTCTGGCTTTACAATCAGTTCTGACCGCTCCGCTTCTTATCCAGAGACCCGCCATGCTTCTTTCTGCCGTGTTTGCTCCTGTTCTGGCCAGTGCAGCCGTGGTGACCGCCGTGGTCACCGGAGGCCTGCTGCTGGTGGCCGTGGTCATGCTGCTCTGGGGCATTGGCGTTTACAACAAGTTGGTGAGCAAGCGCAATCGCTACAAGAATGCCTTTGCCCAGATCGACGTGCAGCTCAAGCGGCGCTACGACCTGATCCCGAACCTGGTTGAAACCGCCAAAGCCTTTTTGGGCCATGAGCGCGGCACGTTGGAAGCGGTGATGCAGGCCCGGGCCCAGGCCACCCAGGCCCAGGTCCACGTTGCGGGCGACCCCACCGACAAGCCCGCCATGGCCCGGCTGCAGGCGGCCGACGGTGCGCTCACCTCGTCGCTGGGCCGGCTGATGGCCGTGGCCGAGGCCTACCCCGAGCTCAAAAGCAATCAGACCATGATGCAGCTCAGCGAAGAGCTGACCAGCACCGAGAACAAAGTGGCCTTCTCCCGGCAGGCCTACAACGACAGCGTGCTGACGTATAAAAACTACCGCGAGGCGTTCCCCCCGGTCATCTTGGCCAACCTCTTGGGCTTCGAAGACGCGGCGTATTTCGAGCTGGAAGAAGCCAGCCAGAAGGATCCGCCGAAGATTGATTTCGCGGCTTCGGCGGGGCAGTGAGGGGCTTCGCCCCTTAGGCGCTAGCCGTTAGCTGTTAGCCGTTAGCAAGAAAGAAAGACCTCACCGTTTCCGCTTGCGTCTTGCTCGCGGCCAAAGGCTAGCGGCTAGCGACTCCAACATGGACTTTTTCGAACACCAAGACGCTGCCCGCAAAGGCTCTCGCCGCCTGGTCTGGCTTTTCGCGTTGGCGGTGACGGTGATCACCCTGGGCGTGGCGATGCTGGCGGGCGCGGGGGTGTTGCTAATCGGTGCCCAAGAGCACGGGGCGTTCACCGCCCAGGCGTGGCATGCCTTGCCTGTGTGGCAGACCGCGGGCCTGGCCGCGGCCATCACCCTGGGCATGATCGCCTGCGGGTCGTTGTATAAAACCGCCCAGCTGTCTGGTGGCGGGGCGGCGGTGGCGCGTTCGCTGCAAGCCCAGCCCATCGCCCCAGACACCACCGACCCGTACGCGCGGCGCTTGCTCAACGTGGTCGAAGAGATGGCCCTTGCCGCGGGCTGCCCGGTGCCCGCGGTGTATCTCATGGAAAACGAAGGGGCGATCAACGCCTTCGCCGCGGGCTGGTCGCGGGACGACGCGGTGATCGGCGTGACCCGTGGGGCCATGGAGCGGCTTACCCGCGACGAGCTGCAAGGGGTGGTGGCCCACGAGTTCAGCCACATCTTGCACGGTGACATGCGGCTGAACCTGCGCATGACCGGGCTGGTGTTTGGCATTTTGGGATTGAGTGTGTTGGGCACGCTGCTGATGCGGATGGTCGCCCAGGGCGCCACCCACGGGCGCTACCACGGCCGTTACCACCGCCGCGACCGCAGCAGCAACGACGGCGGGGCGATGGCCGTGATCGCTGGGGTCTTCATCGGCGGCACGCTGCTTTACATCGTGGGGTCGCTGGGGGTGTTTTTTGCCCGGTTGATCCAGGCCGCGGTGTCGCGCCAGCGCGAGTTCTTGGCCGACGCCTCGGCGGTGCAGTACACCCGCAACCCCGAAGGCATCGGCCACGCGCTGATGAAAATCGGGGGCTTGGCCCACGGCAGCCGCCTGGGCACGGCCCAGGCCAGCGCGTTTCAGCACCTGTTTTTTGGCCAGGCCACCGGGGGCGGGCACAGGCTCAGCGCGGGCCTGGCCACACACCCGCCGCTGGGCGATCGCATCGCACGCTTGCTGCCGGCGTGGGATGGTCGCTGGGAAGACCCTTCCAAAGCCCACGCCCACCCCGAGCGCGACGCGCCCCGGGCGGCGCGCGGCCCGGGGGCTCACCCCGCGGTGTCGGGCTTGGCGGGGGTTCAGCGCGGGCGCCCCGCGGACACCCCGGCCAGCGATGAACCCCGCACGGCGACGGACAACCAGATGCCCGCGGCCCTGGCATTCATCGGCGACCCCGGCGCGGCCCACCTCGAGCGCGCCCGCGCACTGATCGCGGGCCTGCCGCCGCAGCTCACCCAAGCCGCCCGCACCCGGGCGGGCGCCCAGGCGGTGGTCTTCGCCCTGCTCAGCGACCACCGCCACCCCGAGGTCGCGGCGCTGCAGCAGGCGCACCTGGACCAGCACGTGGACACCGGTGTTGCCCAACTGAGCGCCCACCTGGGGCCGGTGGCGGCCACGCTGGACCCCGCCGCCCGGCTGCCGCTGCTGGACCTCACCCTGCCGGCGCTCAAGACGATGTCGCCGCACGACCGGCGCGGGTTCGAAGCCCATATCGACGCGGTGATCGCCGCGGACCAGCAACTGGGGCTGTTCGAGTGGGCCCTGCGGCAGGTGCTGTGGCGCCACCTCATCGGCCCCGCCGCGGCGCGGGTGCGCCGCACCGGGCGGCTGAAGCACCACCGCGCCGAGCTGGCGGTGCTGCTGTCGGTGTTGTCGCGGGTCGATGGCTTGGGCACCGCCTCGGGGCCGGCCTTTGCGGCCGGGGCCCGCGTGGTGGGGGGGCTGGACCACGAGCCCACCGTGTCCCACAGCGTGGGGGCCGCCCGGCTCACCGATGCGGTGGACCGCCTGGGCACCCTGACCCCCGCAGACACCCGCCAGGTCATCCATGCCTGCGCCGCAGCGGTGGCCTCGGACGGCCTGGTGAGCGTCCGCGAGTTCGCCCTGCTGCGTGCGGTGGCCGAGACCCTGGACGTGCCCATGCCCCCGCTGCTGCCGGGGCAGCGGCTGGGCTAAAGCCTTGGTGCTGTGCAGGGGCCACGCGGGGGCCGCGTGGCGGCTACGCAGGGGCTACGCGGGGGCCGTGCATGGCGCGTGCAGGGGGGCGGCACGGGCCGCGAGATCGGGCAACGCCGCCGGCTTTGGGATACAAATGACACCATGAGAACGCCCCTCCCCACCGCCTTCCCGACCGTGTCTTTGTCTGCCGCGCTGGCCTGCGCCACCCTGCTGACCGGATGCAACTCGATCCACAGCTTCTACAAGCGTGACACGGGCACCATCGAACCGGTGCCCGCCCCGAGCTCCACCGACTGGACCGCCGATTACCCCGACCAAGACGGCGGCGCCGAGGCCCTCGCCCAAGAGGTGACCTTCGTCGACCCCGACGCCGCCCCCGAGGTGCTCGACGGGGAAGGCCCCGATGCGATCCAGCCCCTGGCCGAGACCGAGGTGCTGCCCGAACCCGAAGTGGTCGAGACCTACGTGGTTGTCAAAGGCGACACCCTGGGCCATATCTCGCAGAAACTTTTTGGCACCGTGGGCCGCACCAAAGACCTGATCAACGCCAACCCGGGCATCAACCCCAACCGGATGCAGATCGGCGACGTGATCAACGTGCCGCGCT
>JALZVY010000209.1 GCA_023300125.1 Phycisphaera sp.
CGGTGCAGGCAGCACTTCAGACAGCATCCGCTGTAGTCAGCAGCCACGAGTTGGTTAGTGGTGGGAACGGGGGTGGATACAGAGTCTGGAGCGGAATCTGGAGCGGAATCTGGGGCGGGTGGGTCCGCGGCGGCCGTGGCCGCGGGGCCGGTGCTGGGCTCGTAGCGATCGACCGGGGGCGCCGCGGCGGGGCTCTGGCCGCCCAGGGCGGCGATGCGCTGATCGGCCTGGGCCAGCAGGCTTTCGATCTGCTGGGACTTGGCGTCGAGCTGGGAGCCCAGGCGGCGGGCGAGTTGCTCGATGTCGACCATCAGCCCTTCGAGGTCGCCGCGCACCGCGTCGCGGGTGCGGTAGCGTTGAAGCTGTTCGCGGGCGGAGGGCTGGGTGGCGTTGCGCGTGCTGCGCTTGCGGATGCGGATGACCATCCAGGCGGTGATGAACAACACCCCGAGGATGAAGAGCGCGTGGGGGGCGAAATCGTTGAGCAGGCTTGCCTTGTCCATGGCAAGCAGGAAGGGCGGGGCTGGGAGCAGTGCGGGGCTTGTCACGCAGAGGGCTCCGTGTCGGAGGAAGGGGTCGTGGGGCCTGTGGGGCCTGCTGCTTGGGCCGCGGCGTCAAGCACGGTGCGCACCGGCACGCCGGCGTGCTGCGCCGCGGCGCGGGCGGGTTCGAATTCGGGGCGTACGGCGATGGGCTGGCCTTCGAGCGAGCCGACCTTGACCGGCAGCGGGCCGTAGGGGGTGTCGACCTGCTGGTGCTCGCGGTCGAGCACCAGGCGGTCCCACGGGCGGTAACGCACGCCGAAGCTGCCGGTGAGTTCGAGCACGCGGCGGGCGGTGGCCGCGGCGTGGGCCTCGCGGGCCAAGACCGACAGCTGCACGCCCGGGCGCTGCTTTTTCATCTGAATCGCGGTGGTCCAGACGTCCAGGGCCCCTTCGTCGAGCAGGGTTTGCACGGCATGGCCGATGACTTCGCCTGTGACATCGTCGAGGTTGACCACCAGCTCGACCACGCGGTGGGGCGTGGGGGCAAGAGGGGCCAGGGCGTCGGCGTGGGGGCTGGAAACCGGGTCGTCCATGGGCGGAGTTTATAGTCGCAGCATGCCCGACCCCGGCGGACCTTCTGAATTCGCGTGTGATAGCGGCCCGGTTCCGACCCCGACCCCGGCTCCGGCTCCAGTCCCCGCCCCCGCCCCCGCCGCACCGCACTACCGACCGTTGGTGCGGGCGGTGGCCCACGGCCTGCGGCACGAGGCCCGGGTGCAGGAGGGCGACCACCTGCTGGTGGCCTGCTCGGGGGGGGCGGATTCGGTGGCGCTGCTGCGGGCCCTGCACCTGCTGGCCCCGCGGCGGCGCTGGCGGCTGCGGCTGACCGTGGCCCACGTGCAGCACCACCTGCGGGATCAGGCGGCCGAAGACGACGCGGGCTTTGTGGCCCAGCTGGCGTCGGGCTTGGGGCTGGGCTTTGTGCGCGCCGACATCCGGCCCGGCGACGCGGCGGGCAACCTTGAAGCCAACGCGCGAGAGCAGCGCTATGCGGCGCTCACGGCACTGGCGGTGGACGCCGGAGCGGGGTGGGTTGCCACGGCCCACCACGCCGACGACCACCTGGAAACCGTGTTGATGGCGGTGATCCGCGGCACCGGGCCCGCGGGGCTGCGCGGCGTGGCGTGGTCGCGGCCGCTCGCGGATCACGTGCAGCTGGTGCGGCCGATGCTTGGGGCCACGCGTGACCAGGCCCTGGACCTGCTGCGGGCCCTTGGCCAAGACTGGCGTGAAGACGTGACCAACACCGACACGGCCCGCACCCGGGCGCGGCTGCGGCGCGACGTGCTGCCGGTGCTGCGGGAGATCAACGCGGGGGCCGCGCTCAACGCCTTGCGGTTGAGTGAGCGGGTGCGCGGTTTGAACGCGGAGTCAAAATGACATTGAGGCCGTGTGCCGCCGCCTGGCGCTTAGGCCCGGCTGGGGATCTCGATGCGCGGGGCGTCGCCCCAGAGCATTTCCAGGTCGTAGTGGGCCCGGGTGGCGGGCTCGAAGAGGTGCACCATGATGTCCACCAGGTCCAGCACGACCCAGGTGCTGGCGCCGTCTTGGTCGCCGCCGAATGAGGGGAAGCCGGCTTTCGCGGCCTCTTCACCGACCTCGGCGGCCAGGGCCTTGATCTGCCGGTCGCTGGTGCCCGAGGCGACGATGACCACCTGCGTGAGCGGGCTGATGCCGCGCACATCCAGGGCCACGATGTTCTCGCAGTGCCGGTCTTTGAGCAGCAGGCCGATTTCTTTGGCGTACGCGGCGGGGTCGGGGGTCCCGGTCGTGCCGGGCTCGGGCCGTTGCGGGGATTTGGTCAGAAAGTCTTCGGCGGAGGTGGACATGGGGGCAGTATAGAGCGGGGGAGGTGGATCACCCCAAACCCAGGGAACACATCGCCAGGAGCGGGTGATTTACGCCCGCCGCGGGGGTTTTGTGGTTGTGGTTGGCGTGGCCGCCGGGCTGGCCGCCTTCGATGGATTTCTTGGCCTGGTGCCACGCGCTTTGGCATTGGCCGCTGCGGTGGCCACGACGCGGCCGCGCATCGGCGTGCCTGCCCGCACCGCCACGGCCAGCGCCATGCTGCCCGCGCATGCGAAAAAACCGCCACGGATGAACCGTGGCGGTTGCTTTATGGAGACCGTAAGAGGGCCCTAAGGCCTGCTTAGCGCTTGCTGCTGCGGCGAGCGGCGGCCCCGGGAGGCAGCACACGCTTGACCGACTTGCGGGCGGCGCGCTGGCGACGCTCGGAAGGCTTTTCGTAATAAGCGCGCTTCTTGATGTCCTTGGTCAGCCCTTCTTTTTCACAGAGCTTCTTGAAACGGCGCATCATCTGCTCGGCGGATTCGCCGGTGCGGGCTTTCAGTCGGATTGCCATCGGGTCAGGGCCTTTCGGGGCGGCGGGAAGTTCTAACAGGTGGCCAGAGGCCATCGATATCGAGCCACACAGGTTACCCGCGCGCGGCGGCGGGGGCAAAGTCCCCCGGGGCGGGGGGTAATTTTGTGGGCTTACGGGGGGCAATCGGGGGCCGATGGCCGGGTGGAAATTAGGATAAACCCCAGGCTTTGAGGTTCCGCAGCGAGATCGCCAGGCTCTCGAAGGGGTCCAGGTCGCCCGCGTCGCGTTCGACGATGTAGTACTCGACGCCGGCTTCTTTGGCGGCTTTGAGGATCTCGGGCCAGTTGAGGTTGCCTGCGCCCACTTCACACATCTTGTGCTCGCGTTTGGCGTTGATGGTGATGTCTTTGACGTGGATGCTGGGGACCCGGCCCGAGAGCCGACGCAGCCAGGCGGCGGGATCGGCGCCGCCGTGGGCCACCCAGTAGGTGTCGATTTCAAAGAAAGCCGCGGGGCCGAGCTTCTTTTCCAGCACGGTCATCGGGGTGGCTTCGGGGCTGATCAGTTCGGGGTGATCGACCAGGCCAAAGGGTGCGAACTCGTGGCTGTGGTTGTGGTAGCCGATTTTGACCGAGGAGCCCTCGTACTTCGCGGCCAGGGCGCTGAACTGGTCAATAAATTCTTCCCATTGGGCTTGGGTTTCGTCGCCCTTCCAGCCCCAGCCACCGATGGCGGTGTATTTGCAGCCCAGGGCCTCGTGGTAGGCGATGCCTTGGGCCGGGTCTTCGAGTTGTTCAAGCGAGCGGTGGGTGGCGATGCACTGCATGCCCAGGTCGTCGAGGATCTTTTTCAGCTCTTGGGCCGAGATGGTGCTGAAGCCCGAAGCCGAAGCCTGAATGGCGGTGTAGCCGATGTCTTTGAGCTTGCGGCACGACTCGGCGATGCCCGAGGGGGTCTCGCAGTGGTCGCGGAGGGTGTACATCTGAGCGGCGATCTGAGTGGGCATGTGGGGCCTCGGGGAAATTAAAAAAGAGAAAAGAGGCCTTCATTTAGCCTGCTTCAGAGACGTCGCAGGTCTTTGGCGGTGGCCGAAGAAACGTGTGGCGTGGATTCTATTCTAGGGCAATTCATGGGCCCGATGGCTGTATGGGGGGCACTAAAGGTGTTAAGCGGCCGCTTGGCGCAACGTCGTTGCGGTGATCCACTGCATTTCCTCCCGGGGGGCGGTGGATATAGTGTGTGGGGCACGCGTTGCCCCGCCCTTCACCCTCATCCAAGGCTTTCACTTGTTCCCCATACGACCCTTCGTTGCCGTGGTGGCTGTTTCTATGTTCGCCGTGGGGTGCACCCAGAAACTGCCCCGTCCCGACCTTGGAAGCCGCTACAACCACGCGGCGAAATACCACGGGCCCGAACGCAACCCGGTCATTGTGATCCCGGGCATCTTGGGCTCCAAGTTGGTGGACGAAAACGGCACGCTGATCTGGGGGGCCTTCTCGGGCGGCTCGGCCAACCCTTCGCGGGACGAAGTGGCCCGCAAAATGGGCTTGCCCATGGCCCACGGCGTGCCGCTGAGCGAACTGCAAGACACGCTGCGCCACGACGGGGCCTTAGACCGCGCGAAGTTGTCGGTCTTCGGCTTGCCGGTGGAGTCCAAGGCCTATGCCCAGATCTTGTCCACCCTCGGGGTTGGGGGGTACCGCGACCAGCAGTTGGCAGAGTCCGGGGCGGTGGATTACGGCAGCGACCACTACACCTGTTATCAGTTTGCTTACGACTGGCGCCGAGACAACGTCGAGAACGCCCGCCTGCTGTACCGGTTTATGAAAGACCGCAGGGCCTATGTGCAGCAGCGGCAGGCCGAAGAATTCGGCGGCAAGCCCGAAGACTACGAGGTGACTTTCGACGTGGTGGCCCACTCGATGGGCGGCTTGGTGTTGCGGTACATGATGCGCTATGGCGATCAAGACCTGCCGGCGGATGGCAGCACGCCCGAAGTGACCTGGGCCGGAGCCGACATGGTGGACAAGGCCGTGTTGGTGGGCACCCCCAACGCCGGCACCCCCAAGGCGCTGATGGACCTGACCCGTGGCGTCAAGTTTTCGCCTTTCCACGGGGCCTACACGCCGGCGCTCCTGAGCAGCATGCCCTCGATCTATCAGCTGCTGCCGCGTGACCGCCACCGCAGCGTGGCCCTTCCCAACAGCCAAGACTCGCTCTTCGACCCCGAGGTGTGGCAGCGTTACGGCTGGGGGCTGGTCGACCCAAACCGCGACGATCAACTCAAGGTGTTGCTGCCTGATCTGCCCGACGCCGCGGCCCGGGCCAAGGTGGCCCGTGATCACCTGAACAAGTGCCTGGTCCGGGCCAGCGCGTTCCACGCAGCGCTGGACCAGCAGGCCACGTTGCCCGAGGGGCTGCGGATGTCGCTGTTTTTAGGCGACGGCCAGTCGACGGTCACCCACGTGGACGTCAGTGACAGCGGCGGGTTGAGCGAAATCCGCACCACCGAAGGTGACGGCACGGTGCCGCGTTACAGCGTGATGTTCGACAACCGCGAGGGACAAGATTTGGGTGACCAGTGGACGCCGTATGTTCCGGCGCCCGTGGCTTGGGATGACATCAACATCCTCTTTGCCGAGCACCTGGGGCTGACCTCGGACTCGACGTTTTCCAACAACTTGCTTTTTTACTTGCTGGACGAAGAGTAGAGCCGCGCCTTGGGTCGGCTTGAGGCGTTCACACGCCCCATAGCACCACTTCGCGTTGGAGCCTCACGCCCGAGGTGCGTTCAACCGCTTCTTCGACGTGGTCCATCACCGACAGCACGTCGGCGGTGGTGCTTCCGGGCGCGGCGGTCACGAAATTGGCGTGCAGGGGGCTGACCTGGGCCCCGCCCACGCGGAAGCCCTTGAGCCCGGCTCGGTCGATGAGCATGCCCGCCGTGGCTCCGTCGGCCGAACCCGGGCCCTGAGCCGGGGGGTTGCGGAAGCAGCAGCCGGCGCTTTTGTCGCCCATGGGTTGGCTGTCGCGCTTGCGTGCGTAGAGAGTTCTATAAAGATTGGTGAGCTCGGCCGGGTCACCGGCGTCGAGCTGCCACTGGGTTTCCAAGATCAGCGGTGTGGCCAAGTCGGTGTGGCGGTAGCCGAAGTGGATCGCGCTGCGCGGCAGGTCGTGGACGGCACCGTTGGCTTCCATCACCCGCACGCGGGTGATGCCGCGTGACACGTCGCCCGGGGCGCCGCCGGCGTTCATCCGCACCGCCCCACCCACGCTGGCGGGGATGCCTGCGACCTGCACCAGCCCGTCCAAGCCCGCCTTTGCCGTTGCGGGAACCAGCTTGAACAGGTCCACGCCGGCGCCCGCGATGACGCGGCGGGCTTCGGGATCGATCGCCACCTGCTTGAACGCATCGGCGTCGAGCCGCAGGACCACGCCGTCGACCCCGGCGTCGGCCACCAAGAGGTTGGCCCCGGCCCCCAGCACGAAGAAGGGCACGCCGCGCTGGGCGCAGCGCTCCAGTACTGCGGCGAGCTGGTCGGGGCTCTGGGGCTGGACGTACAACGCGGCGTTGCCGCCGGTGCGGTACCAGGTGCGCGGGGCCAGCGGCACGCCCGCCGAGACGGGCACGCCCAGGCCGTGGAGTAGATCGGGGGGGGTTTGGAGCGAGGGGGGCATGGGCAAGAGCTTATCGCGGCGCAGAAAAAAACCGCCGCGGGTGGGCGGCGGCCTTCAAGAGATGTCAGGCATTCTTTATTGCGTCAGTTCGGTCTTGATTTCGCCGGTTGTGCAGCAGGTGCCGCCGGTGCCACAGCAGGCCTTGTCGGCTTTGTCTGCGCTGCAAGTGCCGCAGCAGGTCTTGTCGGCTTTGTCTGCGCTGCAGGTTCCGCAGCAGGCCTTGTCGGCTTTGTCGGAGCTACAGGTTCCGCAGCACGCTTTGTCAGCGGTGCAGGCTTCGGCGTGGTCGTGGCCGTGGTGGGCGTCGTGGCCTTCGTTGCCGGTGGATTGGCAGCCGGTGAGGGTGAACGCAAAGCAGAGGGCGACGGCGGTGAGAAGGTTGCGCATGGCAGGGTCTTTCGTTTGGAGACAGGAAGGGTGAGGGGCTGGTCACATCAATAAAGTGACAATTCAGCTTAGCACAGCATACGGCGGGGTTGCATGAATTAGAAAAGAAGCCTGAGCCCGAAGGTCACGGCGACCTGCGTCTGGGCCCGGTGGTCCACGCGTTGGATCACCGGAAGCTGAACAGTGATCTCTGCGGCCCAGTCACGTGCTTCGTACAGAAAACCTGGGGCCAGCAATGCTTCGAAATCACCGTTGGTCTCATAACGCGTGAGCACCTGAGCCTGAAGGTACGAGGACCAGGTGGTGTCGGCCGTGTAGGCCGCGGGCCGCAGCCGGTACAGATAAGACGCGTCGGTTCGCAGCCCGTCGGCGCCCGCGTCGCCGAACCGCAGCTGCCGCGCGGTGGCCTTGGGGTTGTGTTGAAACAAGACCGAGGCATTCAGCCCGTGCCGGCCGTCGACCTGGGTGTAGGCCAGGCCCACAAACGGGTCGACCGACTCGGACGAAAAAAGCTCGTCGCCGCTGGGCAGCTGGGCACCGCCCATCGCGACCAGACGGGCGGTGTTGATCGGCCCGGTGTCCCGTCGCCAGAAGCGGTGCTGAAACATCAGGGTGATGTCGCGCAGGCCCGCGTCATCGCCGGTGTCGGATGTCGTGTGGGTCAGCGGCAGGTGGGCCATCGCGACCCAGTCACGCGCGAAGCCGTAGGCCAACACGGTTTCGTAGTCGGTCTGCGTCACGTCGCCGAAATCGGGGTTCAGGTTGCCGGTGTCGTACCGCGTGTGGCGCGCAATCTGGCGCACGGCCCAGAGGCCCTTGCCCGGCTGCACCGCGGCGGGCATGTCGGTGGCCTGCTGGGCTGTCGCGGGGGCCGGCCCAAGCAGGCCCGATGCGAGAATCAGCAGCCCGGCGATGGGGTGGCGTCTCATGGCTGCTCCCCTGGGGTCAGGGCTTGCGGCTCTGCGGCGATGGTGGGCGGCGGCTGGTTTTCCACGCCGCGGGTTACGGTGAAACCCGCATCCAGCACCGCGTCGGTCAGGGCGGTGGGGGGCGGTGACGCTGCGGGGTTGAGCCACAGCTGAACCTCCCCGGTGGTGAGGTTGGTGCGTGCGTCGAACACGCCATCCAGGCGGCGCAGTGATTTGTCGGCGTTGCTGGCGCACAGGGGGCAGCTCAGGCCCGCGATCTGGATGGTGGCCGTCGGGGCTTGGGTGGGGGCCTCCGCGGTGGGTGTGGGAGCGGCGCTGCAGGCGCCAAGGGTCAGTGTGGCGGCGAGAAGGATCGCGGCCGTGGCGAGGCGGGTCATCGTTGACCTCCCGGAAATGGATAAGGGATGGGATGCAAAAACCGCGCGGGTCACGCTCAAGCGTGACGGGGCAAACGCAATCAGAAAGGGTGTGGGGCCGTCGGGGCGCGGCTTGCCGCGGATCGAGGAGCGGGCCGCGGCGACTCGGCGTCTAGGTTTGCCAGCAGCAAAACCACGCGCACGCCGCGGCCGCGCGGGTTGCGTGCGCATCAAACGCGTGGTCTGTCGAAGGCATCGGCGGCGGGCACGCGGAAGGGGCGGCCGGGCGGGTCGAGGGCTCGTCGGTGCGCTGCCGCGGGGTATCTGGCGGGATCACGGCATCGGCCGTGTCCGCCGGTCGAGCGGGTTCTTGCTCCACCGAGCAGCCGCAGCCACAGCCGCCCGCGCCGGACATGACGCACAGCGGGCAACAGGTGGTGGTCGTTTCCGCCGGGGTGACGGGGCCCCATGCCGACGCAACCGCCGGGGCGAACCCGGGCCAGAGCAGAGCGGCAATGAGAAGGATGCGAACGAACATGGGTGTTTCGAGTGTAAGTGCCCGGCGATTACCCGGGGCCCCGGTCGGCTTCGGCCTGCGCACGACAGCTCAGCGCCCAGGGCCTCGAAGCCAGTAGGCCGGTGCCCCCGATGGTCAGCCAAGGCATCGCCATGCCATGCCTTGCGTTTATTCAATACAGCAGTCGAAACCCAAAGTTAATCCCCCAAACCAGTTCCGCCCGGTGGTCCAGGTCTTGGGCCAGCGGCACCTGCACCGCCCCTTCGACGGCCCAGGTCAGGCCGTTGTGGATGATTCCGGGAGCAAAGATCAGTTGGGTGTCGCCGTGGGTTTCGTAGCGGCCCAGCAGCTGGGCCTGAAAGAACGTTGAGGTCTGACCACCATCGGCGAACGAGGCAGGGTCCACCCGGTAGAGATATGCAGCGTCGATCGCCAGGGCTTCGGCGTCGGATTCTGAAAAACCCAAGACCGGCCCGGCCCCGCCGCCGCGTGTGTTGAACTGCCAGACGGCGGCGGCATTGATCGCGTGGCGGCTGTGGATCCAGGTGGCTGACACGCCGAAGAACGGGTCGAGGCTCTCGCTCGAAAACCCGTCGTCGAAGCTGGGCACCTCCACGCCTCCGATCAAAACCACGCGGCGGGTCTGCAAGGGCGCGGGGTCGTCCACGAACCAGCGCCACTGCAGGGTCAGATCGATATCACCGACGCCAACGTCTTCGGTGCCGGGGGTATTCACGTAAATCAGCGGCACCTCGGCCACGGCCGTGAGCTTGTGGGTCAGGCCGTAGGCCAATGCGTGGGACTGAACGGCCATATCCACCGCGCCGCTGGGACCGTTGCCGTCAAGGCGGAAGTACGAGGCCAGGGGGCGGTAGACGAGGCTGCCTTCGCCCGGCTGCAACGCCGCAGGCACGTTGGTGGCCTGCTGGGCCGCGGCGCGGCCGCCCGGCCCGGCGCCGACCAGCCCCAAAACCACCAGCAGCAGCCGCGTTGCGCCGGCCATCAGGGATGTCGGGCGGCTCAACGCTGAGGCTCGCTTTCGGGCAGCGTCACCGCGCCGGGGGTGAAACCCGATTTACGGATTTCTTCTTGCAGCGCCGCAGCGGCGGGCCGCGGGGTTTCAGGATCCAGACCCACAAAGACGTCGCCGGTATGAAGGTTCACATCGACCCACTCCACGCCGTCGAGCTTGCCCAGACGTTTCTGCGCGTGGGTTCCGCACATCGGGCAACAGATGCCCGTGCTACTGACCGTCGCGACGTCGGAAGTGTCGTGGACTTGGGCGGTGTGACCTGGGGCGGACACGCCACGGGCGGCGCACACGGTGCAGTTTTGCGGCGATAGCGAGCCGGATGCGTCAGCATCCGCCGCGTCGCGCGTGGACGTCGCAGAGGTGGTGCAACCGGACACGAAGACACCGAGCACCAACAAAACCATCGGGTTCATCAAATCAATCGAAAGCAAGCGCATGGGAATGGATCCTTTGCGAGTAAAAACAAAAAGGGGGGAAGCCAACCCGGCGATAGCGCCGGGTCAGGTCACGCCGGCGTCTTTGCCCAAAGGCAAGCGGCCGGATGGTTCACATGGGGAGATTCAACGCGGCGGCGCAGAGGGGCGCACCACGGAAAGCGAAAACGCTAGGTCAGCCAGCGGCAGACGACCGATTCGAACCGGCGATGTTCGTGCCCCAAGCGGTGGGCATCCAACCCCGGCAACATCGCACGCGTTAAAAAAACCGGGACCTCATCGACCACGTAGCCAACGGTCGGCAGCAGGGGCGGGGCGACATCGCCGCTGCGCGGGGGCGTGGCCGGCGTTTGAGGGATCGGCTGCGGGTGGCTGCACTCGGTCACCTGGCAGCCGTCGGCTGAACAGCACTCCACACATGACGCGTAAGCCAAGGCTTCGGTCCTGTCCTGCGCATGATCACAGGGCAGCCCCGGGCGGAGACCCGGGACCAGCAGAGCGAAGATGAGCAGGAATCGTGTCATGTGTTTTGAATGGAACCGGCGTCCAGTGCAGTATAGCCCCCGCGGGTGCCGGTTCAATCGGAAAAACACCGCGTGGCCATCAAGTTTCGGCGGCCTTCTGCGCCGCGTCGATCCACCCGCCGCCCATCACCCGGTCGCCGTCGTAGACCACCACCGCCTGGCCGGGGGTGATGGCGGTGACGGGCTGGTCGAAGGCGACCTCCAAGGCGTCGTCGCCGGTGGCTCGCACCCGGGCGGGCACTGGGGCGCTGTTGTAGCGCACCTTCGCGTCGCACCGGCGCCATTCGGTGGGTACGTCGTCGATCAGCCAGTTGGTTTGGGTGGCGCTCAGACCGCTTGAAAGAAGGTCGTCTTTGCCGCCGACGGTCACGGTGTTGGCCACGGGGTCTTTGTCCACGACGTAGATGGGGTAACCCAGCGCCACCCCCACGCCGCGGCGCTGGCCGAGTGTGAAGTGCTGCTGCCCGGCGTGTTCGCCGATGGCATTGCCGTCGGTGTCCAGGATGTCGCCGCTGTCGAAGCCTCCCGGGGTGCGGCGCTCAACCAGCTTGGCGTAGTCGTTGTCGGGCACGAAGCAGATCTCTTGGCTGTCGGGCTTGTTGAACACCGGCAGGTCGAAGTCGTCGGCCAGTTGACGCACCGCGCTTTTCTGCATGCCGCCGATGGGCAGCAGCATGTGGTT
>JALZVY010000210.1 GCA_023300125.1 Phycisphaera sp.
TCGCGCACCTTCGCCGTGTCGTCGTCGCTTAACACCCCCATGCTCGACAGCCCCGCCACCCCCGCCACGCCCAAGCCGGTGACAATGGCCGCGAGTTTGAGAAACCGCCGAAACAGCCAACCCAGGCCGTAGGCCCCCACAAACGACACGCCGCCGCCCGCCAGCTTCGGCCCAACCGTTTCGGCCAACCCGTCGTCGACAAGGGCTTCTTGCAATTGCGCAGGCGAGCTCGCCTGCAGGCCCTGCACAAGCCCCGCCACGCCGTTCTGGGATTGCCCGGCACTGGCGGCCGGGCGCGTTTCGCGGGTCGCCGCCCCGTAAGCCCACAACCCCCCGCCCAACACCGCGACCACCAGCGCCACCCACACCATGCGCGACCGCAGCACCTCCCGGAACACTGCCCGGGCAGGCAGGTCCCGTCGGGATTGGGCTTGGCGTTGTTCGTCTCGGTCGGGGGTGTCTTGACTCATGCCTTCATCCTATGGCTTGTTGGCCCGCAAGGCCCTTGGGCCCAACAGGCCCACGCCCGCATTGGACTGCGGTCCATACAACGCGCGGGCCCGGGGTTATAGGACGTTACGGGCGTCCGGTAATGGCCCCACCACTGAAACGCACCGCCCCTGCCCGCCACAGGGAGGCCTTGCTCAAGGCCCCGCTTTCCCGGCATCCACGGTTCGACGATACGACAAGGCCGACATCGCCTCGGCCCCTGCATTACCTCCTCCCGCCCCACCGGTACCCGCTTTGCCCCACAGCTCGACCGCCTCTGCCACCCCGCAACCCCGCCCCCGTCGTCAACGGGCAACCCCTGCACGCACACTGCGGAGGCGCTACGTGCTGGCCCTCACCGCAGTGGCCGGGCTGGCGTTGGGCAACCACCTGCTCATCAGCCAAAGCACCGAGCAGCAGCTTGCCGACACCGCTGCGATCATCCTCGTGGGGCGCCAGCGGGTGATCAGCCAACGCGTGGTTTACCGGGCATTGTGGGGCGACGCCCAGGGCGTGACCGAAAGCCGCGAAAAATGGCGATTGGCCCACGAGCACCTCAAAAACACCCTGTTCAACGATCCCGAACACCTGGGCCGGGGCACCCGTCTGAATCTCATCGCTTCAGAACGTGAGCGCCTGCTCATGGCCGCCGACACCGCCTTGGTTGCGAATGGCGAACCGACACCCCAGGTCAGCGCCCAGCTGCGTTCTCGGGGGCATGCGTTCCTGGACCTCATGGAAGACACCGTGCACTCCTTTGAGGAGATCGCCGTCACTCGGCTCGAAGGGCTTCAGCGCAGCGAAGTGATGCTGCTGGGCGGCACGCTGTTGCTGTTGCTGATCGAGGTGCTGTTTATCTTCGAGCCCGCCACCCGGGCGCTGCGTAACCAATGGCAAGCCCTGGCCCGCAGCGCCGAGCGCATGGAATTCGCGATCCGCGGCAGCCGCGACGGCCTGTGGGACTGGGATCTGGCCGCCGACCGGGTCTATTTCAGCCCCCGGTGGAAGCAACTGCTGGGCCTGAAAGAACAAGCCGTCGGCGACGCGCCACACGAGTGGTTCAACCGCGTAGACACCGACCAGGTCGACGACCTGCAAGAGCGGTTGACACGCCTGCGCGCCGGCCACGACCCCCACCTCTCGATTCAGCTGCGGATGCTCCACACCGACGGCCAGTGGCGGTGGATGCTGTGCCGAGCCGCGGTCTCACGCGACGAACAAGGCCAGGCGATGCGCCTCTCGGGATCGCTCACCGATATTTCTCAACTCAAAGCCGCCCAGGACGAGCTGATCCAGCAAGCCCACCACGACCGGCTCACGGGCCTGCCCAACCGCGAGCGGTTCATCAAAGAGCTGCAAGGCGCCCTGCGCCGCAACCGAGACAACCCCGATGACCACTTCGCCGTGCTCTTCTTCGACTTCGACCGTTTCAAGACCGTCAACGACAGCCTGGGACACCCCGTGGGCGACGCGCTGCTGATCAGCATCGCCGAGCGCTTTCGCGACGAGCTGCGGCAACACGACATCGCCGCCCGCTTCGGCGGCGACGAGTTTGTCATCTTGCTTAACGACACCGCCGGCGCCGACGAAACACGACTGGCCGCCGACCGCCTGCTCGCCGCACTCGCGCTGCCCCACAGCTTGGGCAAACACACCGTTGTCAGCACCGCCAGCATCGGTGTGGTCACCGACGGCCTGGGCCACACCCAGGCCGCAGACGTCCTACGCGACGCCGACGCCGCGATGTACAAAGCCAAGGCCGCGGGTAAGAACAACCACCGCTTTTTCGACCGGCAGATGCACGACGCCGCGGTCGACCGGCTGCGCACCGAAAACGATTTGCGTACCGGCCTCGATACACAACTCGAAGTCCACTACCAGCCCATCGTCACCCTCAGCGACGGCCGCCCGGTTGGCTTCGAAGCCCTGGTGCGATGGAACCACCCCACCCGCGGTCTCATCGCCCCGGACCACTTCATTCCCATGGCCGAAGAAACCGGCCTCATCGTGCCCCTGGGCGCGCGGGTGCTGCGCGAAGCCTGCCGGCAACTGGCCCAATGGGACCGCGGCCCGTCGCTGGGCCGCCAGCCCGGCATCAGCGTGAACTGCAGCAAAAGGCAGCTGCTAGACCCGGGCTTCACCGGCTTGGTCCGCGACGTGCTCGACCGCACCGGCCTGGCGCCGGGGCGGCTCACCCTCGAAATCACCGAAACCGCCGTGATGGAGAACTCCGAAGACATCGCCGAAGTCATGGCCCAGGTCCGGGCCATGGGCGTGCGGCTGGCCATGGACGACTTCGGCACCGGCTACTCCTCGCTGAGCTGTCTGCACCGCTTCCCGATCAACTCGGTCAAGATGGACCGCAGCTTCGTGCGGCGGATGAACCGCGACGCCTCGTTTGCCGCCGTGGCCCAAACCATCGCCGACCTGGGTCTTAACCTCAAACTTGACATCGTGGCCGAAGGCATCGAAGAACCCCTGCAGCAAGAGCGCCTGCGCACCATGGGCTGCCTCTACGGCCAGGGCTACCTCTTTGCCCGCCCATTAAGCAGCGAAGCCGCCACCCTCTACCTCCAAGACGGCAATCACAGCGCACGCCGTGCCGCGTAAAACAGCCGTCAATCAACCCTGCGCATTTTTGATCATGCCAGCACCTGGCTCACCGCGGATCGACCGCATCGCCCGCCGCGGGCGCCCCGCGGCGTCGGCATGCGTCGCTACAAAACTTCACATTTTCCCAGTCGCGGGCCCACTTCTTTCGCCACGCAAACGGGCGGCCGCACGCTGCACACGTCTTGCGTGGCAGCTTCGCCTGCCGCGGGTTGCCGCGGCGATGTCCAGACGATTCGGGGTTGTCGCGGGGCATCTAAGTGTTCGATTCAAGTTTCGCGGCTTCCCACAACTTCTCCGCCTCGCCCTCCAGTGCCCGAAGCATCCGCGGGAAAATCTGGCCGTGAGCCGGCAGCAGCCCATACCAGTACAGCGTTCCGGGCAAGCCCTTGGGTTCAAACAGCGCGCTCTGGCGCAGCAACGTCTTGCCGTCGCGCGGCTCGATCTCCCACTGCAACCAAGCCAACCCCGGCAGCTTCATCTCGGCCCGCAGCCGCAGCAGCCCCGGCGGCGCGTCGGGGTCGTCCGCATCGGGCGCACGC
This sequence comes from Phycisphaera sp., assembly GCA_023300125.1. Classification (GTDB taxonomy): domain Bacteria; phylum Planctomycetota; class Phycisphaerae; order Phycisphaerales; family Phycisphaeraceae; genus Algisphaera. Next base: position 3,642 of record JALZVY010000210.1, read on the forward strand.
GCTTCTTCCACCCGCCAGAAGTCCAGCGCCTCGCCCTCACGCAGCTGCGTGGGGTGACGACGCCCGCGGCGCAGGCCCGGGCCGCCAATCATGCGGTCCAACAAGCCCCGCAGCCACCACGCCCAGTTAAAGGTGTAGTACCCGTTGTCGCCGCCAATCGAGCACACCGCGGCATACACGAACTCTGCCGGCACGTGGGTGCTGGAGTTTCGCTGGTCGCGGGCCACGCCCTCGCGGTCTTCGACCACCCGCTCCACGTCGGCATCCACCGGCGCATCGCTCCACCGCGTCTCCACCGCCCCATTACGGGTCTTGGCCAGGGCCAGTTCCACAGCCTTGTCGTAGGCGATCGGCTCGATCTGCGGAAACAGCCTGCGTGACCGCGCGGGATCGGCCACCAAATCCTGCGTCACCCCCGCCACCAGCGGCACCGCCAGCGCATTGGGAATCGGCGTGACCAAGCCCACCCACCGCGCCGCAAGCTTGGGCGCCAAAAAAGGCGTGGCCACCATCACCCGCCACAACCCGCGGGCCTTGGCCACGCCCATCATCATCTGCTTGAAAGTCAGCACCTGCCCGCCGATGTCCACCACGCCCTGGGGCCCGGCGTCGAGCGCCGCCGACAAATACGCCAGCACGTCCCGCACGGCGATGGGCTGCACCTTGGTGTAGATCCAGCGCGGCGTGACCATCACCGGCAGCCGCTCGGTGAGGTAGCGCACCATCTCGAAGCTGGCCGACCCCGAGCCGATGATCGGCCCGGCGCGAAACTCGGTGGTGCGTCCGGGCAAACCCTCCGCCAGCACGCCCCCAGTCTCCGCTCGGCTTTTCAAGTGATCGCTCTTGACCTCCTCCGACTCAGGCATCAACCCCCCGAGATACACCACATGCCGCGGGCCGTTGTCCGCCGCATGACAGGCCGCCACAAAATGACCCGCCGCCTGGCGATCCCGCGCGGCGAAACCCTCGCCCCCATACATGCTGTGCACCAAGTAGTACGCCACATCCACCCCCTCCACCGCCGCCACCAACGTCTGCGGCTTTAAAAGATCCCCCTTCACCACCTCCACGTCTCGCTCCCACGCACGGCCCCGAATCGGGTCCGCGTCGCGTACCAGCACCCGCACCTTGTAACCCGCGTCCAAAAGCCGCGGGACCAAGCGCCCCCCGATGTAGCCCGTGGCGCCGGTCACCAGCACGCAGCGCGTTTCAGAATCTGAAATTGATTGCGTCATGATGCATCCCTAATCTTTCACCTGACACTGAATGGGCCGCGACGCCGGCACGTCGCGCAGTAAACCTTTTAGACCGTCACCTCATCGACCCACCGCTTTGCGGCGGCGAATATCCGTTCTTTTCGCTCTGGATCCAGCTTGTCCAAGCTTCGCGGCATCATGCTCAGCCGGTGGTTCTTCGTAAAAAACGCGCGATGACGCTCCACAAAACTCCAATACAAACCGTCCATCACCTCACACCACGGCTCATTTTTTTTGTAATGGTCGCTCATTTTAATCAGATAGTTGCTTCCACAGATATACGGCTTGCTCGCAAAGATGCCCCCATCGCTGAAAATCCCCATGCCGTACACGTTGGGGCCCATCACCCAGTCGCTGCTGTCCACAAACATCTCCATGAACCAGCGATGCGCCTCATGGGGATGAATCTGCGCCAGCGTCATCAGGTTGCCCATCACCATCAGCCGCTCGATGTGGTGCTGCCAACCCAGGTCGCGGGCCTTGCCGATGGCGTCGTCCAGCGGCAGCAAGCCGGTGGTGCCGTCGAACCAGCACTGCTTCAACCTGCGCTCATGGCCAAAAAAATTGCGTGACGACTGCTCTTCGTCAAAGCGGTGGTACACCCCGCGCACAAACTCGCGCCACCCGATGACCTGCCGCACGAACCCTTCAAGCGAGTTCATCGGCGTGCCGTGCGCGCGTGCGTGGTCCACGGCGCGTTCCACGATCTCGGCGGGCGTGATCAAGCCCAGATTCATCACCGGGCTCAGCACGCTGTGAAAAAGCACCGGATCGCGCCCACTCAGCGCGTCTTCGTAAGGACCAAACAGCTCAAACCGCTCGTCCAGAAACGCCCGCAGCCACGCCAGCGCCTGCCGCCGCGTGGTGGGAAGCCAGAAGCCGCCTTCGCCGGGCAGGTTTCCGGGGTGATCCGAAAAATGCTCGTCGATCACCGCCCGCACGTCCGCCACGTGACCGGTGGGCGTCGCCCACGCGGTCGTCGGAACCTCCTGTTTTTTAGGAAGCTTCTTGCGGTTGTCGTGGTCGAAGCTCCACTGACCGCCCTCGGGCTGGTCGGCGTCCATCAGCACGTCCAGCCGCCGCCGCTGGCGCTCGTAAAACCTCGCCATAAAGGGCTTATCGTTCGCATCCTCAAGGTAGGCCTCAAACTCCTGCCGCGGGGTCACGAACATGGGCGAGGGCAGAAACACCATCTCCAGACCCTGGGCGTCGGCAAAGTCGTACATCCGTTTTTCGAAAAAGTGGTCTTCCACCTCAAACATGACCAGCCGGGTGAAGCCACCCTTCTTACAAAAACGCTCCAATTTGGTTTCGTAGGAACTCAGGCGTTCCGCCTCGTTCTGGTCCTCGAAGCGCTCGTAGTGCAGCTCGGCCCCGCGTTCGCGCAGCCCGTCGGCGTAGCCGCGCATCGCCGCCAAAAACAACAAGATTTTCTGCTGGTGGTGCCGCACATAGGTACACAGCCCCAAATCCTCGGCCATAAAAAATGACGCTTGCGTGAGGTGATCGCCCAGTTCTGTGGGCGGAAAAAGTTGGTTGCCCAAGACCACAAACAGGGTGTCAGACGCAGAACGGGGCGGTGAGTCAGCCATGGGCGGTATCCTAGCCCCGTAGAGATCTCCCAGAACAAGCAGGCCTCGCGTTTTGCGCGGCGGCATGTATGAAACCCTTGGGATCACGCCCCCGCCCCACCAGCTAAAATCACCTCGATATGCTCCGCAAGTTCCTTCAATCCAAGATTCACCGCGCCACGGTCACCCGGTGCGACCTCGATTACGTCGGTTCGGTCACCATCGACGCCGATCTGCTGCGTGCCAGCGGCATGCAGCCCAACGAAGCCGTGGTGGTGCTGGACCTGGACAACGGGGCGCGGTTTGAGACCTACGTCATCTTGGGCGAGCCGGGATCTGGCGAAATCGGCATCAACGGAGCCGCGGCCCACCTCACCGAAGTGGGGCACAAAGTGATCTTGCTCACCTACGCCCAGCTCACCCAGCACGAGACCCCGCGCCACGAAGCCACCGTGGTCATCGCCACCGACGACAACAAAGCGGGCCAGGTGCTGACCTACCCCAGCGTGCTTCCCGACAACTCCTCTGACGCATCTGCCGATCCGACCCTTAACGCCGAAGCCTAAACATGCAGTGCAACATCGACGCCCGCGGCAAAGCGATCCGCCTGGTCACCGGCCTGATCAGCGTGGCCGCCGCCGCGGTGCTGGCCGTGGCCGTTCTCGCGGGTGTGTTGCAAGCGGTCTGGTGGTGGGCCCCGGTCGTGGGCGCCGCGGCCGGCGGCGTGTTTGCGGTGTTCGAAGCCCGCACCGGCTGGTGCGTTCTGCGAGCGATGGGCTGCAAGACCCCGTTTTAAAAATGCCCGCCACGTCGTGTGTTCAGTGGGCCGCGTCTTTTCACTCAAATGCACGCTGATGACCGCGTCCCACGCCCCCATCTTTAACGCACTTCACCAACCCGCCGCCCGGGTCGGGCGGTGCGGCACCCTACGCGCCATCAACGCCGCGTGGAAGACCATGCGCCCTTGGAACATCGGCCAACCCGGCGGCCAATTGGGCGGCATATGCCCTCAACTGGCCCCGCTGCGTGACGCCGTGGGTCGGCACGACGCTCCACCTCAAACCCTGGACGCCCACGAACCCCAGGGCCCTGATCCCCACACGCCCCCGCGGCACTGGCGTCTGCGGTTAACCCGCATCGACAACGACACCTCTCTGCTTGTCGCCGATGACATCACCGATGAAAAACACATCGAAGCCGAGTTGCAAGACCGCCGGCAAGAAACCCAGCTGATTCTTGACAGCATCCCCGCCCTGGTGTGGTTCAAAGACCACCACGGAAGGATTCTGCGGCTCAACCGGCGCGCGGCCGAGCTCATCGGGCTGCCCCCCGCCGAGATCGAAGGCCATCACAGCCGCGAGTTTTTCCCCGATTACGTCGATCAGTACCAAAAAGACGACGACGCGGTCTTTGCCTCGGGCCAGCCGCGACTGGGCATCGTCGAGCCGATCAAAGATCGCAGCGGCAACGCCCGGTGGTACCGCACCGACAAAGTGCCGCTCAAGGTCCAGGGCCACCAATTCGACCGGCTTCTGGCCATGTCCATCGACGTCACCGACCTGGTTCGGGCCGAAGAACGCATCCGCGAAAGCGAAGCACGATTCAGAGGCTTGTTCGACCGCGTCCCCGCGGCCGTGTTCGAGCACGACCTCTCGGGCTCGGCGGCCCTGGTTGAAGAACTCAAAGACGCCGGCATCACCAACCCCCAGGCCCACTTGGAACTCCACCCCGATATCGTGGGCGAAGCCAACCGACGCGCGCTTATCCGCGGCATGAACCAGCCCCTGCTGGACCTCTTCGAAGCCACCAACAACACCCAAATCACCGACGTCTTCCGCCGCGGGGGCATGGGCGACAACCTGGACATCGGCCGAAACATGCTCATGGCCTTGTGGCACGGCACCTCCAGCGTCAAGTTTGAAACCACCGGCTTCACCCGAAACGGACGCCCCCTGGACCTGTTGTTTCGCATGGACCTGCCACGCGACGCCGAAGACCAGCCCGACCCCTCGCGCGCCCTGATCAGCCTCACCGACCTCACCGAACGCACCCGCCGCATCTTCGACCAAGCCCGCGTCGAGCAAGCCGCCGAAGAGCGGCGCGACCTGGGCCACGAATTGCACGACCGCCTGGGCCAGCAACTCACCGGGCTCAACATGCTCTGCGCCACCCTGCAGCGCCGCATGGCCGCCCGCGGGCTGCCCGAAGCCCAAGACGTCTCGGAACTCGGCGGGCTCATCAAAGAAGCCAACCTCGAAGTGCGCAGGGTCATCAGCGGCCTCTCGCCCGAATCCATCACCGCCAAAAACCTCATCACCGCCCTGACCAGCCTGGGCGAAAACATCGAACGCACCCAAGGCGTGTCGGTGTCGCTCAAATCCAACCCTCCGCCCGACAAACTCACCGACGAACAGGCCAACCACCTGCTCATGATCGCCGGCGAAGCGGTGCACAACGCCGCCAAACACGGCAGGCCCGAACACATCCACCTCACGTTTTTGACGCAAAAAAACACTTTGGTGCTCGAAATCGCAGACGACGGCCCGGGGCTAACCCCGAGCCCCGCACCCCCTTCAGACGCGTCTCACACGCGATTACCGAACGATCCAAGACAATTTTCTAGGGATCACCCTGAGTTTCCCCACGAAGACGCCCCAACAGGGGGGCGTGGTCTGCACATCATGCGGTATCGGGCCCGCCAAATCGGCGCTACAATCCATTTTAATTCCATACAGGGCTCGGGGACAACCGTTCGGTGTGTGCTACCCCTTCATATGGCCCCATTCCTTCACCACACCTGAAGGCCAAATCCCCTCCCGATTGCCACGAGTATTATTTTGAGCGCAACCCACACGAACCCTGCCCGAATACTGATCATTGACGATCACCCCATTGTCCGCCGCGGACTCGTCGGGCTCATCAACGAAGCCGACGACCTCACCGTCTGCGGCGAGGCCGAGAGCCTCACCCAAGGGCTGAGCCAGCTGCGTGAACTCAAACCCAGCCTCGCGCTGGTCGACCTGTCGCTGGGCGACGGCCACGGACTGGAACTCATCAAACAGGCCCGCGCCGAAGGCATCACCACCCGCCTACTGGTGGTCTCGATGATGGACGAATCGCTCTACGCCGACCGCGTGCTGCGCGCGGGCGCCGAGGGCTATCTACGCAAAGAAGAAGCCACCGAAAACATCGTCACCGCCATCCGCGAAGTGCTCATTGGCAAGGTCTACCTCAGCGCCACCGCCACCGCGCGGGTGCTCAACCAGGTCGCCACCAAAGACGGCGTCGAAAAAACCCCCATCGAAACCCTCTCGGACCGCGAGCTCGAGGTCTTCGAACTTCTGGGCAGCGGGCTTTCGAGCCGCGACATCGCCGAGCGGTTGGAGCTATCGGTCAAAACCGTCGAGACCTACCGCGAGAAGATTAAGGCCAAACTGAGCCTGAAAAACGGCACCGAGCTCACCCGCCACGCCATCCATTTCGCCATGGAAAAGGCTACGGAGAATTGAGGATCTCGGCGGGCGTTGCTGAACGGGAGCACGCCATCCGCTGCGTCGGCCGGCTGCGGGGGCCCCAAAGGGGCCGACCTTCGCCGACCTCCTTGCGGCTGACGCACCCCCGCTCAGCACCACCGCGCCGATCCCCTCAATCCTCCTGCGCGTGGGCCGCGCGGGTCGAGAGGGGGTGTGGGGACAAACCAAAAATCGAACCAACTCCCCGATTCATTGTTGCAGTGGTCGCAGGTCGACTGCATCTGGCGTTCGAAATGCGCCCCTAGAAATTCATCTGCGGGCCGAGCCTCGAACCTAGAAAGATGATCGCCGCGGCGAGGACCAGTCCAATTCCCACCCATACCCGCCGGTACTTCGGCATGTGCCGATCGAGCGACGCCAAGCCTAAGCCAAGCAGAAACGAAGGGATTGCCAGCCACGGTATTGCAACGACTACCGCGATGGGCGTGTCGCGAAAAAACGACGCGATGCCGTTATCCATCCAGAAATCGACACCCGTTGCAAACGGACCGATCGGCGGGAGAAGAATTGGAGCGATCCGCGGCAATGACATCATTTTTGCGGCTCTTGGTGGGAACGGCGCTGTGGCGGGCCGCCCGCATAGGCAGGCGTCCAACCGACGATTTTATTTCCCATCGCGAACCCCGTCAGTCGGCCGCAGACGCTGGATTGGGGGCATGACCCAGTACAAGACGACCCCAACCAATGCCGTGAAAACAATCGCTGCGATGGTCGTAGACGTGAACCCAGGGCCGATTTCCAACGGCCCGTGAACGTGCCACTCGACGGGGCGAAGAGGCATAGCGACATCAGGCTCTATTCGGTTCGACCGCATGAGGCCGGAAAGAACACCGTAGTAAGTTGGCCACCACGTTCGTCTCGCGCCGTCGTGCGAATACCCCCAGAGAAGCCACATTGCCACTACCCACAGAACACCGAATCCAAGAAGACACCCCGCGCGTTGTGTTTGTATCCGGAAACGTTCGATGGACATCCCCATGATTCGGAGTTCTGCATCGCAGCACGACGCTGCACTGTTTCCAGTATAGGTTTCCGCGCCTGCGACCGAACCTGCACGGCCGACGAGGTGTCCAGCCGCTACGCCTCATCGCGACCCTCCCGAACGCTTGCGTCTGCGGCTTTTCTCCGTGTCCTCGTCGCACGTCGCGCTGCCGTGGGCCTGCGCCCGAACCACGCGGCACGTCGGTGAAACCAGTCCACTCAACTCGGCGCCTGGCACTTGGCCGTGGCAAAACGCACGCACGCGCATGGAGTGCGTCGCGCAACACCACTCAACGCTTGATCGCAGCGAGCCCAATGACTTGGGGTTGAGAGACGAACCACGCCCAAGGCCGTTAGGCCACCTCACCGTCCGCCTGCTCCACCGACCGGGTCCCCGGCGCCGGGGGCAGCGGCTCGGCGTTCCAGGCCCAGGCGGCGAGGTTCTTGAGGTCTTGCAGCACCAAGATCAAACACGGCAGGGTGAGCAAGATCAAGAACGTGGCGGACAGCAGCCCCATGGCGATGGAGATGCCCATGGGGATGAGGAACTTGGCTTGGAAGCTCTGTTCGAGAATCAGCGGCATCAGGCCCAGCACGGTGGTGATGGTGGTGAGCAAGATCGGCCGCAGCCGGTCGCGGCCCGCGTCCAGCAGCGCGTTGTACGGGCTGCGTCCGTCGCGGCGGCGGCTGTTGTAGAACTCCACCAAGATCAGGCTGTCGTTGACCACGATGCCCGCCAGCGCGACCATGCCGATCAGGCTGAGGAACGTGAGGTTGTAGCCCAGGGCCATGTGCCCCAGCACCACGCCGATCAGCGAGAAGGGGATGATCGACATCACCAGCAGCGGCTGCAGGTAGCTGCCAAAGAGCCAGGCCAGGATCATGTAAATCATCAGACAGGCCGCCAGCATGCCAAGGGGTAGGCTGGCAAAGGCCTTGCCCATCTGTTCTTGCCGGCCCGCGTAGGCGATCTGCACGCGGGGGTGAGCGGCACGCAGGGCGTCAAGCGGGCTCACCCCGTCGGCGCCGGGCGTTTCGAGCGCTCCGCTGATGGCTTCGGGGCTGACGTCGGGCAGGGTGTCGGCGGTCACGGTCACGCTGCGCTGCTGATCCACCCGGCGGATGGTGGCGTAGGTCGTGGCGGCCTGGATGTCGGCGACCTCGGACAGCGGCACCGCGTCGCCGGTGGAGGTCACGATCCACAGGCGTTCGATGGCGTCGAGGTTGCGCCGCGTCTGACCGTCCAAACGCACCCGCACGTCGATGTCTTCGCGCCGGTCGGCCCAGGTGTGAGCCTCGATGCCAAAGAGCGCCGCCCGCACCTGGGCGGCGATGTCGGCGGGGGTCAGGCCCACCGCCGCGGCGTCGGCCACGCGGGGCACGATCTGCCGCTCGGCCTGGCCCAGGTCGTTGTCGTCGGCGATGTCCACCACGCCCTGCAGCCCCGCGAGCGCGGCTTTGACATCGCGCACCGCACGGGTCACACCCTGCGGATCGGCCCCGCGCACCCGAAGGGTGATGGCCGCCCCCGACGGGCCGCCGCTGATTTCGCTGTAGCCAATCCGGTCGATGCCCGTGAGCTTGCCTTCGAGGTTTTTGCGGATCGACGCCAGCACCCGTGAAGATTCGCGGTCGCGCCGTTCGACGGGCAGCAGCTCCAAAAACATCTGGGCCACGTGGGTGGACGCGGCTTCGGCTTGGCCGGTGTCGATGTTGGCCCGCTGCCCCACCACCGAGCCCACGCTGTCGATTTCGGGCTCGGCAAAGGCGGCGTCTTCGATGGTCTTGACCACGCGCTCGGTGACTTCCAGCGGTGTGCCGATGGGCATCCGCAAGTCGACCAGAACCGTCTCGGCGTCGTTGCTGGGCAAAAACTCGAAGATCACGCGGCCGCCCGCAAACAAACCAATGACCACGATCAACGCGGCCACGGTGAGTGTCAGCGTCACGTAGCGGGCTCTCAAAGCCAGGCCCAAGAGCCTTGCATAAGCAGGCACCAGCCGCCCAAGCACCCAGTGGTCGCGGGTGGATTCAAACCTGGCCACCGCGCGGCCCAGCCGGCCCTGTTCACCGCCACGGGCTTGGGCCGCGTCGCGCGACGCATCGCGACGCAGGAGGCTGTGGCCCAGGTGGCCGGGCAAGATGAACAGCGACTCAAGCAGCGACATGAGCAGCGCGCAGGCCACCACGATCGGCAGGGCCCCCAGCAAGGTGCCGATCTGCCCTTTGATAAACGTCAGCGGGGCAAAGGCCACCACGCTGGTGAGCACCGTGGCCACCACCGGCCAGCCCACCTGGGCGGCGCCGTGCACCGCGGCGTCGAAGGCCGACTCGCCGCGGTCGTGGCGGGCCTGGATGTTCTCGGCCACCACGATCGCGTCATCCACCAGCAGGCCCAGCACCACAATCAGGCCAAACATCGTCAACAGGTTCAGGGTCACGTCGAGCGCCGCCATCAGCACCAGCGTGCCCAGCAGGGCCAAGGCCAGGCCCACGCCCACCCACAACGCCACCCGCCAGTTCAGGAAGATCAGCAGCGTGGCAAACACCAGCACCCCGCCGTAGCCGGCGTTGCGCACCAGCAGATCCAGCCGCCCCTCGACAAAGCGGGCCAGGTCGCTGGTGCTCTGGATCGACGCGCCCGGCGGCAGCGGTGTGGGCGAGTTTCGCCCCAGATCCCAGGCCTGCTTCATCACCGCCCCGCCGCCGTCGAAGGCCTCGCCCCGCCGGCCCGCGACATAGCGGCGCACCTTGTTGGCCATGTCCACGATGTCTTGGGCGCCGACCTTGAACACGGTCAGCACCGCGGCGGGCTGGCGGTTGAAGCGATTGACCACGCGGTCTTCGACAAAGCCCGCGTTCACACGGGCCACGTCGCCGACGGTCAGTGTTCGGCCCTGGGCGTCGGAGCGCAGCACGATGCCGCGGATCGCATCGGCTTGCTCGGGCACCCCCACCGTGCGCACCTTCACGTTGCCCGCGGCCCCCTTGACCGTGCCCCCGGGCGTCTGGCTCATCGCCGCACGGATCGACTGCGCCACCTCGGGCAGGCTCAGCCCGTGGGCGGCCACGGCTTCGCGGCGCACCTCGACCGACATTTCATAATCGCGCACCCCGTCGATGAGCACCTCACCCATGCCCGGCAAACTGTCCAGGTCGTCGCGTACCCCGCGGATCAGGTCTTTCATCACCGCTTCGTCCAGCGGCCCAAACACCGCCACGCGGATGACCGGCAGGCGCGGCTCCAGCAGCTGCACGGTGATTTCTTCGGCTTCGGTGGGCAGGTCGCGCAGCGCGTCCACGGCCCGCTCCACCTCGTCCAGCGCTTTGCCCGAGTCAACCCCTTCGCGGAACGTGATGGCGATGGCACCGCCGCCCTCGGCCAAGGTCGTGCTCAGCTCGTCGATCTCGTCCAAGTCCGCCAGGGCATTTTCGACCTTGATCGCCAGCGCGTCTTCCACCTCGTCGGGCGTGGCCCCGGGGTAGGGCATGCTCAGCGTCGCGGTGTCCGGGTCGCTTTCGGGGAAGAACTCGCGCCGCAGCCCCAGCGCCGCGATGAGGCCCGCGATAAGAATCGCAGCCATCAGCAGGTTCACCGGCACCGGATTGCGCAGTCCAAATTGGGCCGGGCTCACGCGCCTGCCCCCCGCACGCCAGCATCCGCGTCGTCGTCCGAGGCCGGGGCGACCGGTGGCGTATCGGTCGGCGTACCGGCGGCGTCAAGCACCTCGGTGCCGTCGGGCAGCCGGTTGGCGGCATCAATCAGCACCCGGTCGCCGGGCGCAAGCACCTCATCGATCACCGCCCACTGGTCGTCGGCAATACCCAGGGCCGGCTGCACAGCGTTGACGTAAAACGCGACCTGGGCTGCGCGGCTCACCAGCCGGCCATCGACGATCACCTGCACGCGGCCCTCGCGCAGAGAGCGCCGCGGCACCACCCAGCGCAGCTGGGCGTCAGCGGTCTGCACGCGAGCATCCAAAAACACACCCGGCGGAGGCGGCGGGGTGCCGTCGTCGGCAGACGAGACCTCGGCGTACACCGTGAGTGTGCGGGTGGCGGTGTCTTGCTCGGGCGCCACGCGGAGCACGGTGCTTTCCCACGCCGAAAGTTCGGATCCTGCCGTCCACAGGGTCACCGTGTCACCCACGGCCACCGATCCCGCGGCGGCCGCGGGCAGGGACACGGGCACCTCCACACGGTCCAGCGCCACCACGCGTGCCACGCGCTGGCCCACTGCCACGCTCTCGCCCACCTCCACGTCCAGGGCTTGCACCACCCCGGCCAACGGGCTGTTGATGGTCGCCCGCTGACGGTCGAGCTCGGCCAGCTTTTCCTGGGCTTCCTGCCCGGCGCGCAGCGCCTCAAGCTGTCGGCGGCGCGGGCCGATCAGCTCCGCGGCCTGCCGGGTGGCCAGCTCCGAGCGCTGGGCGGCAATCAAAATCCGCCGCGACACGTCGATGTCTTGTTCCGTGGTCACCCCGCGCTCGTGCAGACGGGTTTGCCGATCAAACTCGGTGCGGGCCATCGCCACGTCGCTGTCGTCCAGCGCCGTGCGCTCGGCCATGCGCTTCTGCTCGACCTCCAGCTGGGCCAGCGACGCATCAATCTCGCGCATGCGCTGGCGGGCCACCTCGGCCCGGCGCACAAATTCCTCTTCGTCCAACTGCACCAACACCTGGCCCAGGGTCACCCGCGTGCCCGGACGCACCGCGGCGGCGGGCCCCACCACCGTCGCGGCCACCCGTGCCGGCACGTCGGCGGAATGCAGCGCCCGCGCCGTGCCCTGGCCGCTCCAGGCCTGGGCCACGGGCACACGCTGAGCCACAAAGCTCTGCACCACCGGCCGCACCGAATCCGCCGAACGCTCGGCCACGCGCGGACGGGCGGCATGCAGCATGTACGCCGCCGCCCCGGCCACGCCCAACAACACCACCATCACCACCAGACGCCGAATCACCAGCCCCCCTCCGGACGGCCCAGAGGACGGCGAATCCACGACTTGTTCGTGTCGATCCGCAGCGTCTTCGGGCTCGGAAGGCTCAGAGGGCGGGGCATCGTGGTGCATGAAGGGCAACTGGTGAGCAGGCGACAGGTCAAACAGGCGGGAAGCAACGCCATGGTAGACGCCTCACCACCCCCAACACCCCCCCAACGTAACGAGGGGGAACCCTTAGCAACTTACCCCTGCCCGCAGGCGTAATGTCTTAGGTGAATCATGATGCCTCCACGCGGGGCATCTCCCCCCTTTTCAGCAATTCTAGCTGCAACACCATGTCTGACCTGGACCACTATCACCAGCACCACGCCAACCTGGCCGACCCGGTCGCCGCATGCCCCGGAGCGCAGCTGGCCAGCCAGTGGTCCACCCCCAACGCCGGGCCCTTCGCCGACCGCGTAGACGCGCTCATCGCCGCATGCGCTTTCGCCCCGGGCGCGCAGGTCCTCGACTACGGCTGCGGAGCCGGCCAAGAGACCGACCGCCTGGCCCGGGCCGCGGGCGGGCACGCCTTGGGGGTCGACGTGTCGATGCCGCTGATCCGCGAAGCCACCGCCACCGCCCACGCCAAGTTCGCCCACGCACCCAACGGCGTGACGCCCGCAGCTCGCCACCACTTTGACGTCGTGCACGTCTCGCTGGTGCTCGGCGGGTTACGCGGCCACAACCTGGACCGCGCAGTCGCCGAGCTGCGCCGGGTGCTCAAGCCCGGCGGGCTGCTGATCGTGATCGACACCACCGGCGACCCGGCCGAGCAACCACGCTGGACCCGCCGCCCCGACAGCGCCTACCACGCGATGTTCCCTGAGGTGGCGTTCAGCACCCACGCCCAATTCCACCGCGGCAACGACCACCTCACCCTGCTGGCGGGCCGCCGCCCAGCCGCCGCATCGATGCCGGGCTGAATCGCCCGCCGCGTACGACACCCCATCAATCCGGAGCGACCCGCGCCGCGGGCGCCAGCCGTGCCCGCGCCTCAACCGCGTCGCGGATCGCCTCGTGCGGCGTGCGGGCACAGGCCGTGAGGTGGCCCATCTTCCGCCCCGGCCGCGCCTGGGCCTTGCCATACAAATGAAGCCGCAAGTCCGTGTCCGCCGCGTGCGCCCCCAGCGTGCTCCACGCCGGCTCGCCCGGCTCTGCCGCGGGCCACAGATCCCCCAGCAGGTTCGCCATCGCCGCAGGGCCCCGGGCTCCCGCAGGCGGCGGGGCCTGGCCACAAACGGTGCGCACTTGCTGCTCAAACTGGCTCACCGCATACGCATCGAGGGTCAAGTGCCCCGAGTTGTGCGGCCGTGGAGCCAACTCATTGACCAGCATGCGCCCCCGCGCGGGGTCCTCGCCGGTCTTCTGGGCCCCGTCGCGGATCTGGAAAAACTCCACACACAACACCCCCACCACGTCCAACCCGTCCATGATCTTTTCGGTGATCGCCACGGCCTGAGTCTCCACCTCCGCCGTCGCCCCCGAAGGCACCACCGACACATCCAGGATGTGGTTGCGGTGGGTGTTGGCAATCGGCCCATAGCACACCGTGGTGCCGTCTACCCCGCGGGCCGCCACCACGCTGACCTCTTGCTCGAAGTCCACGAAAGCCTCCAAGATGCACGGCACCCGGCCCAGGTCCTCCCACGCATAGGTCACGTCCGCCGCGGACCGCAGCACCCGCTGGCCCTTGCCGTCATAGCCCCCGCCCGCGGTCTTGAGCACCGACGGGCAGCCGAGTTGAGCCACCGCGGCCTCCAACTCCGGCAAGCTCGTCACCGCAGCAAACGGCCCCACCGGCACCCCCAAGTCGCGCAGCGTCGTCTTCTCGCGCACCCGGTCCTGCGCCACCGCCAGCACCTGCTGCCCCGGCCGCACCGGGCCGTGGGCCGCACACGCCGCCGCGCACGCCGCGGGCACATTCTCAAACTCGTAGGTCACCGCCGCCACCGAGGCCGCGAAGCGCTCCACCGCCACGAGGTCGCCGTAGTCCGCCGCGGTGTGCTCGTCGGCCACCTGGCCCGCAGGCCCGTCGGGGTCAGGGCTCAGCACGTGCACCCGGTAGCCCAGCGCATGCGCCGCGTCGACAAACATGCGCCCCAGCTGCCCCCCGCCCAGCATGCCCAACGTCGCGCCCGGTTCGATGATCTGCGTATCGTTCACACGCGACAGGGTAACGACGCACGCGCTTGCCTACCCGCCGCAGGCGGCGTGGAAGCCCCGGGCATGGGCCGCGTGCCGCCCGCCGCCCCACCCCGCACAGCCC
>JALZVY010000211.1 GCA_023300125.1 Phycisphaera sp.
CCCTTGATGTCGATCAAGAACTTGCCGCGGAGGATGCCGCGGAGTTGGCCGTCGTTGATTTCGGGAAGCAAGACCTGCTTGAAGTTCTTCAAAATGGCCCCCAGGTTTTTGGGCATGGGGTTCATGTGGCGTAGCTGCACGCTGCTGACGTTTTTGCCTGCGTCGCGGGCCTGGTTCACGGCGGTGGTGATGGCGCCGTAGGGGCCGCCCCAGCCCAAGACCAGCAGGTCGCCGGTGGCGTCGCCGTTGACTTCAAGCTCGGGGATGAAGTCGGCGACCTTGGCGACTTTTTCGGCCCGCAGCCGGGTCATGGTCTGGTGGTTTTGCGGGTCGTAGCTGACGTTGCCGGTGTTGGCTTCTTTTTCGAGACCGCCCAGACGGTGCTCGAGGCCGGCGGTGCCGGGCACGGCCCAAGGTCGGGCGAGCTTTTCGTCGCGGGCGTAGGCCAGAAACGCCTCGGCGTCGGGGCCGGTCGCCGCGGGGTGGGTGATGGTGATGGGCTCGAAGTCTTCGGCTGCGGGCACGGGCCAGGGCTCGCTGCCGTTGGCGATGTAGCCGTCGGTGAGCAGCAGCACGGGCACCATGTGCTGCATGGCGATACGGCAGGCGTCGATGGCCATGGTGAAGCAGTCGCCGGGGCTTTGGGGGGCGAGCACGACCATGGGGCAGTCGCCGTTGCGGCCGTAAAGGGCCTGCAGCAGGTCGCTCTGCTCGGTCTTCGTCGGAAGCCCGGTGCTGGGGCCGCCGCGCTGCACGTTGACGATGACCAGCGGCAGTTCGGTCATGACCGCTAGGCCCATGGCTTCGCCTTTGAGCGCGAGACCGGGGCCGCTGGTGCCGGTGACCGCGAGTTGGCCGGCGAAGCTGGCCCCGATGGCGGCGCAGCAGGCGGCGATCTCGTCTTCGGCCTGCACGGTTTTCACGCCGTAGTGCTTTTGCGGGGCCAAAAAGTGCAGCACGTCGCTGGCGGGCGTGATGGGGTAGCTGCAGTACACCACGTTCTTTTTGCTGAGCTGCCCGGCGGTGACCAGGCCCATGGCGAGCGCTTCGTTGCCGATGATCTTGCGGTAGGTGCCGGGCTTGATCTGGGCCTGCTCCACGCGGTAGGTCACGGGGAACAGCTCGGCGGTTTCGCCAAAGTCGTAGCCGGCGCGCAGAGCCCGCACGTTGGCCTGGGCCACGGCGGGAAGGTTTTTCTTTTTGCCGAAGTAGTTGTTGAGATGATCGGCGGTGGTGTCGAGCGAGCGCTCAAACAGCCAGTAGACGAGCCCGAGCGCCCACATGTTGCGGCAGCGCGAGATGCCTTTGGGGTTGAGGCCGCACTCTTTGAGCACTTCTTGGTTGAGCTTGGTGATGGGCACCTTGACCAGCTTGTATTGCTGGTTGTAGATGTCGGCGTCCAAGGGGTTTTGGTAGTCCTTGGTGCCTTCGATCAGCGGGTAACCGGCTTTTTTCAGGTTGGTTTTGCTGAATTCACTTTCGTTGACGATGACGATGCCCCCGGGCTCGACGTCGGCGATGTGGGCCTTGAACGCGGCGGGGTTCATGGCGATCAGCGCGTGCACGACGTCGCCGGGGGTGTAGATGTTTTCGCTGGCGAAGTTGATCTGAAACCCGCTGACGCCCGCGACGGTGCCCGCGGGGGCGCGGATTTCGGCGGGGAAGTCGGGCAGGGTGGCCACGTCGTTGCCCATGACCGCCGAGGTGTCGGTGAACTGGGTGCCCGCCAGCTGCATGCCGTCGCCCGAGTCGCCGGCGAAGCGGATGACGGCGTTTTTGCGGGCCTTGCGGTCGGAGGTCGTCGGGGAGGCGGTGGAGGGCATGCGGCGGGCTCGGGCGGTCGGGGTCGGTCGGGGTTGCGCTCGGGGGGGGCGCTCGGGGGGCGCGGTCTGCGGTGAACCCTGAAGGATAGCCGTTGTGGGGCGTTCTGGGGCGGCTGTGACGGGGGCCGTGGGCAGGTGCGGGGCGGGCACCCGTGCGGGCCTGAGTGCGGGCCGCGGCCCAGGCGTGAGGCGGTGGGGGCCAGAGCTTAAAAAGAGCGCCCGCCGGGATGGCGGGCCTTTCAGGGCGTGGCCCTGGAAGCAGGGACCCAGTCAGCCCCAGTGGGCCCCCGCGGGACGCGCGGGACATGGGTGATGCGGCGGTTTCGCCCGGCCCCGGGGCGAAAACCACACCGGCGTTCTTTTTTATGCCCGCACGTATCAGCCCCTTACGCCGCCAAGCGCCCGCCGGCCCACAGCCCGGCGACCATAAGCAAAACGCCCACGACCATGTGGGCGGCCATCAACCCGCCGGCCTGCAGCAGGCCCTGGGCTGTGGCCACGCGGTGGGCGTCGTGGGCGAAGGTGGAGAAGGTGGTGAAGGCCCCGCAAAAACCGCCCAAAAGCGCCGCCGTGACCGCGGGCGACCAGCGGCCCGAGGCGGCGGCGGCCCCGGCGATGAGCCCGAACAGCAGACAGCCCAGTGCGTTGACCGCGAAGGTGCCCAGCGGCCAGGGCCCGCCGTGCCAGCGCTGCACCGCGGCAGCCAGCCCCACGCGCGAGAGGGCCCCTGCGGCGCCGCCAAGGGCAAGCAGAAAAAGCGGAAGAATCTGGGGCATTTAATAAGTCTACGGATCCAAGGCAGCCCCCGCCGCGTGGCGCGGAGCGCCCTATAGTGATCGACTCGGCCAGCCCTGGCTCCCCCCCTCCTATTCCCACGATCCCTCCGCCATGAGTGCGAAGTACAAACGCATCAAGCAGGCCGACCTGGCGCTGCCCGCGCCACTGCGCTGGCTCACCCGGGCGTTTAGCTCGATCACGCTGTCGGTGTTTCTTTTAGGTTTCGTAGCGCTTTACGGCGCTTTGGGATCGGTGCCGCTGTATTTCATGGCCATCGGCGCCGCGTGGGTGGCCATCGCCGTGGCCGCGGCGGG
>JALZVY010000212.1 GCA_023300125.1 Phycisphaera sp.
GCCAACAAACTGGCGATACAAGTGGAGGCGCGTTTCATGGACAAGAAATCCGAAGAGAAAAGAAAGAGGACCAAATAGTCAAGACAGAAGAATTGTAATGCATCTCTCGATTCAGACAAGGATTAACTGAGAAAATCACGTTGTTGTTGAGGCTTGGTGAAGCGCCTGTTTCGCGGTACAGATCTTGCTCCGGAAAAGCGTGGGTGTTTTCCCGATACTTGATGGGGGGGGCGGCCATGGGCGAAAGGATGAGGGGCGTTAAGCCTGTCTCGGGGCGATGAACAGCGCGGGGCAGAAAGGGGTATCGTCGCTGTGTGGGGGGGGCGTGTGGGGGCATGTGTGGGTGTTTGGGGGCTTTGCGGTGTTTTGCGATGGATGGACTGAATACGAAGGGTGTTGCGATGAAGAACGTGGTGTATGGCTTGATGGCGGTGGTGTTGCTGGGCGTTGGCACCGCGGCGCGGGCGGCGGCTGACGAGTCACGCCCCAACGTGGTGTGGCTGGTGGCCGAGGACATGAGCGCGTGGCTGCCGTGTTATGGCGACCCTACGGTGGCGACGCCGAACATCGATCGCTTGGCCCACGAGGGGGTGCGCTATGACAACGCGTTCGCCAGCTCGCCGGTGTGTGCGCCCGCCCGCTCGTCGCTGATCACGGGCATGTATGCCACGCGGATCGGCTCGATGCACATGCGCAATGTGCGCCCCAGCAACGCGGCCCTGCGGCAGGACCCCACCGCGTACGACGACATCCCGCCCTATGAGGCCGTGCCCCCGGCGTTTGTGCGCTGCTTCCCCGAGCACCTGCGGGTGGCGGGTTATCGCTGCACGAACAACAGCAAGAAGGACTACCAGTTCTATCAACCGGTGGGGGTGTGGGACCAAACCAGCAGCTCGGCCCACTGGCGTGATGGGTCAGACGATCAGCCGTTTTTCGCGGTGTTTAACTTCGGGGGCACACACGAGAGCAAGGCGTTTCCCAACGCGACACCACAGCCCGAAGTGGTCGCGCCCGAGGCGGTGACGATCCCACCGTTTTACCCCGACACCCCGGCGGTGCGCGATGCGGTGGCACGCACTTACAACAACATCGCGACCCTGGACCAGTGGGTGGGCGAGCGTGTTCAAGAACTGGAAGACGCGGGGAAGCTGCACAACACGGTGGTGATGTTTTTCTCTGACCACGGGGTGGGGCTGCCGCGCGGCAAGCGCTCGTGTTACGACACGGGCTCGCGGGTGCCGCTGGTGGTGCGTTTTCCTGATGGTCGGGGGGCGGGCACCGCCGATGATCGTGTGGTGAGCTTTGTGGATTTCGGCCCTTCGATTCTTTCGCTGGCGGGTGTGGATCCCGACCCGCGTCTGGATGGCACGCCGTTTTTGGGGGCGTTTGCACGCGAGCGCGACGGTTACCAGCGCGGCCACGCCTACACCCATGCCGACCGGTTTGACGCGGCCTACGACGGGGTGCGCAGCGTGAGCGACGGGCGTTACCGCTACCTCCGCAACTATGTGACCGATCAGCCGTACATCATCGCCAACGCCTTCCGCGAGCAGTTGCCGATGACCCACGACCTGTATGCCCTGCGTACGTCTGGGGACGCCACCGCCGAGCAGTGGCAGATGGCCGCCACACGCCGGCCCATCGAAGAGTTCTACGACACCCAGAACGACCCGTGGGAGGTGCGCAACCTTGCTTCGGATCCGGCCCACGCGGTGCGGATCGCGGCGATGCGCGAGCGTGTGGAGGCGTGGATGGTGGACACCGGCGACCTGGGCTTTGTGTTGCCTGAGACCAAGCTGGTGCGTGAGCACCTGTGGACGCCCGATGGCGAGCAGCCCCTGACCGCGGCGGCGGTGGTTCAGCACGCGGCGGTCGAGCTTGCCGGGGGGGAAGTCGTTTGCCGTTTCACGGTGGAGAGCGCCACCCCGGGCGCCTCATTGGCTTATCGCCTGGGGACCGGGCCCGAGGCGATGGGCCCGTGGCAGGTGTACAGCGGCGGCCACATTGACGCTGCGAAAACACTTGGACGGCTTGAGGTCAACGCCCACCGCATCGGGTTCAAACCCAGCGCGGTCGTGATCGACTTGGGCCACGCGGACTGATCCAGGCGCAGGCATGCACGTTCTTAGGGATCGATCAGATCGGGCAGGCGATCGTCGTGCGGGCCTTGGATGGGCGGCAGCTTTGCACGGGCGGCACGGAGTGAGAACAGCAGGCGGCCGACGCTGATGGCGTCGTCAAGCGCGACGTAGGTGCGCGGGGGGTGGTCTTTCAACCAGGCCTCGGGCATGTGGCGCGTGTTGGTGTGGTGGTATGGGCGTTGCAGCAGGGCCATGGCGTAGGATCGAAGGTCCAACGCGGCGCGGCGAAAGGGGCTGCCGTTGGTGAAGTGCTGCAGGTACCACTCGACGAACATAAAGGGCTCCGCGGCGGGGTAGCCGACGAAAACTTTTTGGGCCGGCAGGTTTTGGAGCCAGTCTCGGTATTCGCGCATGGCCGGTCCCGGGGCTTCGGGCTCGTAGGTGACCACGGCCCATGCCTCGCGCATGGATTTCCAGCGGGCCAAGATCTCGGGGTGGGGCCGGGCCTTGCGGAGCGGGCGCAGGTTGACGCTGAAGCTGCTGAGCAGTTCGCCTTGGCGGTCGAAGGCGGCCGAACCGAGGCTGCGGATGGAGTGAGGCCCGGGGATCGGGCCGTCGATCTCGATCGAGGTGCAGATGTAGATCTCGGGCACGGGACAGACTCCGCCAGGAAGGCTTTGAGTCTACGCGATGGGATCGGGTTCGCGGTTGACGCGGGGGCAGGGGGCGCGGGGCGGGGGTATCTCGGTTTCTTTTACGCCAAGACGCCAAGACGCCAAGACGCCAAGGAAGACAAAGAAGACAAGGAAGACAAAAAATGCTGAGTGGGTGGGGTGTCGCCGCCTTTGGGTTCTTTCTGGGGTCGCGGGTTGCCGTTTCGGGTCGCTTTGGACGCGGCTTGGCCGGGCCGGGTGGATCAGTCGGTTTTTCTTGGCGCCTTGGTGTGAGGTTGTCCGGCTCGGCTTTCAAGCAGGCCTTCCAGTTAGGCTTCCAGTGTGGCCTTCACTTTGGCTTCGTCCCAGACTTCGACGCCCAGCGACTGGGCTTTGGTGAGTTTGCTGCCGGCCTTGGTGCCGGCGATGAGCAAGTCGGTGTTTTTGCTGATGCTGCCCGAGACCTTGGCGCCCAGGGTTTCGAGGTGGGCTTTGAGGTCGCTGCGGGACCAGTGTTCGAGCGTGCCGGTGATGACGATGGTTTTGCCGTTGAAAGGCGAGTCGGCGGCCTCGGGCGGCGGGGCGGCGATCGCTTCGGTGAGGTCCACGCCTTCGCGGCCCAGGTCTTCGAGGGTGGCCCGGCCCACGTCGCTGTCCAGGAAGTGGCGGACGCTTTGGGCGGTGATGGGCCCGACGTCGTCGATGTCCGCCAGCGTCTCTTCGTTGGCTTGCATCAGCTGGTCAATGTCAGGAAAGGCTTGGGTTAAACGCATGGCGCCGCCGGATCCGACGTGGCGGATGGTGAGGCCCGCGAGCACCCGACGCAGGCCACGCGACTTGGCGGCTTCGACACCGGCGATGAGGTTGTCGACTTTTTTATCCCCCATGCGTTCGAGTTGAAGCATGGCATCGCGGTGCTGGTGCAGGCGGAAGATGTCGCCCAGGTTGGTCAGCAGGCCTGCGTCGACGAGCTGGTGCACGGTCTTCTCGCCCAGGGCGTCGATGTCCATCTGGTTGCGGCCCACAAAGTGGGTGAGGCGCTCGCGCAGCTGCGCGGGGCAGGCGGGGTTGGGGCAGTAGCGGGCGGTTTCGTCCAGCGGGCCCAGTGGCGCGGGGGGCGGGCCGAATGCTTCGTCGTACTGGGAGGCGTCGCGCGGGGCGCGGGCTTCTTTTTTGGCTTTGTCGATGTCGCGCGCGATCTTGCGGGCGTAGACGGCGTGTTCGTTGAGGCGGCGGGTGTCTTGCTCGATCTCGACGGGGGTTTGGCAGTCGGGGCATTGCGCGGGCGCGGCGATGGGCGTGGCGTCGGCGGGGCGTTTGGCGGGCAGCACGCGGACGACTTGGGGGATGATCTCGCCGGCTTTTTCGATCTCGACGGTGTCGTTGAGATGGATGTCTTTGCGCAGAACCTCCCCGTGGTTGTGCAGGCTGGCGTGGGTGACGGTGGTGCCCGCGAGCAGCACCGGTTCCATGGTGGCGCGGGGCGTGAGCTTGCCGGTTTTGCCCACCTGCCAGTTGACGTCGAGCAGCTTGGTGGCGGCTCGGTCGGCGGCGTACTTGAAGGCGATGCACCAGCGTGGCGACTTGGAGGTGGTGCCCAGGGCGGCGTGCTGAAGATGATCGTCGAGCTTGACGACCATGCCGTCGGTGGCGTGATCCAAGGTGTGGCGTTTGTCGTTGAAGGCCTGGACGTGGTCCCAGGCGTCGTCGAAGGTGGCCGCGTCGTGCGCGTCGGGGTTGACCGGCAGGCCCAGGTCGGTGGCGGCGGCGAAGAAGCCGGACTGGGTGGTGGGCGCCGCGGGGCCGTCGGGGCCCGGTTCCCACACGCCCAGGTTGTGGATGAAGACTTCGAGCCCGCCGTGGACCTTGGCGGGGTCTTTCTGCTTGAGGGTGCCCGCGGTGCAGTTGCGGGGGTTGGCGTAGGGCTCTTCTTCTGCGGCCAGGCGGCGCGCGTTGAGCGCGGCAAAGACCGCGTTGGGCATGAAGATCTCGCCGCGGACTTCGAGGGTGGCGGGGGTGTGGTCCGGCGCGCCCTTGAGCGTGGTGGGGATGGCGGTGACCGTGCGGATGTTGTGGGTGATGTCGTCGCCGCGGCGGCCGTCGCCGCGGGTGACGCCGCGGATGAGTTGGCCGTTTTCGTAGGTCAGCGAGAGGGCCACGCCGTCGACTTTGGGTTCGGTGCGCAGGGCCGGGGCGCCGGGGCTGGCTGCTTGGCGTGCGGCGAAGAGTCCTGCGGCGGGGCCGTCGTCGGGTTCCAAGCCCAGGGCTTTGACGGTGCGGTCGTACCAGGCACGGAGTTCGTCTTGGTTGTAGGTGTTGTCGATCGACAGCATCGGCACGGTGTGCTCGACGGTGACGAAGTGGTCGATCGGGGCGCCGCCCACACGCCGCGTGGGCGAATCGGGGGTGTGTAGATCTTGGTGGGCGTCTTCGAGTTCTTGCAGTTCGCGCAGCAGGGCGTCGAAGTCGGCGTCGCTGAGCTCGGGCGTTCCGCCGGCGTAGTACAACGCGTTGTGGCGGGAAAGCTCGGTGCGCAGGAAATGGGCGCGTTGTTGCTGGGCGGGGGTCGCAGGCATGGCCGCAAGTTTAAGCGGTGCCGTGGGTGGGGGTTTGAACTGCCAAGACGCCAAAAAGGCTAAGCAAAACCAAGGTCACCAAGGTCGGCGCAGACACAGACTTCGCGTTTTTGCAGGCGATTGCCAAGTGATTTGATTCTTCAATGCGAATCCGCTGCCCGTGGATCTCATTCCCGCCGTGGAGATGACGCCTCTCAACCGTTCTCGTCACGCCGCGTGTCTTGCTTGGCGTCTTGGCGGTTCAAACTCCGGGGGCGGGCGCGGTCACGCGCGGATGGCGCGGTCCAGGGCCGAGCGGCCGGCGGGGAAGAGACCTTTGCCGGCTTCTTTGAGGATGGCGTAGCCGTCGGCGCGTTTGATCTGGCGGACCATGTCGCGGAGGTGGGCGTCGCGGTCGCGGGCGAAGCGTGGGAAGGCTTGCTCGAGCTCGTGGCGGTTGTATTTGCTTAAGGGGTCGTTCAGGCCTGTTTGGCGCACGGCCCAGTCGAAGAGCGAGCGGGGCTCGGTGGAATACTTGTAGGTTTCCAGCGTGGCTTGCAGGCGCTCACTGATCGAGGCGAAAGGGTTGGTGAGCTCGTCGGGCAGGTCCCAGAGCTCGTTTTTGCTGGTTGAACCTTCGAGGTCGTTGAGCCAGCCGGCAGAAGTCGATGTGCTTGACACGGTGGGGGAATCCTTGGGGGAAGGCGCGGGGCGCGGGGCCTGCGCGGGAGGGGGTGATGTTGCGGCGGATCCGGGACGCGGTGGTCCCGTGTGGCCGGGTTGCAATGAAACAACGGAGGTGTCGATGACCACGCGGCCGCGGTTGGGAAAATCGATCGTGAGCTTTTGCGCTCGGCCGTTGGGGCCAGAGGCGGTGGCTTTCAGCTGCCGGACGATGCCGGTGCCCCACTCGGGGCGTTTGGGGTGGACCACGCGGTCCCCCCGCGCAAATCGTTGGATGGAGGCCATGCGGCGGTTATCCCGTGGGTCTTAAAACACCGAAGGTTCTGGGGTTTGCTGGCCAGACGCCTTGCGTCGGGGTGCACCGTCCCGTGCGGACGCCGAGCGTCCAAGGGCAGAACAGTGATGGATGAAGACCGGTATGAGCGGTGCGTCGCACGGGTTGCCAGAAAAACCTGGGGAACCACAGGCGGCGAACGGGCTTACTCGGGGAGGGCTAATGCCCCACAGACAAATCAGAAAAGGTGAATAGGAAACACCTGTTCCGCCGCGGGCTTCATCGTCCGCGGTTCTGAAGGACTTTATAAGTATAGCAGATGTGTTTGGGCTTTGCGGGGGTGGGGTCCGATTAAAGCGGCTCGTTTCCGCTCCGCTGGCCGGGTCCGTTGGCGTGCTGCGCGTCGGGGGCGTCGCTGCCTTCGCCTTCGTCGTCCAGTTCGTCGGCCAGCACGTCGTCGTGGTGGTGGGTGACGGCGGTGGATTCCAGCAGCAGGTTGATGCGCTTGCGCACGCGGAAAATCATCGGCACGTGGGGGATGCGTCGCAGTTCGGTGCGGCCTGTGGCCGAGTACACCACCAGCGTGCCGGCGCCGCACAGCAGCAGTTCAAGCAGGTCGGGGTAGGTGCTGCGCACGCGCTTGGCTCCGCGTGCGAGTGAGTCGTCGGCCCGGCCCCAGCTGTAGTGTTCGAATTCGTTGTGGGTGATGCGCCAGCGGTGTTGCAGCCGGGCGTAGACGAGCATGACCAGGTAGGGCGGCAGCAGCATGAGGCTGAGCGCGATGCCCAGTGACGGGGAGTAGTTCACGTCGAGGTCGGCGAGCACGCGGTACACGTCGCCAAGGAGCGTGAACTTGTCGAAGCTTGCGTCCAGCCATTTGCCCAGGAAAAAGAAGGCGAGGAAGACCACCGCCCAGAAGACCGCGTGGTCGCGCTCCAGGTCGATGCCCAGGGTGAGCAGTGTGAGGGTGATGACGCCCAGAAAAACCCAGCCGCAAACCTCGGGGCTGAAGCCCCAGGTGCCGACCAGCGGCCAAAGCACGAAGCCGATGGCGATGATGGGCCAGGCGAAAATGAGCTTGGGGTAGGTGTGGAAGACGACCTGGCGGATGGGCTTGGGGGCCTTCTTGGGCTTGGGTGCTTTGCTGGGCTTGGCGGGCTTGCTGGGCTTGGCTGGAGCGGGCGCCGCGGCAGCCGGCGCGGGTTCGGGCGCGGGGGCGGACGGCACATCGGAGGGTGTCGCGGAGTCGCTCATGACACGAGTGTAACGGCGGGCGTTGCCACGAAAACGCGGAAAAAACGACCGTTTGCCGCGGGCGGGGGGCAGGCCGCTTACCCGGCGGACGGTCCGGGGCCTTGGTCGCTGTGCGGGCGTGACGCCACCACGCTGTCGAGGATCATGATCTTTTGCCAGATCTTGCGGGCGAACCCGTTGGTGAGGCCTTCGATCTCGTTGACCGCGTCGAGCACCACGCTGTCCTGTACGTTGCGGGCGTAGAGCGCCGCCACTTTGCCGGTGAGCGAGAGCAACTCGCTGCAGTAGTCCAGGTAGCGGCCGGTGAGAAAGGGCGACAGTGCTGCGCCATCGGCGTCGACGCCGGGCTCGCTGGCGAGCAGCTCGCGGTGGATCAGCCGTTCGGGGTCTTTGGAAAACTGGTGCATGTCCAGCACGTGGGCCAGGGCCCGAAGCTCTTGCATGGCCGCCAGCACGCGGCGACGCTTCATCCGCACTTCCACGGTGAACAGGAAGGCAAACGCGAGGCCGAGGTAGACCAGCGTGCTGATCGCCGCTTCGATGCCCTCCAGCACCGACCAGATGTCCGCGTCGTTTTTGTAAAAGGCGGTCATGCCGATGGTGAACTTGATGACGACCACGCCCATGCCCACCAGCAGCCCGCCGCTGGCGATGCGCATGCCCAGGTAAGGCTTCTGAATGTCGGCGGACAGGGTGATGGCGTGGCCCGCCACGGCCCGCAGGTCACGGGCGGTCTGGCCCAGCCCGCGGCCGGGCAGGCGGTAGTCGATGCGCTCGATGAGCAGCTCGATGGCCATGAGGATCCGCTCGGGGCGGAGTTCGATCTGGACCGGGTGGCGACGCACCCCCGCAGGATACCGGCGGGGGCGTTGGGCGCGGTTGTGCGCGGCGGCTTGGGTGGCTCCTACACTGCGGGGGCATGGCGAAAGACCGCGAACGACTTGATGGGCTGCTGAAGAAGGCCCGGGGCCTGGACAAGGTCCCGGGGGTCTATCTCATGAAGGACTCCGCGGGGGTGGTGGTCTACGTGGGCAAGGCGTCGGTGCTGCCCAACCGGGTGTCGTCCTACTTCGTGCCCTCGGCGGATCTGGGGCCCAAGAAGCAGCCGATGCTCGACTTGATCGTGGACTTCGATGTGATCTCCTGCGAGGGCGAGTGGGAGGCGCTGCTGACCGAGAACCGCTTGATCAAGGACATCCACCCGCGTTTCAACGCGCGGCTGACCGACGACAAGACGTTTCCTTATTTGGTGATCACGGTCCGCGATGATTTTCCGGGGGTGTTCATCACGCGGAACCTGACCGACGAGGCCTACCGCGGGGCCAAGACCTTTGGCCCGTTCACCAGCGTGTACGCCCTGCGCGAGTCGGTGGCGCTGCTTCAGAAAGTCTTCAAGTTCCGCACTTGTCACCTGGAGATCCACGACGGCGACGAGAAGCGGCGGTTTTTCCGTCCGTGTTTGCTGTACCCCATCAAGCAGTGCAGCGCGCCCTGCGGGGCGAAGGTGTCCAAAGAGGCCTACCGGGCGGACATCGACCGCTTTATTCGTTTCTTGGAAAGCAAACGCAGCGTGATGCTACGCGAGCTAAGACAAGACATGGAGGCGGCCAGCGCCGAGCTGCGCTACGAAGAAGCCGCGGCGGTACGTGACCAGATCAAGGCCATCGAGAAGCTGGACGAGCGTGGCACCACGGGCCAGAACTGGCAGCCCGAGAGCGAGAGCTTTTACGTGGACCCCGAGAAGGGGTTGGAGAGCCTGCGCAAGACCCTGGGCATGAGCCAGCAGATCCGGTGTTTGGAATGCATCGACATCGCGCACCTGCAGGGCGGGGAAACCGTGGGCAGCAAGGTGTGCTTCGTGGACGGCCGGCCGCTGAAGAGCCAGTACCGCCGGTACAAGATCACCACGGTCAAAGGGGGCAATGACGACTACGCGAGCATCCGCGAGGTGGTGAGCCGGCGCTACCGCGAGGCGGGGCAGGGCCAAGAGTTGTTCCCGGATGTGATCTTGATCGACGGGGGGCTGGGCCAGCTGCACGCCGCGCAGGAGGCGTTGTTTGAGATGGACGTGCAGCCGCCGATGGTGATCAGCCTGGCGAAGAAAGAGGAGTTGATCTACGTGCAGAAAAAGAGCGAGCCGGTGCGGTTGAGCAAGACCAACCTGGGGCTGAAGCTGTGCATGGCCGCCCGCGACGAAGCCCACCGCTTTGCCCAACATTATCACCACCTGCTGCGGACCAAAAAGGTGTTGGGCGAGTGAAGGCAGGTGGGTTGGCCGCGTGCTGACCCGCCTTTGGGGGCGGTAGCCGGTGACGCTCACCTGGAGGGAGGATTGTGCCGATTAGGCTACTTCGTAGCCCACCCCGAACCCCGCCACGATGCCCGACGCGAAGACCCGAGTTGTGATTTTGTCTGACACGCACCTGGCCGAGGCCGGGCGCGGCGCGGGCAGCCCCGCGGCCTTGCGGCCGCTGTGGCAGGGGGCCACCCGGGTGATTTTCAATGGCGACACTGCAGAAAACGGCGATCCCCGGCGGCGTGCGGACAGCGACGAGGCGGTGGCCGAGCTGCAAGACCTGTGCGATGCCGACGGCGTGCGGATGACCCTGGTGGCGGGCAACCACGACCCCTATGTGACCGACACACACTTTGTGCGCTTGCGCGGCGGCGAGGTGTTTGTGACCCACGGCGATGCGCTGCATTTTGCCATTGCGCCCTGGGCCGAAAGCGCCGGGCGGCTGACCCGCCACCACCGCGACGTGGTGAGCGAGCAGGAGGCCGAGGGGCTGGCGGGCATGGACGCGAAGCTGGTGGCGGCCAAGCAGGCCTCGGCCCGGCAATGGTGGGACGAGGCGTATCAAGAAGAAGGCGAGCGCGGGCCCGCCGCGGGGCTGAGCGAAAAGTTGGTGATGGGGATGAAGGCGCTGTGGTACTGGCGCACCGAACCCCTGCGGGCGATGGACTTCGCCGCCCGGTACGCGCCGGGGAGCCGTTTTTTCATCTTTGGGCACTTGCATCGTTCGGGGGTGTGGCACGACCCCGACGCGCAGGCGGGGCGCGGCCGGCACGTGATCAACACGGGGGCCTACCGCATGCCCCGCTGGCCGCGGGCGGTGGTGATCGAGGGCCAGCGGCTTGAGGTGTGGCCGGTGAAGTACGACGCGGTCAAAGGCCACCGCTTGGGCAAGCAGCCGATCAAACGCTTTGCCCTGAACAACCCGCCCGATGCGGGGGATGAGGCGGCGTATCCGTGTCCAACGCATCCCGAAGCGGTTTTTGAGGCAAAAGAGTCCTCCTAGGCCCGCCTGGCGGGCATTGGGGTGAACCCGCGGCCTGTGCCCCCCGATAAACCCGGGTGAGCGTTGAACCCGATCCCCTGAACCTATTTGCGCCTCCTGAAGGCGCGGCGTTGCCCACGGCCCGCGGTCCGCGGCGCGGCGCGGCTGGCAGAGAAGTCACGGACGGGCGCATCGTGATTTTGTCGGATACCCATTTGGCCAAGGCCGGGCGCGGTGCGCACTCGGCCGCGGCCCTTCGTCCGTTGTGGCAGGGGGCCGCCGAGCTGATCATCAACGGCGACGTGGCCGAGGTGGCCGACGAGCGTTTGCGTGGCCCTGCGGCGCGGCAGGTGATGGAACTGCTGCGGCTGGCGGAGATCGACGGCGTGCGGGTGACGCTGATCAGCGGCAACCACGACCCGCTGCTGACCGACCGCCGTTACCTGCGGCTGGCCCAGCGCGAGGTTTTCCTGACCCACGGCGACATCTTGCACCCCGCGATCTCGCCCTGGACCGACCACGGCAAGCACATGGCCCGGCTGCATGCCGACGCGGTGATGAGCCTAGACCCCAGCAAGGCCCGCGACATCGACGCGCAGCTGGCGGCGTGCAAGCACGCCTCGGTGATTCAGTGGGATGAGTTTGTGACCCGGCCCCACAAGCCCGGGGTGCTGGCGCGGTGTGTGCCCCATCGGGTGCGGCATCCTCTGGGGCAGAAAGCGGCCTTGGCCCGCAAGCTGGTGAAAGCAGCGTACTACTGGCACACCATCCCGAAGCGGGCGATGGGCTTTGCCCGGCGCTTTGCCCCCGAGAGCCGGTTTTTTGTGTTTGGCCACATCCACCGCGCGGGCATCTGGATCGACCCGGGTGCTGGACCCGACGGGCAGGACCGCATCATCATCAATACGGGCGCCTATCAGAACCCGCGCAACCCGCGGGCGGTGGTGATTGAAGGGCAGGCGCTAAGCGTGTGGCCGGTGGTGTTCAACACCGCGGGCCACCGCTTGGGCCCCGAGCCGCTGGCCGAGTATCAATTGAACACGCGCGCGGTGGCGCGGCGGGCGGATGATGGGGATGTGCGGCGCAGTGCATAGAGGTCAAGCGGGGCGCTTATCTCCACCCCTGGAGACGCATTGTTTTTTCATGGTGCACCCCAGGTTATCGCTCAACACCCCGCGAACAAAAGCTAAGCAGCCATCCGGGTGTTTTCAGTATGCGCCGGCCCCGCTGCTGCGGCGGCTTTGAAGGCGGCAATGGATGACTTCAGCGAGATCATGCTGATGCGTGAGCCTAGCGTCGGATCGGGCGTGTACAAACCAACAAGCCCCGGCCGATGGGCCGGGGCTTGTTTAAAAAGAGCGGTTTCATGGTCGCCGCATCCGGTCGATCAGCGGTTGCGGCGGCGGGCGACGATGAGAGTCGCTCCGAGGCCGAGCAGTGCGAGGCTGGCGGGTTCGGGGACAGAGACGACATCAACCGTGAAGTCGACGTTAATAGGGTTCAAGCTGGCGTTGCCGACGTCGAAGGTGAAAAAGCTGTCGTTCAGAGCGACCGGGAAATCACCGCCACCAGGGGTGGTGATAGTCTCGTCCGTGGTATCTCCATCGATCGTAAATACTTCATCGCCACCATTGCGCCGCACCGTCAACTCATTATAAACCGCGCTGTTCAGCTCATATCCCAAGCCGCCTGAACCCGTACCTGAGACCGAGATGGCGCCAAAGGTGATTCCCTCACCAGATGTGAATGTGCCATTGTTAAAGTCGAACTCGCGAATCCCGTCATTGTTGGTATCCCAATTGATCGTCCCGCCGCCGGTCGCGGTGAGGTCAATGGTGAAGGTGGCCGTGTCGTTCTCCACGCCGTCGGAATCGATGGTCAACCCGCTGACCGTGTAAGTAAGCGACGTAATGACCGCGTTGTCTGCTGGCTCGGTGATGGTCCCCAGCACGCCGCTATCTACGGTGGCGACCTGCGCGTTGGCGCTTGTGAAGTTGATGATCCCCGCCTCTGCGCCCCCCGCGGTTATCAGGGCGATTCCTGCCGCACACGCGATCTTGGTCAGTGGCCGGGTGGTTGTCATCAGGGAGGTCGTTTTCGTCATCGCGGTTTCTCTTTCCTAAAAAGCTAGATAATGAAGGTTTCAAGCAGGGAATACGGAACCCATCACTCAAATGCGTTGCAATGGTCGGCGGTCCGGATCTATACGGAGACCATCGGGGTCGCCACTGGGCTTTTCCAGTTAGATAAAGAACGCTATGCAAGTATTAGAACGCCGATGAGGCCGCGCCGCAAGAGAAATTTGAATGATTCTCCACGCGTAGGAATTTAAGCATGGCAATATTTACCGTAAGCATATATCTCGTATATGTTTGCGGAAAATCTTGTGTTTTGCGTCACGGCGGTTGTCGCCGCCGGTTCCCGCAGGGGCCGGGAGCGTGAGTCGCAACCGCTTTAGGCCCAATGGGTGCTTACGCCCGGACCGGCGGGGCGGCGGTTGAATCACGCACAATGAGCGTTGGGGCGAGCGCCACCCGTTGGGGGGTGACGCTGGTCTGCTGGCCTTGGATGCGATCAAGCACCATCTGCGCTGCCGTGCGTCCGATGTCTTCGGCGTCCTGATGCAGGGTGGTCAACGCGGGGGTCACCATGGAGGCCACCGACAGGTCCGCAAAACCCACCACCGACAACGCCTCGGGCACGCGGAGCTCCAGATTCCGGGCGGCCTGGAGTGCGGCCGCCGCGAGGTAGTCGTTGCTCGCAAAGATCGCGGTCGGGCGAAAATCGCTCCTTAGGAGTTCTTCGGCGGCGGGCAGGCCGTGGTGGAAGCTGTCGGTCACGCAATGAAGCGTCTGGGCCCCGGGCACTTTGTCGACCGCCTGGCAAAAGCCCTCCCAGCGTTCACGGCTGCTGCTGATCGAGGGGCTGGCGCTGAGGTGGGCCAGTCGCCTGTGGCCCAGGCCCAGCAGGTGTTCTGCCGCGAGTTTGCCGCCCAACTGGTCGTCGGTGCCGGCAAAATCCGCGTGTGTTCGAAGCATCTTGCGGTCGACCGTCACCAAGGGAAGCTTGCGCTCCCAGACCTCGCTGAGGTAGGAGTCAGGCACGGTGTCTTCGTTGGGAAACAGGATCACGCCATCGACACGGCGGTCGACCAGGCGGTGGATCTGCTCAAGCTCGCAAAGCCCCTCTTGGCCCCAGAGCAGGATCGGAGTCCATCCGCGCGTGGCCAGGCGTTCGTGGATGCCGAACACGAGCCGGCCCAAGAACTCGCTGAAGGTCGGAACCATCACCCCGACGGTCTGCGTTTGTCCGGTTTGGATGCCGCGCACCAGCAAATTGGGGCGGTATCCCAGTTCCTGGGCCACGCGGCGTACTTTTTCCGCGGTCTCGGCCGCAAAATTGGTGTTTCCACGCAAAACCCTGGAGACGGTGCTGATCGACACGCCAGCCGAATCAGCGATATCTCGGAGGTTGGCGGGCATGTGCAGACCCCTGCGGGAGCGAAAAAACAGTACGCCCATGGGTGAGCGAAATACTTTTCTCAACATACACCAATGGTGCGCTAAACAACAAGCGAATGGGTACTTATCAACCTTGTGGTTGGGCCGAAGGTTGACACTATTCAACCCTATTGTTATACTTGCAAAGCGTGTTTTTTCAGCCCGGGCTTCACGCGCGCTTTTTGCCGAGGCCGATGGCCCTTTCGTGGGTGATGCGAGTGGTCCATCCAAAGGAGTGGCTGTGAGAACCCATCTTTTCAGCCTCGGTGGGATCCTTCACCCGTGTTTGTGGGTGGGGCTCTTCGTATGGGCCCACGCTGCTTCGGCGGGGGGGGCGATCGATGCGACCTGGGAATCCATGGCTCGCCACTACACGCCGCCTGCGTGGTTTATGAATGGGAAAATCGGGGTCTGGATGCACTGGGGCATTTCGTCGGCGGCGGACGAAAACCGGCCGTTCGACGGATCGCATTACGGCCGGCGGATGTATGGCGTCGAGGGCTTTATCACGCCCAGCAAAAACCCCGAGGCCGACAACCAGCGCACCGCCGCGCTCACGCAGTGGCACACCCAGCGCTACGGCCACCCCCGGGAGTTTGGTTACGAAGATCTCATTCCGCATTTTCGGGGCGAGCATTGGCAGCCCGATGAACTCGTTGCGTTTTTCAAAGACTGCGGCGCCCGTTTCATCATGCCCGTGGCCACCCACCACGACAATTTCGACATGTACGACTCGTCCCACCCGTGGAACGCGGTGGACATGGGGCCCAAACGCGACACGATTCGCGAGTGGAAAGACGCGGCGTCTCGGCACGGCCTGAAGTTCGGCGTGTCCACCCACTTGTATTGGATGCCCCGGTTCTTCAACGCCGCACGGCAGTATCAAGTGCCCGGCACGCCCGAATGGCAACTCTTTGGGATGGACTATCACCCCACCGAGTTCGCGTCACAAGACGCGTGGAACCAGCACTGGTATGACCGGTGTTGGGAGTTGATCGAGAAGTACGACCCGGATCTGTTTAACAACGACTCGCCGTACCCCGATGAGAAAACCAGCGGTGGCAAAGGCCTAGGCGTGAAGCTGTTCGCGTCGTACCTCAACCGCGACCGCGATGAGAACCACGGCGAGCAGACCGCGGTCCTGTCGTTCAAAAACGCGAGGGCAAACAAGGCCGCGTTCACCTACAACCTCGAACGCGGCATGTTTGGCGAGACCCAGGACCACCCGTGGATGTGGGCGACCGATCTTTCGGGCAACTGGTTCTACCGCAAGGCATCCAAGACCCGCATGAGCCTGCCGGTGCTCATCGGCAACGCGGTTGACGCCATCAGTAAAAACGGCGTGGTAATGATGAACGTTGCCCTGCGCGGCGACGGCACGCTGCCCGAAGACCAGGCCGCGTTGCTCTCGGGCTTCGGCGCGTGGATAAAGATCAACGGCGAGGGGATCTACGGGACGCGTCCATGGACGGTCGACGGAGAGGGGCCGACGCAGATCGTCACGAAGCGATCCGGCGAAAACCTCAAGGCCTACACGCCGCAAGACATCCGTTTCACCACCAAAGACGGCGACCTGTACGTCTTTGTGCTGGCGCCGCCGACCCAGGACATCGTCATCGCGTCCCTCGCCGCCGGCGGGCTGCTCGCCTCTGAGATCCGAAACGTCTCGCTGCTGGGCAGCGAAGAAACCCAGGTCTGGGAGCGGAGCCCCGAGGGTCTGACGGTGACGCTGCCCAAGATTTCCCCTCCGCACCCCGTGATTGCCTTTAAGATCGAATTCACGCGCTAACAACGTTTTTGAAACCCCATTCGTCGGCCCGAGATTCTTCCGCGCCGCACCCCGTTCCAAGGAACCTCCCCGATGAAACGCGTCATTTTACTTCTGAGTCTTCTTCTGCTGCCCGCTACAACCGCGTTTTCGGTGGTCGATCAGCCCAATATCGTCATCTTTTACGTCGACGACCTTGGATGGCAGGATGTTCAGCTCAACGACCTGGGTGAACCCTGCCCCTACGACACGCCCAACCTCGTTCGGCTCGCCGAGTCGGGGATGAACTTCACCGAGGCCTACTCCCCGGCCCCCACCTGCTCGCCGTCGCGGGCCGGCATCTTGACCGGGCAGCACCCCGCTCGCCTGGGCTTCACCCACGTGACCCTCGGATCGACCAAGAAGGCCAAGAAAAATGCACGTCTGGTTGATCCGTATCTGGACGTCCACCTGGATTTGGATGCGCTGACGCTGGCGGATGCGCTGAAGGACAACGGGTACCGCACGGGCCACTCGGGCAAGTGGCACGTGGGCAAGACCGCAGACAGCTACGGGTTCGACGTGGTGGATCAGGACCGCGGCTTTCACCGCAGAATGCCGGACCGGACCAAGGATTTCGCCACCGTCGATGACCCCAAGTACCCGTTGAGCAAGAAGAAGTACCCGCCGTTGAGCGAGAAGAAGCCCGAAGGGATTTCCTACCCCTACGACCAAGTGACCGAGTCGGCGCTCGCGTTCATGGCGGAGAGCGAAGATCAACCGTTCTTCCTGAACCTCTGCCACTGGATGGTGCACTGGCCGGTGCTGACGCGCAACGGCGAGCTGCTCGAATACTACTGCGACAAGATGGGCCAGCCTTTTCCGCCCAAGCCCGGTGACATGAACCTGCCGGGGCAGCAAAACCCTTACTTCGGGGCCATGGTCACGAGCGTGGACTGGAGCCTGGGCCGGATCGTTGATTTCTTGGAAACGACCGACGACCCCCGTCACCCCGGCAAGAAGCTGATCGAAACCACCTACGTTTTTTTCACCTCCGACAACGGGGGCGCGGAGAAGCGGGGCAAGGAGATCATCTCCGACAACTACCCGCTGAAGTTCGGAAAATCACACGCCGAAGAGGGCGGCGTCCGCATCCCGATGGTGATCGCCGGACCGGGGGTTTCCCCGGCCAGCGGGTTTGACGGCCTGGTGAATCAGCTGGATTTCTTCCCCACGATTTTGCAGCTGACTGGCTCCAAAATTGCCTCGGACCATCAACACCAGCTGAGCGGTCTGGACATCGCCCCGGTGTTGACGGGCCAGAGCCAGCGCATCGTCGACGCGGCGGGGACCGAGCGAGACCACCTCTTCTGGCACTTCCCGCACGGCGGCGATTCGATGAAGTCTTCGATCCGCAGCGGCGACTACAAGCTGTACAAGCGATACGAAAACGAAGACTTCGAGCTGTACCGGTTGTACGAAAACGGTGAGCACAAAGACATCGAGGAAGCGCACAACCTGGCGGATAATCCGGAGTTTCGGCCCGTTGTCGAGCGTCTCGCGGCCACGCTGGAAGCCGACCTTGCGGCCAACGACGCGCAGGGGCCGTACCTGAACCCCGCCTATGCGGACAGGTCAAGCCAGCCCGCGAGCGTCACCGAATCGGTGTTCGAGAACGCGGACCGACAAGCCCGCTTGTCGCTGAACGCCGCGGGCCCGGCGATCACCCAGGCGCACGTGCTCTACCTCCTTGAGGGGGGTGCCACGGGAGACAAGAAAAGAAGCCGCAAGAAGAAGGCGAATACCGCCGGTGAACCGCCCGCGACCGGCATCAGGATGCCGGCGGTGATCAGCGCCGACGGGTACGCGGTTTCCGCGGTCATCCCGAAGGGGGTGGCCGCCTACCGGTTCGTCCTGGTCGACGATCACCGCTTCCAGAGCTTCAGCGTCGTTGAGGCCGCCAAGTAGAAAACCGCAGCCAAGGTGAGCGGGCCCGTTTCTGCTGCCGCTCGGTCGTATCGTCAAACGTTGGGCCACCCCCTTTGATGGGCCGGCTTTCCCTACATTCAGTTTGCCGATCATGATTAAGCACGTGTTCATCTGCATCGTGGCCTGCAGCGTCTGGCTGGCCCCAAGTTCGGCGCCGGCCCAGCCGCCGGGTCCCAACATCGTGGTCTTCCTCGCCGATGACATGGGCTGGGGCGACGCGTCGTGCTACGGCCACGAGCAGATCGTGAGCCCCAACATCGACAAGCTCGCGTCGCAGGGCGTGCGCTTCACGCAGTGCTACGCCGCGGCGGGGGTGTGCTCGCCCGCGCGTTCATCGATCCTGACGGGTCGAACCCCGTACCGTAACGGGGTGTGGCGCCACCTTTCCGGTGACAGCCCCGCGCACCTGCGCACCAGCGAAATCACTTACCCCGAGCTGCTCAAAAAAGCGGGCTATGAAACCTGCCATGTGGGCAAGTGGCACCTGGCCCCGAAGCAGCACTTCAACCAGGCCGCGTACCCCCAGCCGGGCGATCACGGCTATGACCACTGGATGGCTACGCACAACAACGCGCACCCCAGCCACCAGAACCCCGACAACTTCGTGCTCAACGGCGAACCGATGGGGCCGCTCGAAGGTTTTTCCGCTCCCCTGGTGGCGCACGAGGCGATCCGCTGGCTCGAAGACATCCGGGATCCGGCCAAGCCGTTTGTGCTTTCGGTTTGGGTGCACGAGCCCCACACGCCCATCGCCACCGACAAGCGTTTTGTTGAGCCTTACGGCGGCGAACGTAACAGCCGGTACATGGGCAATATCACCCAGCTCGATCACGCCTTGGGAAAGGTGATGGACGCCCTTGACAAGCAAGGGCTCACCGAAAACACACTGCTGATTTTCACCTCCGACAACGGCCCTGAAGGCAAAGGAATCAACAAGCGAAACGAAGCGGTCGGTGGGTCGACCGGCGGGCTGCGCGGCCGCAAGCGCGACGATCACGAAGGCGGTATCCGGGTGCCGGGCATCGTCCGGTGGCCGGGGCACATCGCGCCGGGCACGGTCAGCGACGTGCCGGTCATCGGATCGGACATCTTTGCCACGGCCTTGGACGTGGCGGGCATCCCCCTGCCCGACGACCGCGTCATCGACGGCGTCAGCATGCGGCCCGCGTTCGCCAACCAGCCGGTGCAGCGCCCGGTGCCGCTGTTTTGGCGCACCCACGTCTCGTCGGCCGACAGCCGCGTCGCGCTGCGGGTGGGCGACTGGAAGATCGTGGGCAACGACACCCTGGACCGGTTCGAACTGTTTGAAATCACCAAGGACCCGCGCGAGACCCGCGACCTGGCCCAGGCGATGCCCGAGAAACGCGACGAGATGAAGGCGGCGCTGTTTGAGGTCTGGGAGGGCGTTCAGGCCCAGGGGCCGCGCGCGTGGTGGGAGGGCTTCAAAGGCAAGCCCCGCCGAGGTTCGACGGTGCCCTACTGATTGCCTGTGCTTTCGCCGTGCGGAGGCAAAAGGGGCGGCACGCCGTGCTCTACTTCGACATCTGGGTCACCAATGCCTGGCAGCGTTGTCGGTGTTGCTCGAGGGTGTCGGCGTGGGCGGGGTCGCCGGCGAGGTTCATCTGTTCTTTGGGGTCGTCAGCCAGGTGGAACAACTCTTCGAAGACCGGCGCTTCGCCGTTGATCGAGGCGTCGGGCAGGTACCGCTTGCGGTCATCGCTGCGGGAGAAGTAGCGGATGTACTTCCAGTCCTTGCTTCGCACCGCTTCCATGCGGGGGTAGTTCTGGTCGGTGAACAGGTTTTCGCAGAAGACGTCTTGCCGCCAACACACCGGCCGCCCCTGGATGAGCGGGAGCATGCTCTGCCCCTGGTAGGTATCGGGCACGGCCTGTCCGCAGAGTTCCAGAATCGTGGCGGGCACGTCTTGACCCACCACCAGGTGTTCAAGCACCTGGCCACGTGTTTGCTCTTCGAAGCGTGGTGAATAGACGATCAGCGGGATGCGCAGCGTTTCTTCGTACAAGAACGTCTTGCCGCCCAGGCCGTGCTCGCCGAGCAGCAGCCCGTGATCCGAAGCGAACACGATGATGGTGTTGTCGGCCACACCCATCGCCTCAAGTTGTTCACGCAGCCGGCCCACGAACCGATCGATCCCGGTCACCGCGCGGGCCATCTTGATCTTCTTGTTCAGCAGTTTTTTGGGCTTATCGACGTGGTAGTACCGCTCCAGGTCGTTGTGCGCAAAGACCTCCGGGGGCAACTGCACGTCGATGTTCGGATACCCCTGGGGGAAGGCGAACGCTTCGCGCTGATCGTTGTAGAGCGTGCGGTAGATCTCGGGGTGGCTGGGGTCGACGCCCATGCCGCCGATGCTGGCGGCGTGGGGCAGGTTAAAGTTGATCGACAGGCTGAAAGGGCGGCTCGCGTCGCGTCGGTGCAGGAAGTCGGCCACGGACTGATGGGCGTTGTCAAAGAAATAGGCCTGGCCGTCATCGGTACGCATGAACGCCTCGGTGGCTTCATACAGGCCTTCGATCTGCGTGGACTGGGCAAGGTTTTGAAACGCGCGGTGCTTCATGAGGTCGAAGCCCAGGTGCCCCGGCCGCATGTAGCAGAAGTCGATGTTCTCTTTCATGTACCGATTGGCTTCAGGCTTCGGGCCGATCTGGGCGTGGTGCTTGCCGATGTAGCCGTTGAAATAGCCGGCCGCCTTGAGACGCATCTGCCAGCTCTGATCAAACACCGTGCGGGGGATCGGGTTCTTCGAGACGTGGTGGAACCCGTTGCGGTTCTTGCGTTCCCACTGGCCGGTGAAGAAGTTTGCTCGGCTGGGGCCGCAGATGGGGCTGGTGATCACGGCCTGGCTGAAGAAGACACCTTCCGCGGCCAGCCGGTCGATGTGCGGTGTCTGGGTCACGGGGTGCCCGGTCATGCTCAATGAGTCGAGCCGCTGGTCGTCGGTTTTGACAAAAATGATGTTCGGCGGGGATACCCGTTCGGCCTGTGCCTTGGGGGGCCACACCAGCAGCAGCACGAGCATGACGATCAGGGTGTTCTTCATACAGGTTTCTGCCTAGTCGTTGGGTGGGAGCAGATGCGGGGGCGACGGAGTGGTGAAAGACGAGCACGTAGGCACGCACAACGCGCCGGGCGACGGCTTCATTTTTTGCCCCGCCGAGACGGCTTGTTCTTGGAATAGTACCGGTGGCCCGGCAGGCGCTCGGTTTGCTTGCTGAAGCCAAAGAGGTGGTGGTCTGAGGCGCCGCGCAGGGGGGGGGTGATGGACAGATCTGCCTCGGCCAGGGGCACGGGGGTAAACGCCGCGGTTTGCCCCTTCTCCAGCGCGAGGTGGTACACGCGGTGCTCGTCGAGGCGGACCCGGTCGCTCGCGGCGGGGGAGCCGTCGATGCTGATGAACGGGTCGGCGAAATCAATCTGAACCGAGCACGGCGCTCCGGCCAGGCTTTCGACGGTGACAAAGCGGGTGATGCCCTGGGTTTTCTTGGCGCTGACCAGGAACGCGCCCTGGCCGCGCAGGTTCTGAAAGGCCGCGTCTTCCCAGTGTTTGGGCGTTGCTCTGAACACCCGCAAGGTCCCGCCCCAGCTTTGCAGCAACATGTCGTGCACGCTGGTCGCAAACGAGAGCGGGCTTTCGATCACCGGGTTGCCCTCGGCGTACATCGTGGTTGGCGACACGCGCTGGTGCTGGATCAGGTAGTCGAGGTAGTGATGCGCCTTCTCCGCATCCCCCAGCCAGGCGTACATCGACGCCGCGCCCGTTGCGGTGTAACCAGTCACGGGCAGCGCCTTGTCTTTCTTGACACCGTTGATGCTGACGTTGAGCCAGTGATCCAGCGTGGTCCGCAGCAGGTCGGCGTCGGCGGGCTCTTCGGGCGTGATCACCGCCAGTGGATAGAAGCCCAGCAGGTGCGAGTAGTGGCGGTGGGGCTTCTCGAAGGGGATGTCCTTGCCGATGCGCAGCCCGTTCTCATCGGTTTGAAACGGGGCCAAGCGGTCCAGTATCCGTTGCCAGTCTTCGGCCAGCGGGTCGTTCAGCCCGTGCTCGGCGTTGAGATCGAGCAGCGTCTGACAGCTCCAGCGCATCAGCGCGAGGGTGAAGTTGACATCCTGCCCGCGGCCGGCGGGGTATTCGGGCGACCAGCTGCGTTTGATGTGCAGGGTTCCGTCGGCGGACGCGACGGGGTTGTCCGCGAGGTAGTGGCGGTACGCGTTGACGGCCTTGCGCAGTAGCGGGAACAGACCGTCACGCATCCGCTCACGGTCTCCGGCGTATTCGCAGTGCAGCCAGTAGTTGTGCAGCATCCACACGAGCATGTCCGGCACTTTCGGGCCGTTGTCGGCGATCAAGTCCTGAGGCATCAGCGCTGCCACCGCGGCGCTGTCTGTCCAGCGGTCCGGCACGTTGCGTGCCAGATTGTCCGCGTACTTGTCCATGTTGTTGGGCAGCGACGCGCCGACCGACAGCCGGTTGGAGGTCAGATGCGTCCAGTAGATCAGCTGGACATTGAGATCCCCCCACACCATCGGCCAGAAGGTGGTGTGGTACCAGGGCCCCATGAGGTCCAAAATCGGCCCGTTGCCGCGCATCGCCGAGGCCAGCTTGTACATCTGGATCCAGTAGAAAGCCTCCTTCTCCGCGTCGTTCACGGTCAGGAAGCTTTGGGGGTAGTACGCGTGCCACCACGCGCGGTGGGTGGAGACCAGGCTGTGGTCGGCCACCCGCTGCCGCGCGACGGCCAGGTTTTTCTGGGCGACCTCCTGGCTGTTGCGCTGTGGAAAGCTGTGGTGAACCGTGGCGTGTAGCCGCTGGTGGCCGTCCGCAACGCCGGTGACTTCCCACGCGGTGGTGGTCTCGCCGCGGTGCTCGTGAAGCAGCTGCTTGCAGTAGGTGATGCCATCGGCTTGGCGTGTGGTGGGCGCCGGCGGCATCGGCAGCGGGGCTTCGCGCATGAGGTCCCAGATCCCGCCCTTCGGCCCGGCGCCGGTGTCCAGCCGCGCGCGGACCGGCGGCATGGGCGTGTCGGGGTGCCAGCTCACGCTGATCGATTCTCCGGCCTGGGCCCGGGTTTCGAAGTGAATCACGTCATGCAGGCTGTGCGTCAGGCCGTGGACTTGATACGCGCCTTCGGTGGTGCGTATCTCGCCTGTCAGCTCGGCGTTCCAGAGGCTTAGCCGCAAGTCCACGCCCAGAATCTCGCCGCGGGACTTCAGCTTGAAGTGGCCCAGGGGCAGCCGGCCGCGGTAGATCCACAGCAGTTCGTTGCCCTCGTGCGGAAGCCGATGGTCGTAGTAGTCGTGGCGACCGACATAGAGCGAGACCACATTCTTTGCCTCGCCCGCGGCCTGATAAAGCAGAAAGCCGATGTTCCCGTTGCCGGAGTACGGCGCGACCTCCCACCGGTGCGGGACGCGGTCCCAGACCATGTCGTGTTGGCCCAGGAAAGCCTCGTAGTCAATCCCCGGTGAAGCCTGGCTTGGTGCAGGCCGGCAAGCTGCCACCAGGGCCAAGATGAAAAGCATGGATCGCAACCCGATGGCTTTGTCGCGCACGCGTCGTTGTTCAAACACCGTCGGATCCAAATATGCCCTGGTCATTGTTTGATCTTCCATGAAAAGATTCATATCAGGCTCCGTTGTCGCGCTCGCTGTGAATGCGTGGGTGCGGATGTCGGCTTCGCTCGGAACGGGCGATGCACCCGAGCGTACATCTCTTGGCCGGGCGGCCGCGAAGGCGAAAACCGCGACGCACAGCAACCGCGGTTCATTGCACCGGTCTGCGGCGGCGTGGCCCGAGCCTCTGTCAACCTGCCGTCGGCGCACCGGGTTCAGACTGCAAGGGCGGCCGGCGGCTTGAAACCCATAAGGCGTGACCCCGTGGGTGCCCGCTTGGCGTCGGACCGACGCACATGGGCGAGTTATACCGACGTCTTTGGCGGTTCATTCGGAAACATCGGCGTAGCCGGCTCATTTTGCCTTGACTGGCGGTATTTGTATATTATAGTACTTGCATAGCAGTGTCGGCGCATCAGCAAGACCAAGCGATGTGCTCTGGTTGAGCCACCCGGCCTCGGGTTGTCACTTACGGCGAAGTCGATGTGGCCTGCCTTCGAAAAGCGGCTACGTTTTGTCGCCCCCCGCGGATCCAACGCTTTTTTCGTTTTTCTGATCCTCACGATTCTTGATTTTGAGCTGAAATTCTGATGCCGCTGGATCGTTTCCGTCCACCCTCACGGAGATCATGTCATGAAAATTCGTAACGGATTCACACTCATCGAACTCTTGGTGGTGATCTCGATCATCGCCCTTTTGATCGGAATCCTGCTGCCTACCCTCGGCACGGCACGGCAGACCGCGCGGCAGATGGGCAGTAACACCCAACTGCGCGGCATCCATCAGGCCAACGTTGTTTTTGCCCAAGGCAACAAGACAGGCGGTGGGGACGGATGGTTTGCCGGCTTGTCGCCCTCAGGCGATATTGCAGAAGAGCCCCCTGCGACGGCGACTTACACGGTGGCGGGCCCCAGGGCTCTGACGATGCCGCGGCACCGATACGCCCTGCTGCTTGAAGACAATGCGTTCACCCCTGAGTACATCATCAGCCCCGTGGATGAAGATGCGGTTGAGGCAACAGGTGGGGATGTGGTTGCGATTAACTTCTCGTATTGCATGTCTAGTTTGGGAAACAACACCGGCAGTGATGGGTATGCATCCGTCGTGAACCCGTTCGACCCGCAAAGCACCGGCCGGATCCTTGGGTGGGGTGAAACACTGAGTGCTTCCGAGCCCGTGCTGAGCGATATCAATACCGGGCAGGGTTTGAATACGGTCAGTTCGTTTTGGACCGAGGAAGACTCGGGGCAGTGGGAGGGGGGCGTCGTGATGAACGACAACAGCGTGTCGTTCTCAAGCAGCCACCTCGTCGAAAACACCCGGTTTTCCAACTTCGTTACGATCCCTGAGGACAACCTCTTTTTTGATGGGGACCTTGATGCCGATGGCAACAACGCCCGTCCCGATGGTAAAAATGCCCTGCTGGTGTTCGGCCAGGGCGTCGAGGGGCGTGATCAAGACCGATTGAATCGACGGGATTAGGGACGCCATCTCCGGCCGTATAAAAGGCTCATCAAAACGTTTATCTCCCCGACAGTGGGGAGATGTGGAATACGTCAATGTGTTTAAGGAAAAGTGAAGTGGATATCGCTCGATGTGACTTGGTGGCGCGGCAGGTATCTGTGGCATTTTTAGTCGCCGTTTTGATGGGCTTGATGGCCGTTGGTTCTCCCGCGACCGCATCCGAAGCCGGCCGTCCGGACCAGCCCAACGTGTTGTTGCTCCTGACCGACGACTTGGGCTGGCAGGACGTGATGGCCTATGACATCGATGAGCCATCGCCCTATGAGACGCCCAATATTGATGCCCTCGCGAAGAAAGGCGTGATGTTCTGGCAGGCCTATTCGCCGACGCCGGTGTGCGCTTCCTCGCGTTGCGCGATCCTGAGCGGAAATCACGCCGCGCGAGCCCAGAAGACCAGTGTCGTCGGCGGGGCTCCGCCCATGCCGCGCAACAATAACGCGCGGATGATGGACCCGTGGTACAGCGGACGCATGCCCGCGGACGAGTTGACGATCGCCAAGATCCTGCGGCAGAACGGCTACGCCACCGGCCACTCGGGCAAGTGGCACATGGCGATCAGCCACAAAGCGTTCCCGCAGCCCGAAGACCAGGGGTTTGACTACACCCAAGCGTCCCGCGGTTCGCGGACGTCGATGAAAGACCGTATGACGGGGTTTGCGACCGACGCGCCCGATGACCCCTTCCGTCTGGACGAGAACGGATATCCGTTTCACCAGACCAACGAGGACGCGCTCACGTTTCTGAAGGAGAACAAGGACCGGCCTTTCTTTCTGTACTACGCAACCTGGCTCGTACACGGCCCGATTCACACGCGTTCCGAGGCGCACCTTAAGAAGTACGTCGAGAAGATGGGCGTTGACCCCACCAAAGTCATCGGGCGTGGTGATCCGGGGCAGCTGAATCCTTTTTACGGGGCCATGGTTCAGGAACTCGACTACTACGTCGGGATGGTGTTTGACTACCTGGATGAAACCGATGACCCGCGCTGGCCCGGGCACAAGCTCAGCGAGAACACCTACGTCATCTTCACCTCCGACAACGGCGGCATGGAGGGCAATCCGAAGGAACGCTACACCGACAACAACCCGCTGGATCGGGGCAAGATCTCAGCCAAGGAAGGGGGCACGCGGGTGCCGCTGATCATCACCGGGCCCGGGGTGTCTGCGGGTGTGCAAAGCGACGTGATGGTGAACGGGCTGGATTTCTATCCCACGATCCTGTCGTGGACCGGCGTTGCGAAGCCCGAGGGCAAAAACCTGGATGGATGCGACCTGGATCCTTTGCTGCGCAACGACCCGACCGACCCTTCTCTCGTGAAGGCAGACGACGGCAGTGTGCGCGACGCGATGGTCTGGCACTTTCCGCACGGCGTGGCGATGGAAAGCACCATCCGCGTGGGGGACTACAAGCTGATCCGCA
Source organism: Phycisphaera sp. (assembly GCA_023300125.1). Lineage (GTDB taxonomy): Bacteria > Planctomycetota > Phycisphaerae > Phycisphaerales > Phycisphaeraceae > Algisphaera. The sequence continues at coordinate 26,591 of JALZVY010000212.1, forward strand.
ACTACGACCACGTTAACAATCCGAGCACGCCCGAACTGGAGCTGTTTCAGCTTTACAGCACCACCGGATCGGGTCAGGAGCGGGTGGACATCGAAGAGGCGAAGAACCTTGCCGACGCTGAGCCTGAGAAAACACAGGATTTGAATCGCAGGCTGACCGAGGTGCTGAGCGAGATGAACGCGAGCTACCCCAGCTACAACCCGGTCGGCGGGGCGAAGCTGCCCCACAAGCAGAACGTGCCCGAGGTGTTGTCTGACACGCGCGAGGGGCACGCGGTTGCGTTTTCATTCAAGGAAAACGGGGCCAAGGTGGTGCAGGCGAATCTGATCTACACCCTCAACGGCGGCGCTCGCTACGAGGAGTGGTTTTCCAAGCCCGCGGTGATTGATCCGCGGGGCGCGGTCACCGCCCAGCTCCCCGAAGGAACGACGCACTACGTCGTCAACCTGATCGACGAGAACGATTTCTTGGTGTCCTACCCGGCTTTGAAGGGCCAGTTGAAGTACAACCGCAAGCAGAAGGTGTCTGAGGACGCGCTGCGTGTGAAGTGAAGCCCGGCGTGTGAATCGGGTCTTTGATCCGGTGCCCATGCCGATGCCCATCGAGGCGGCGGCGACTTGTAGGGCGATGATGAGATCGGCGGGGGGGGGGCGCCGGTCTAATCGACTGCGTTTGTCGGGGGCGCGGTCGATGCACGCTTGACGAGGATGACGGGCTGGCGGGTGATCTGTGGTGTGTTGCCCGGTGGTGGCGGATCGTCGAGCCGGCTCAGCAGCCGCGTCGCCGCAGCGCGGCCCAGATCGTAGGGCGATTGGTCGAAACTTGTCAGCGGTGGTGACATCCAGGGGCCAAACGTCTGGTCGCCAAAGCCCACCACCGACAGGTCTCCGGGGATGGAAAGTTTCAGTTTTTGGGCGACGTCATAAAGCGACCGGGCCATGGTGTCATTGACGCAAAACACCGCGGTGGGGCGGTCGGGCCGGCCGAGTGCTTCGCGGGCCAGCCGCACCGCACACGCGTGGTCATCGTCGACCAGGCGGGTCAGGCTGCAGTCGGCTTGGTTCTTGATGCGGTCTTCAAACCCCGCCTGCCGCAGGCGGAACGGGCTGGCCTTGGGGTAGTAGCCCATGACCGCCACGCGGCGGTGGCCCAGGTGAAGCAGGTGCTCGGCCGCGCGGCGGCCCCCGCCTTCATCGTCGCTTCCGACAAAGTCGGCATCGACCTCGGCGAGTTGCCGGTCGACCACCACCAGGGGCAAGCGACGCTCCCAGATCTCGTTGAAATACGTCTGTGGGGCCGCGTCGGCGGTGGGCCGAAGAATGATGCCGTCCACCCGCCGTTCGACCAGGCGGTGGATGACTTGGCGTTCGCTTTCGTCGGCGGGGTCGGTGATGTTGGCGGGGTGAAACGCGAGGATGACCGCGTGGTCCCGGGCGGTGAGCGCGTCGTGGATGCCCCGGATCATGTGCCCGTGGAAGCCGTCGGAAGGGGGGATCATGACCCCGACCATGCGCGTGCGGCCAGAGACAAGGGATTTGACGAGTTGGTTGGGGCGGTACTTGAGCCGGTCGGCGGCCTCCAACACCCGGTCGCGGGTCTTTTGGGCGTAGCGTTCGCTGCCATTGAGAATGTGACAAACCGTGCTCTCTGAGCACCCGACCTCGCGGGCCAGCTGTTTGAGGCTCACGTGTTTGAGCTGCGCGGGTTGGGGGTCTGGCTTAGGGGGCATGGCAAACGGGTTGGCGGCTGAGAAGCATCCCTAAGAAACATACCACACCCTTGTACAAGTTACTTGTAAAAAATATCCAGCCGACTACACTGCCCTGGGAGAACAGGGCTCCGGCTCACCGTTTTTCATGAGGCTGCGACCTATTTCACTTCTGCGTGATCTCCGCGCGACCCCGAGGTTTCACATGCTGCACGTCAGGATTGCAACGAGCCGAACCGCGATCGAGGGGGGCGACGGATGAACTGGCAACTGACCCGCGGCGAGAAGATTTTTCAGACCCTCAACGCCCTTGTGCTGGGCGTGATCGCGGTGTCGATGATCTACCCGTTCATCTACATCATCTCGATCAGCCTCTCGACACCGGCCGAGGCCAGCCGCGGCGGGCTGCACCTGTTCCCGCGAGAGATCTCGCTGGCTGCTTACAAGCTCGTTCTGTCCGACTCGGCGATCCTCGCGGGCTTTGGCAACTCGACGCTGCGCATGGTGCTGGGCACGACCCTCACACTGGTGGCGACTTGCTTGGCCGCCTACCCGCTGGCCCGCCCGGGCATGCCGCACCGCGGCCTGCTGACTTTTTTGATTCTCTTCACCATGGTGTTCACCGGTGGCATGGTGCCCAACTACCTGCTGATCCAAGAGCTGGGCCTACTGAACTCACGCTGGGCGCTGATCCTGCCGGTCATGATCACTGCCTTCAACGTGATCGTCGTTAAAAACTTTTTCCAGGCCATTCCTGAAAGCCTTTGGGAGTCGGCCCGAATCGACGGGGCGAGTGAGTGGACCATCCTCTTTCGCATCTACATCCCGCTCAGCGGCCCGGTGCTCGCGACGGTGGCGTTGTGGACCATGGTGTTTCACTGGAACAGCTGGTTTGACGCGATGCTCTACATCACCGACGACTCGAAGCAGGTGCTTCAGATCTTCCTGCAGCGGATCGTCGTGGACAACGCCACCGAGGCGCTGGAGACGGGCGTCTCCAGCGATCAGGCCAGCAGCTTTACCCCCGAAACGATCAAAGCGGCGACTGTCGTGGTCACGCTGGTGCCCATCATGCTGGTCTACCCGTTCCTCCAGCGTTTTTTCACCAAGGGGATCATGCTCGGAAGCGTCAAGGGCTGAGCCCGCGGCGCGCTTTTTTCGAGGCGCAAACGATCGGTTTTACGTGGCCGATTCTTCGATCCCCCCTCACCGACCGACTGCCATGACCGATCGCATCATCCGCCCGGGCCGTTGCACCGCCTTTTCGGCCGTCGTCGCCGTGCTCGCGGGCTGTTTTGCCGTGCAAGCCGCCGGGCAACATACCGCCCAGTACGCCGCCCAGTACGCCGCGGACACGCGGCCGGGCACGGCCGGGGTGGTGAGCCCCTCGGATCCACTGGACTACACGTTCAGCGCTTGGCGCAACGGCCGCCGCAAGCTCCCCGGGGTGAAGACGGACGATGTGCTGTTGTTCGAGACCGGGCGCTACGGCCTGGCGCTGGACATGGCCCGGCTGGATCGCCCGCGCTTCAGCAGGTTCGATCGTGCGCTCGGGTATCAGGCCGCACTCGAAGCCGGCGGTGACCGGACGGATGATCTCTCGCCCGCCAAGCTGCACCTGAGCCTTCGTGCCGATGGCAAGACCTACCGGGCGGTCCGCGCCCGGGCGGGCGAAGGTGCCGGCAAGCGTTCCCTCGACGCGGCCTGGCTGTGGGAGGCTGGCCAGATTGCCCAGCGCTACGAACTGCGGGACCTGCACTTCGAGACCGAAGACGGCGAGGCGCTTCAGGCGGCCGCCAACCTGCACGTCACCGCCTGGCCCACGACGCTGGCCCTGCAGGCCGAGGTGTATCCAAGCGCCACGTACCAAGACGCCCTGGTCCCCGGGGTCACCGGTGCCGCTCGGCTGTTTATCGACGAGCCGATCACCGTGCCCCACGCCAAGGCTCTGGAACCCGAGCAGCTGAGCGTCGAGGTCTGGGCCCGCGTTCCCGAGCGTCTGGCCAAGGCCAACGACCGCACCTGGCTGATAAGCAAGAACGAAAACGAGTGGACGGATTCTTTCTACGGCTTGCGTGTTTTGTACGGACAGGTCAGCGCCGACATGAACTTCGGCGGCGGCCGCGAGAACCACGTGTCGCTGAGGTTTGACCCCGAATCCGTCAAGGTGGGTGAGTGGAATCACTTCGCCATGACCTACGACGGCGAGTTCATGCGCTGCTTTGTCAACGGCGAGCTGGAAAGAAAAAAGAAAGTCGGCAAAACGCGGGCCGCCGGCGAAGGCGTGCTGCGCCTCGCCCGGCGGGCGGACGGCAAGACCGCCGTGTTTGAAGGTTTGCTGGATGACCCGCGTATCTGGGGGCGTGCCCTCTCGGCCCGAGAGATCAAGCGGCACGCCACCGACCCCACGCGGCTGGGTTCGCGTGACGGGATGGTGTTTGAAAACACCTTCGGTAAAAAGATCGATAGCAGCCTTGAAGCCCCGACGTGGCAAGACGCCGAGCTCGAGATCGTGCTGGAAACCGACGACGAACGCTGGGAGACCGCCAAGACCGTCCCCGGCGACTGGCGGCCGGGCGTGCGTCACACCGCTGAACTGGCGTGCCACCTGGAGGGTGATCCGCAAAAAGATGGCGTCGTGCTCTCCGCCACCGACGCCGGCGGGCGTGACATCCCCGTTCGCTTCGAAGCGGATCGTCAGTGTTACGTCGCCCGCGTTGAGGATCCCCAGCGCCATTTCCAGGGCGGCTACGTCCGCATCGATGACTACGACACGTTCGACATCACCGTCGAAAACCGCGGCGGTGAATTGTCCCGCGTGCCGTTCCTGCTGGACCTTTACAATCCGGCCAACGTCACGGGCTTGGTCCCGATCCTCTGCGATGAAAACGGCGTGCCCACCGGCATCCCGGTTCAGACCAGCAAAAACTGGCACGACACCCACCAGGGCAACTATCTGCGGGCCTACGCCCTGATCCCCGCCACGCCGGGCAAGACGCGGTATCAACTACGCGTGGTGTACGGCTTCTACGGCGGTGTGCCTTCGGCCAGCCACGCCATGCTGTCGCTGGTGGGATACGCGGGCCACGGGCAGTGGGATCAGCTGGCGATCGGCACCTGGGGGGAGACCTTCTGCCTCGACATCGGCATGAGCCTCACCGACGTTGCCATCACCGACATCCGTGGCCTCATGCTTCGCGACGGGGTGAAGGGCAAAAAGTGGAATTGGACCGACGCCGGCTGGGGCGGCGACTGGCTCAGGGTTCAGACCCCGCGCGGCAGGAAGCTTTCTTTTGCGCAGATGAAGTCCGCTTACCACGCTCAAGGCCCGTGCCTCACGGATGTGCGCTACCAGGGCTTTTACGGCACCGACGAGCAGGTGGGTGTCGGGGCCCGCGTTCAGACGCTCCGCACCGACGACTACGCCCGGACCTTCCAGCAGATTGAATACGACTTCAAGACCGATCTGCCCGACCCCAAAGGGGGGAACTATCTGTTTCAGATGGGCGGTAAGCAGAACAACATCAACCTCGTCACCCCGCGCGTCGCCTACGGAAACGCCGACGGGCTCATCAAAGAGATCACGATGCCCGCGGACGGCAAGCCGGGCGACCTGCTTCTGGACCGGGTTCAGCTGACGGGCAAGGGCCCGTGGTGGGTCGCGTTCCCGGGCGCCGGCAACGAGCCGAACCGGAACCTGGGCACCGCGAGCAAAGCACTGATCATCCGAGGCTACAAAGCGCGGTTTGGCGGCGTGGCGGCGTCAGCGCCCACCCTCACCGTGCCGATTGAGGTGCAGCGGGAGGACGGGCGGCTGAACGCCAACCTGCTGCTGGTCCCGCCCGCGGGGGTGACGGGGTTCAAGCGGGGCGACACCGTGAAGATGGATCTTCAATGGCTCACCGTGCCCCGGCAGGTCGAGGACTACTACGGCCCCAACCAAGCACTGTGCGAGCACCTCGCCGAGCACCCGCGCTCTTGGCAGACGATCCACCGCGAGGCAGCCGGCAACGATCTGCGCGTTAAAGCGCGGGGCGGCCGCGTCACGCGCAGCTATCCGATCGAGATCCGTGCCAGGCGTCCCGAAGTCGAGGTCCGCATCGAGGGCGGCGTGGGCTACGTCCCGGTCACCTTCACCGACCTGAGCACGTGCGCGGGCTACCGGCTGTATCAGGTGGTGGATGGCAAGCCCGTTGAAATGGACCAGGCCAAGCACGGCAACGACTTCTGGCAGACGCAGTACGACGCGGAATCCGACACGTACGCGATGACGTTCAACCTGCCGCTGGACGGGGTCGCCCGGTCTCGTTGGTTGCTGACGCGGGACAAAAAAACGGCGGCCAAGCCGTGAAGGCCGCGGGCCCCAACATCCTGCTGGTGTTCGCCGACGACTGGGGCTACGGCGATCTGGGGTGTTATGGCAACGCGGACATCTCGACGCCTTGTCTTGACCGTATGGCCGCGGAAGGGACGCGCTGCACCGGTTTTCACGTGACCAGCCCGGTGTGCTCGCCCAGCCGGTGCAGCGTGATCACCGGGCGTTACCCCGCCCGCCACGGCATCCACGGGCACTTGGCCCGCTACGACTTCAACGCCGACCGCGCGATGCCCGACTGGCTGGATCCCGACGCCCCGGCCCTGGGGCGGCTGATGCAGGAGGCCGGTTACCGCACCGCCCACTACGGCAAGTGGCACCTGGGCGGGGGCGGGGGCATCCACGGCCATCCGGATGCCCCGCCGGTCAAGGACTACGGCTACGACGACACGCGCACGTGGAACGGCAACGGGCCGACCTGGCACGGCGTTGAAAAATGGCCTTTCACGCTGCACAACGACGTGGATGAGCTCTGGTCGGCCCACGCCGCGGAGCTTGCGGTCGACGAGACGATGGCCTTTATCGATCGCGGGGCCGATGCGCAGGACGTAGATCTCGACAAGCCGTTTTTTGTGAACCTCTGGCTGAAAGAGCCGCACACCCCGCTGCACCCGACGGCGGCGCAGCGCGCGCCTTTCACCCACCTGCCCGAACCGCAGCAGACGTACTACGCCGTGATTGCCGAGGCCGACCGGCAGATCGGCCGGCTGCTGGATTTTCTTGACGACCGGGGGATCTCTGAAGAGACCTTGGTGGTTTTTTCGAGTGACAACGGGCCCGAAGACATCGCGCTTGAGCGCGGCACCTTTGGCGCGACCGGCGGCCTGCGCGGCCGCAAGCGCAGTCTTTTTGAGGGCGGCGTGCGGGTCCCCGGCTTGTTTCGCTGGCCCGGCACCACGCCCGCGGGGGCGGTCACCGACGCGTTGATCTCTGCCGTGGATCTGCTTCCGACCTTTTTGCATCTCGCGGGGTCGGCACCCCGCGACCACGCGGATCTCGACGGCGTGAACGTGGCCGACGTGCTTTGCGGCCGGCCGTTTACGCGGGGCAAGCCGCTGATGTGGGAGTGGCGCTTCCCCCGCACCGAACACGACGATTTTTGGCCCGCGATCGGGATGCGCGACGGCGAACGCATGATGCTTGGCAACGCGTCGCTCGGGCGGTGGGAGCTTTATGACGTCGCCGCCGACCCCGGTCAGCAGCGCGACCTGAGCCCCGATGAACCCGACACCCTCCGAGCGTTTCGCGCCCACGCCGACGCGTGGACGCAGCGCGTTTCTGCTTGTCGCATGCCCGCCGAGCCCGCCTGACCGGCCTGAACGGCCTGACCACGCCTTGAGCCCACCGCATCATTACCAGGACACCGTTATGAAGCATCCCCCCCTGATCGTTCTTGCCCTTGCCTTGGTTTCAGTGCTCGGGTTCTCGGTGACGGCCGCCGCCCAAGATGGCGCGGCGCAGCGGCCCAACATCGTCTTGATCCTCACCGATGACCAGGGGTATGGCGACCTGCACCGGCACGGCCACCCGCTGCTGAAAACCCCGCACACCGACCGGCTCCACGACGAGAGTGTTCGCTTCGAGCGCTTC
>JALZVY010000213.1 GCA_023300125.1 Phycisphaera sp.
CATCAACAACGCCTTGATCTTGTCGCCCACCACCTTGGGGTTGGCCTGGCCCTTGCTCAGCTTCATGATTTGGCCCAGCAGGGCGCCGATGGCCTTTTCTTTGCCCTCTTTGATCTGGCCGACCGCCTTCTCGTTCTTGGGGTCGGCGATCACCTGGGCGATCCACCCGTCGAGCGCGCCGTCGTCGCTGACCTGCAGCAGCCCGTGGGCCTGGGCCAGCGTTTCGGCGGTGTCGTCGCTGGTGCAGGCGTGGCCAAACAGTGTGTCCGCGGCGTTGGCGCTGATCTTGTCGGCGTCTTGCAAACGCACCACGTCGGCCACCTGCTCGGGGGTGATGCCCAGCCCGTCCAGGGCCACACCCGCTTCGTTGGAGCGTTTGGCCCCGGCATTCAGCAGCACCGCCGCGATGCGGCGCGGGGCCACCGCGTCGGCGCCCAGCCGCCCCGCCGTCACCGCGTCTTCAAAGAAACACGTGTTGGCCGGCTCGGCCAGCAGGTTGTCCGCATCGATAGCGCTCAGGCTCCATTCGTCGATGAAGCGGGCCCGCTTCACCCGCGGCAGCTCGGGCAGGCCCGCCCGCAGCTCGGCCACACGCTCGGGCTTGATCTCCAAGCTGATCAGGTCCGGGTCGGGGAAGTAGCGGTACTCGTCGGCGTCTTCCTTCTCGCGCTGGGGGGTGGTCACCAGCTTCGCGTCGTCCCAGCCGCGGGTGCTCTTGGCCCGGGCGCCCATGGTCTTGCCGTCTTCCAGCCACATCTCCACCTGCCGCTCGTGCTCATGGTTGATCGCCCCGTGCACCGCCTTAAAGCTGTTGAGGTTCTTGATCTCCACCACGGGCGTGGCGAAGGTCTCGCCCGCCGCGTTGGTGATGATCACGTTGATGTTGGGCTCGAAGCGCATGTGCCCCTTCTGCATCACGCCCTCGGTCACGCCCAGGTGCCGGCAGATATCGCGCAGCATCTGGCCAAAGGTCACCGCCTGGTCGGCGGTGGCGAAGTCCGGCTCGGTGACGATTTCCAACAGCGGCGTGCCCGCGCGGTTCAGGTCGATCAGCGTGCCGTCGCTGAAGCCGCCGCCGGGCAGTTCGTGCATCAGCTTGCCCGCATCTTCTTCCAGGTGTGCCCGGGTGATGCGGATGCGCTTGGTCGCGGGGTCGGGCAGGTTGCCCGACCCGTCTTCCACCGGGATGTCCAATGCACCCTCGCCACACACCGGCAGATCAAACTGGCTGATCTGGTAGTTCTTGGGCAGGTCGGGGTAGAAATAGCTCTTGCGGTCCCACTTGGTCGTGGTGGCGATGTGGCAGTTCAGCGCCAAGCCCACCAAGATCGACTTCTCCACCGCCGCGGCGTTGGGCACCGGCAGCGTGCCGGGCAGGCCGATGGCCACGGGCGTGAGCAGCGTGTTGGGCTCGGCGGCGAAGTTCTCAGGATGGGCCACGTTGGGCGCATCGGTCCACATCTTCGTGCGTGTGTTCAGCTCGACATGGATCTCCATGCCGATTTTCAGCTGCGTGGTCAGTCCGTGGGGTTGGCCGGGGTCGGTCATTTTTTAGCCGTTAGCTTTTAGCGGTGAGGAGTTAGCAAGACGCGGACGCGGGGTCCGCGGGGCCATTCTAGCGAGACGCTCTGGTCCCTCGCGGTGTTCGGGCCACGGGGCAAAGCGACACCGAAGGCCTATTCCGGAACCGCCCGTGATGGCGATTGACCTTCATGATCCGCATGACGCCCCATCGACTTCTTGGTCTTCTGCGAACGAACCGGCAGCCTGCCCGCCATCACGCCTCCGATCGGTCCAAACAAGGCCAACAGACCCCAGGTCGCCCGATGCCCCTTGTTCTGAGCGTAGCGTGCGATCGCCAGCCCCAACAGCCCCGTTGCCCCCAGCGACATGCCCTCAATTACGACAACAAATTCACTTAACCACTCGCCCATTGGAAGCGCCATTACCAAAAAGAGCGAAGCAATGATGCCGACACGAATCGTGGCCGATCGCACGTCATCATCCAAGGTCCTTGCCGGTTCCTTCAGTGGTTTGAGGTGTGCGAACATCCTATTGAGTCTACGGCCCCGCTTAGAGACAATTGTGGCGTGACCGGCCCGTTCTCGCCGCCACGCCGCGGCGCGGTGGCACTCGAAGGAGGTACGGGATCCAACAACTTTGGTCACAGAGCTGATGATCCCGAGAGAGACGATGTCTCGACTCTTGTTCGGAGCCCCCCTGCACCGTTGCGTACGCGGCACGGAGTAACACAGAGGCCACAGAGAAAGACAGCACGCTCCACTCGGCCATTTCAGATCCGAATCCGTTTCATAAACAGATAGATCAACGTGGTCGAAAACCAACGTCTCCAAAATCAAGATGGCATAGACATCATTCGGATGACACCCTGAAGCTCTGCCAAATCGTGGCCGCCAATCCAAATAGCCCAGTCTTCGCTCGCCGAACCCTAGATGCAGCAGACTGAATCACCGTTTGATCTCGCACGGCCTTCCTCTGTGACCTCTGTGTTACTCGGTGCCGAGGACGGATCCCGCGCAGGTCCGCCCGATGCCCCATCGCCCATTGCGCCGCTCGGCGACCTCAGCTCTGTGAATAAATTCTTTCGAGCACCCCTACCGCGAAGCGGCCTTGGTTGGCCCCGCCACCCGCACGGCGCTTACCCCCCACAACCCCAGTTCCCAGGCTTGGGCGCAGGGCCCAGGGCGGGGTCGCGGCGGCCTAGCTCGCCAAAGGCTTTGCTGCGAAGGCGGCACGAGTCGCACCGGCCGCAGGCCGCGTCATCAACCGGGTCGTAACACGAGTGGGTCAGCGCGTAGTCCACGCCGTGCTCCAGGCCCAACCCGATGATCTGCACCTTGGTCAAATCCATCAGCGGGGCATGCACCCGCAGGTGCGGGTCGGCCTCGGCGGCTTCCACCCCGGCCTTGGTCGCGAGGTTGGCGGTGCGCTCGAACGACGCGATGAATTCGGGCCGACAGTCGGGATAGCCCGAGTAGTCCACGGCGTTGACGCCGATGAACAAGTCGGTGCTGCCCAGCACCTCGGCCAGGGCCAAGGCGTAGCTCAGGAAAATCGTGTTGCGGGCGGGCACATAGGTCACCGGGATGTCGGCAGACATCGCCGCCTCGTCGCGGTCTTTGGGCACGTCCAGCGCGTCGTCGGTGAGCGCGCTGCCGCCAAAGGCCCGCAGGTCGATCGACGCGGTGCGGTGCGTCGCGGCCCCCAGCGCATCGGCCACACGGGCGGCGGCGGCCAGCTCAACCTGGTGGCGCTGGCCATAGTCGAAACTCAGGCAGTGGCAGGCAAAACCCTGCGACCGGGCCACGGCCAGCACCGTGGCGCTGTCCAGCCCGCCTGAAAGCAAAACCACCGCGGGACGGGCATCAGGGGCAGACGATTCAGGCATCGGGACGGTCTCCGGATTCGGTGCTGGAATCCGCGTCGCTGTCCACGACCGAGCGCACCACCAGCGTGCGTGCAATCAGATCCGCCAGACGCTGTCGCCCGGGGTTGACCACCGGCAGCACCATCAGCAAGTAAGCGATCAGGTCAAAGGGCTTGAGCAGACCGCGCACCAGCACCTGGCCGGTGGACGGCGGGCTGCCGTCCAGACCCGCAAGCCGGGTGCGCGCAAGCGCCTTGCCCACCGATCGGGCGGTGAACAACTCGCCCACGGTGGTGTGCAGCACCGTCAGGCCAATCAGCAGCAGCCCGGGCACGATGTAGTCCAAGGTGTTGCCCTGTCCGCGTCCGGGCCAGCGGCCCGCCAGGTCCTCGGCGCTCAGCCCCATGGCGGTGCTGACCACCATGCCGCTGATCGCCAGGTCGATCACACCGCCCGCGGCGCGGCGCCACAGATCGGCCACCACCAACTGCTGGGGCAAGCGCGGCTGGTTCAGCCGCGGGTCGCGACGCCAAAACGAAAACAGCAAAAGCGTGGCCCCCACCACCGCGGTGAGCATCAGCAAATAATCCGCCGCGTCGGCAAAGGGCCGGGCGGGTTCCAGCCCCAGAGGCGCGGGCGGCCGGGTCAGCTCGCCGCGCAGGTCCATCACGCCCAGGGCAATCGCCCCGGGCTCGTCGGTGCTGCGTCCCGCCAAGTGATTGGCCACGCTCGCGGGAGCCCGCGCCATGGCCGACACCACCCCCACCCCCCCGTCCATCGCCGCCACGGCCCAGGCCGCGGCGGTCTCCGCGCCGGGCTCGGGCGGCTCGATGGTCATGTCGCCCAAAGGCGTGAGGGCATGGCCACGCACCACCGCCGCCTGCACCGCCCCGGGACTCAGCGTGACCTGCCGCACCACCACCAGTTGACCGTCCACCCGCAGCCCACGGATCAGACCAGGGCTCACCGGGTCCAACACCACCTGTGCCCAGCCGCCGTCGGCCACGGGCTGGGTCGTGGCGATCACACCTTGGCCGTCGACTCGGGCATAGGTCATGCGCGTGGGGCGCAGGTCCTGGGCGCCCACCACCGGGGCCACCAGCGACACCACCGCCTCGGCGGGTCCGAGTGCGGGGATCGCCACACGCTGCCAACGGCCCCGGCGGCAGACCAACAGCATCTGGGTCGGCGCGACCGGCACGACACTGCGCGCTGGCGCTGGCTCGATCGCCGGGGCCGGGTCCGCAACGTCCACCGGATCAGCCACGGGGTCGGCCAGTTCGGCGGGCTCGGCAGGGTCAGCGGGCTCGGCGGAGTCGGCGGGCTCGGGATCCGACCCCTCGGGCGCCGCACCCTCGCCGATCACCAACGGACGCGGCAAGCCCAGCACCAGATTCATCAGCTCCGGGTCGTGGGGCTCCTGCGCCACGGGCGTGGCAGAATCAAAACGCGCCACCACCTCGGGGTCTTGGGTTTTGCCCCACACCCACAGCGTGTCGTCTTGGGCCGCCGCGGCCACCACCTCAAGGCCTTCGGGCAGATTCGCCACCGGACGGGTCGAGTAAAACCACTGGTCATCCAACGGCCCCGGGGCAAGGGCCACCCGCATCACCGCCCCGCCGTCGAACACCAGCCACAAGTGATCGGTGTCGCCCACCCCCGCGTCCGGGGTCGCCATCGCCGCCAGCCGGCCCCGCAAACGCGTCACCCGTTCCCAGGCCGGTTCATCGTCCCGCCCGTCGGCGTGCAGCAATTCCACCATCGGCCCCGGCTCCTCGCCGGGCAGCGCCGCGGCGGGTGCGGCCATCCACAGGTGGGCGCCGTCGCCGGCCACCGGCAGGCCGGCGCTCCAGGTCAGGCCGTGGGCCGACACGCCCCATATCAGCACCCACAACCCCACCCACCGGATCAGGGCAGGGCACAGGCGGGGTCGTCGCAAGATCGGGCGGGCGTTTGGCACGGGCAAAGCCTAGCAAGGGGCTCGATCCCCAGCGATCCTTTAGCATGCCCGGATGCTCAAGCACCGTGTTCCTTCTGGTATCGCCATGGTTCTGGGCCTGCTCCTGCTGATCTGGGGCGACGACCGCCTGGGCGCCAGCGGCACGTTGCGGCCCGGCCTTCTGCTGCTGCTGGCCCTGCTGGTGGTGCTCATGCTCGCCTCGGTCGAGCTCGCCGCGCTCTTGCGGGCCAAATTCGGCCGGGCCCACGCCCCGGTCCTGTATCTCGCCGCCGCCGCGGGGGCCATCGCCACCTACGCCGGGCCGCAGATGCACAGCCCCCGCACCGCGGGCGCCGCCCTGGCCACCTTGGTGGCAGGGGTCATGCTCACCGCCTTTGTCGTGCACAGCTACCGCCGCCGCGACTGCGAAGGCGCCGCCGCCGCCGGCGGCTCGGCACTGCTGGCCATGGGCTATCTGGGCGTGCTGCCGGGCCTGTACCTGCTCTTGCGCACCGGCGGCCCGGGCGTGGCTTTCTCGCCCTGGGTCATCGCCGCGGCAGTCATGATCACCAAATCCTGCGACATCGGGGCCTACTTCACCGGCCGCTTCTTGGGCCGGCACAAGCTCATCCCCTGGCTCAGCCCGGGCAAAACCGTCGAGGGCCTGCTGGGCGGCATGGCCTTTTCAGCCCTTTGGGCGGTGATTTTCGTGCAAATCGGGGCCCATTTTGCTCCCGACCGCGCGATCCCCTGGTGGTATGCCGCCCTCGCGGGCCTGCTGCTGGGATTCTTAGGCCAAGTCGGTGATCTAATCGCCAGCCTGCTCAAACGCGACGCAGGCCTCAAAGATTGGGCCAAAACCATCCCCGGCTTCGGCGGAGTCATGGACGTCGCCGACAGCCCCCTGCTGGTGGCCCCCGCGGTCTACTGGCTGCTCACTCTGGCCCCCGCGGCCTAGCCGTGTTCTGCCCCACTGAACCCGGGGGCAGAATCCTCCGATCCGACCGTCTGGACGAGCCCTGCGTCCCTCGGTCAGCGCGGCCATCCACGCCCCCCAAGCTTGGCATCCGCCGCCCCCACCGCTACCCTAATGCATTGATCCCGGCACCACGCCACACCCCCCATCCCACCTGGAGACCCACACCATCGCACGAGGACGCTTCCGCCCCCAGCCGCGTGAAACCGGCAAACGCCTGCGCATCAACGACCAGATCCGTGTCTCACCGATCCGGCTGATCGACGAAGAAGACAACCAAATCGGCGTCATCGACACCGAAGAGGCCAAACAGCGCGCAACCGAAGCCGAGCTTGACCTCGTCGAGGTGTCGCCTGCCGCCAGTCCACCGGTCTGCAAGATCATGGACTACGGCAAGTGGAAATACGCCCAGCAAAAGAAAGAGCAGAAGGCCAAGGCCCACGCCAAGAAGTCCGAACTCAAAGGCATGCGCCTGCGTCCCAACATCGACGCCCACGACCTCAAGTTCAAAACCGACAAAGCGCGTGAGTTCCTCGAAGACGGCGACAAGTGCCAGTTCGTCATGCTCTTCCGCGGCCGCCAGATGGCCCACCAAGGCATGGCCCGCCAAACGATGCTCGACATCGTCACCCTGCTCGAAGACGTCAGCAAAGTGGAGCAGCCGCCCAAGATGATGGGCCGCCGCATGACCATGATGCTGACCCCCGACAGCACCGGGCCCAAGAAAGCCAAAGACGACAGCCCCGCAAGCCCGCCGGCCGCAGCGCCACCCGCGGCCCCACCGGCCCAGTAACCCGGCCGCGCTGGCACCACGCTTGCAACTACAACATCAAAACCGCGTCGCCTCCGGGCGACGCGGTTTTTTAATACGCGTTCACAATCTCCCTCTCTTCAGAACATGAACGAATACGCGGCCGCCACACATCCCGGCGGACCGCAGGCAACTCACCTTCGGCGCGGCGGCCGCTCAAGGTCGCCCGCCAAGTACGCGGCGATCACCTTGCCCTGGCTGCTCTGCACCTCGTGATCCACAAACACCGGCGAATCCTTCACCATCTGTCGGGCCAGCGCCGCCTCCCGCCGGTCTAGCCCCCAGCCCACCACCAGCGCCAGCAGCAAACACGCGACACAGAAAACCGGCGACAACGAACGCAGCGCCGACCGTCTGAACTGCCGCTGCTCAACCGGCCCGGGATGCCCCAGCACCACCAGCGGCAAGCGCGCCGCCAAGCCCAGGTAACCCGGGGTCACGGCCATCCCCAACTCACGGGCCCGTTGCCGCAGCGCCGCCGCCGCCAACACGGGCAACAGCACCCCCACCGCCGCCAACACGGGCAAGTAGCTCAGCAGCGCTCCTGCCAAGCGGTGGTTCAGCCCAAACCCGCGCCCCGACCACAGCGTCTCCGACCACAGCACAAACCCCAGCACCGGCAAGCCCACCGCTACGCCCAGCACCCAAGCCAAGCGCCGCCAGCCGATCCACAGCAGCACCGCCGCCCCATTCTCTTCGCGCCGCAGCGCATTCATGCCCCCCACGAGCGCCGCAACACACGCAACCGCGATCAGAAACAACATGCCCAGAGTCAACGCCCACCGGTCAAGCACGGCGTACTCAGCTTCACGAAACGGCGTCGGGTCCACGTCATAGCCCGGCACCGCCGGAGTAATCGTTGAAAGCAACACCCCGCCGGTCTGCATGAGTTCCTCTTCCAATGCTCCGTTTGACTGATGCGCCACCCACTCCCGCTTCCAGAACATCACTCCTTCATCACTGGCCGCCAGCGCCTCAGCCGCCTTGGTCTCATCGCCCAATATGTCCCACACCGCGACCCGCGTGGTCCGCTGAGTACCCTCCATCGACCAGGCCACGAGCAACGCAATCAACGTGTCCGACGACGCGCCCAACCGTGCGTTGACCGCGTGAAGGTCATCCAACACCGCGATCGCGCCCGCCCGATCACCCGCCGCGGCCCGGCGCAAAGCCTCGGCGCAGGCCACCCGCGCCACTTGACGCGACGGCCCCAAACTCGGAAGCAGCGTGCCCCACTCATCGGACATCCGCCGCACATACGCCTGCAACGAATCCGGTGGCGGCAACTGATCCAGGCGGCGCGCGATACGATCCGCCACGTGCATCGAGAGGTAAGGCCGATCCGCCGCCTGGGCCAAACCCGAGATCACACTCTCGATCGCCGCCCGGGGGGCTTCTTTCGGAAAATGCATGATTTCTTGTGCAGAACGTTCTTGCCCCTGGCCGTCGCGGTCGAGTGTCATCACCACCGCAGGATCAGTCCGCAGCGCGGGGTCGTCTGGGTACATGTCGATCGTCGTGGCCCAGAGCCCGGCATTGATCAGGGCGTAGATGCCGTTGCGGGGATCCATCTCTTCGCCCCGCGCAAGTTCTTCACGCAGCGGCCGAAGCTGTTGCTGCCATTCAGAAAAAGCGATTCCCTTAGGGTCCGTCCACTTTTCAAACAACATGTGCGCGACCAGATGGAGTTGAAACAACACCTCATCGGGGCGGGCATCGCGCAGCGCTCGCCAACGGTCCGTGACATTGTCCGCCGACTCGTCACCGTAAAAAATCAGCCGCTGAGATTCGGTCATCTGTTGTTTCTGCCGCGACGCAAGCCACCCGCGTATGCCCGAAGAAGGCGTTGCCCCCGCAACGCCTACATCGGTGACTGATGACGTCATCGAGACGGCACTCACCCCCGAGACCACAAAAACCCCCACCGCCAAGAGGCACGCCGGGATCAAGGTCAACCGCGCGACCCACCACGCCCAGGCCCGCCATTTCAACCTAAAGCGGTTGGCCTCCCAAAGCTTCTCGGCCACGTCTTGCGGAGGGCCAAACGCCTTGCGAGCCGCCTCAACCGCTTCTTCTTCGCTGTACTCGGCGCTGCGAAACTCCGCGAAGGCGTCTTCGAGATGGTTCTCAAGTTCACGCGACACCTCCAGCCGAAGCTCGCGGTCACGCTTGAGGCGGGCGGTGGCTTGCTGCACCACATCTTGAAAATGAGACATCATCAACCCCCCAGCAGAAGTGAATGGACCGCGCCGCTCAGCGCCTCCCACTGCTCCCGGCTCTCGGCCAGCAGGCGGGTGCCTTTGGGGGTGAGCCCGTAGTACTTGCGGGCTTTGCCCGACGGGCCGTCTTCCCATTTGGCCTTGATCAAGCGCAGCCCCTCCATCTTGTGCAGCAGCGGATACAGCGTTCCTTCTTTGAACTCAAGCACTCCGTTGGAGCGCGCGTTCACCGTCTTCACGATCTCGTAGCCGTACATCCGCTGCTCACTCAGCAGCGACAACACAATCGGCATCACGGTGCCGCGGGCAAGTTCAGTGGACAAAGACATGATGGGGATCCTCAGAAGGTATACCTAGATTTCCGATGCACGATACCTCGACGCCCGATGCAACACAAGAAAATTCACCCCGGCCCCAAACAAACATCCCGCGCCCCGCCCCCGCTACCCTTAAAGCGTGGAACAGCCCCGA
>JALZVY010000214.1 GCA_023300125.1 Phycisphaera sp.
ACGCCCCACCGCGTTCGCGTCGCCGCCGCGGCCGCAAGCTGGGTGCTGCCGGGGCTCGGGCACCTGCTCACCGGGCACACCGCCCGCGGGCTGATGCTGGCGGTCACCCTGGTTTCCCTGTGGCTCGGGGGGCTGCTGATCGGCGGCCTGTCGGTGGTCGACCGCCAGGCCGATCCCGCGTGGTTCTTGGGGCAAGCCCTGATCGCGCCGTCGCTTGCCGCCGACCACTACCGCGCCAGCCTTGCCGCCGAACACCGCGCCGCACACCCCGACGCCCCCGGCGGGCGCTTGGTCCCCGCAGACCACCCCCCTTTCGAGCCCTCCTTTGGGCGGGCCCGCGAGCTGGGCACGCTCTACACCTCACTGGCGGGCTTACTCAACCTGCTGGCCATGCTCGACGTGGTGTACCGCCCGCTGCCTGGCACCCAACGTGTACGCAGCGCACCAGACGTCGAACCAGACGCCACACCAAACGCCACCCCCCCGCCCACCGAGGCCCACGCGTGATCGCCCTTCTGCTCGCTTATCGCCCCTTCACCGACCCCCTGCCCGTGGGCTCGGGCTTGGCGTGGACCCTGGCCCTGTTCTTGCCTTTGGTCCTGGGCGTGGCGGTGGCCTACAAAACCATCAAGCTCGACAACCTGGCCCACGTGCCGGGCCAGGCCATGCGGCTGGCGGTGCAGATCGTGGTGTTTATGGCCGCTTCTGCCGCCCTGATCACGCTGTTTACACGCTGAGCCCCGCCCCCACCCCCCGGCCACCCCGCGCGCGGGGGCTAAGCGTGGGCAACGCAGAGGCAAACCGATAATCCACGCCACCGCCTGCGGATCAAGTCCCCGCCCGCCACGGCCGATCGCGCCAATGCCGTCTGTGTACTGCAACGGCGCGTCATGTCCAGCCCATCGCCCACCGAACACCGACCCTCGGCCCTGCCCGAGCCCAAAGTCTCGCCCCTTCGCGGCGGCTTGATCCTTAGCAGCCTGGTGATGCTTGCCGTGCTGACTTTGACCGGAGCGGCCGCCTGGCACATCAACGCCCGCAACGCCGAGAGCGACGCCAAGCACTTCGAGGCGATCACCAACCGGCTGCACGACGAAATTTTGCGGCGGGTCAAAACCTACCGCTACGGGCTCAAAGGCACCCGCAGCGTGTTCGCCTCCGATAAGCACGTCACCCGCCGCGCGTTTCGCAACATCGTCGCAGCGCGTGAACTGGACACCGAGTTTCCGGCCGCGACGGGGGTGGGTTACATCGATCGCGTGAACGTCGCAGACATCGACGGTTACACCGCGCAGGTGCGTGCCGACGCCTCTCCAGAGTTCACCGTGCGCACACGCGCCGGCGCCACCGGCCACGACGACCTTCTGGTGATCCGTTACGCCGAACCCATGGAGCGCAAGCACGACGTGGTGGGCATCGACCTGGGCCAAAACCCCCAACGCCGGGCCGCCGCGGAACACGCCATGAAGACCGGAGATCTGGCGATCACCGGCCAAGTGGCCACGATGCAAAATCAAAGCGATGGCGCCCGCTTTTTGATGCTGATGCCGCACTTCAGCCCGGGGTCACCTTTGGACACCCCCGCCCAGCGCGAAGCCGCGCACGAAGGGTGGGTGTTCATGGCGATGAACGCCTCGCCGCTCTTCGCGGGGATCAAGGGCATGGTGCGAGACCAAGTGGATTTCGATGTCTGCGACATGGCCAACCCGCAAAACCCACAGGTGCTTTACGGCGACCCTCTGGCCCAGACCACCAAATCCCACGGAAAAACCGTGCCGTTCGAAGCACACACGCCCGGCCACCGCGACATTTTCAAACTCGAAGTCGGCGGCCGTGCGTGGCAAGTGACCACCCGCAGCACGCCACATTTCCACGCCGCTTCAAACGCCGGGGTCTGGATGACCCTGGGCGCCGGCGTGGCGATGGCCGCTTTGCTGGGCCTGCTGCTCAACGCCCAATCCACCTTGCTGCGGCGAGCCCAAAAGATTGCCCACGAGATGACCGCGGACCTTCACCGCGTGGCCTTGACCGACCGCCTCACCAAGCTGCCCAACCGCGCCGCGGTGATCCCGATGATTCAGGACGCCATCGACCGAGCGCGGAAAACCCCCGACCAGCACTACTGCGTGCTCTTTATCGACCTGGACCGCTTTAAGGCCGTGAACGACACCCTGGGCCACGGGGCCGGCGACGAATTGCTGGCCGCCGTTGCCGACCGCCTGCACAGCGGCATCACCGCCGCGCGCAATGCCGGCGGGCTGGGGCCCCAATCGGTCGCCGCCCGGCTGGGCGGCGACGAGTTCTTGGTCTTGCTCGACGGCCTGCCCCATCCCGAGGCGGGCACAAAACTCGCCGAGCGCCTGCTGGGCGAAATCAACGAACCCTGCGTCATCAGCGGACGCAACGTCTGCGTGGGCGCCAGCATCGGCGTGGTCCACCACGCCGCGGGCTATTTCTCGGCCGAAGAGATCGTCCGCGACGCCGACACCGCGATGTACGAAGCCAAGGGCCGTGACTCTGGCAGCTGCCAGGTCTTCGATGTGTCGATGCGCACCCGAATCACCGACCGCCTGCGCATCGAAAACGACCTGCGCGGGGGCATCGACCGCGGCGAGTTCTTCTTGAACTACCAGCCGATCGTGTCGCTGAACACCGGCGAGGTCACCACCGTCGAGGCCCTGGTGCGTTGGCGCCACCCCGAACTGGGGGTCTTGTCGCCCGACATCTTCATCGGCGTGGCCGAGGAAACCGGCATGATCCTGCCGCTGGGCGCTTGGGTGCTGGACGAAGCGCTCGCGCAGCTGTCGCGATGGAATCGCTACGGCACAGCCTTCGCGCCCGGGGTCAGCGTCAACCTCTCACGCAAACAGCTGACCTTGCCCGAGCTTCCGCTCCAAGTACTCGAAGCCTTGGCCCGCCACGGCACCGACCCGGGGCAACTGCATCTGGAAGTCACCGAAAGCCAGATCATGGAGAACCCCGACACGGCCATCGCCAGCCTGCGCCGCCTGCGCGAAGCAGGCGTCCGCATCGCCATCGACGACTTTGGCACCGGCCACTCGTCCCTGGCGTGCCTGCACGCCTTCCCCACCGACGTCTTGAAAATCGACCGCGCGTTTGTGGCCAACCTGGACCGCGACGCCAACCTCGTCGCCCTACTACGCAGCGTGACTGAAATGGCCCGCACCCTGGGCAAGCAAGTCGTCGCCGAGGGCATCGAAACCGACGCCCAGCACCAACTGCTGCACGAGCTGGCCTGCGACATGGGCCAGGGCTACCTCTTCAGCCGCCCCCTGGCCCCCGAACACGTGCTGGACTTCTGCCGGCAGCGCGAGCGCCGCAGCGCCGCCTGAACCCACCGCCAAGACGCGCCCTCCGCGCAGGACGGCACGCCGCGCAGCGTTAGACTGCGCCCATGAAAGACCTGCTCGCCCGGCTGGTGAAGGGACACCCCCTCGACGTCGATCAAGCCACCCACGGCTTTAACCTTGTCATGTCCGGGCAGGCCGATCCCGCCCAGACCGGGGCGATGCTCGCCCTGATCGCCCAGCGCGGCCCCACCGTGGACGAACTGGTGGGCGCCGCCACGGTCATGCGGGACAAAGCCGTGCCCGTCGACGTGCCCCAGGGCCTCACCGTGGTCGACACCTGCGGGGCCGGCGGCACCGGCTCATCGTTCTTCAACATCTCCACCACCGCCGCGCTGGTCACCGCCGCCGCGGGCCGGCCCCACGGCCTGGCCGTGGCCAAGCACGGCAACCGCGCGGTCACCTCCAAGTCCGGATCATCCAACGTGCTCGAACAGCTGGGCGTGAACCTTGAAGCGTCGCCGAAGGTTCAAACCCAGTGCCTTGATCAAGTAGGTATGTGTTTCTGCTTCGCCCCGGCCCACCACCCCGCCATGAAGCACGCGGGCCCGGTGCGGGCGGCGCTGGG
>JALZVY010000215.1 GCA_023300125.1 Phycisphaera sp.
TGCGGCCCAGCGCCGCGGCGCCCGGGCGGGTCAGGGTCCACACGCTTTGCAGGGGGCTGATGCGCATGGACATCTGACGGCCGCTGATCAGCATCAGCGCGGGCTCTAAAAGCACCACACCCACGCAGGCCAGCATCGCTCCAGAGCGGGCCGCGCCGCGCCGGCTGCCCCGGGCCCAGGCGATCAGCAGGCCGATCAGCAGCGAGGTGCTGGCGAGGGTGAGGCTCAGCCACAGCGTTTGGGACAGGCTCCAGTCGGCGACGGTTTGCAGTGGCCACCACACGGTTTGCAGCAGCAACGTGAGTGCCAGCCAGTCGGTCAAGATGACTCCGCAGCTGCGGGCCCAGGTGCGTGGCGGCACCCCTGTCATGCCCCCTCCGGGGCCGACTGGATCCGGCCCTGCTTGGCTCAGCCGCAGCGCAGGCCAGGCCCCGCACAGGCCCACCGTCGCGGCGAAGGCCATGGCCCGGCAAAGCTCGCCGTTGAAGCCGCTTTGTAGCCACAGCCAGATCCAGCTGCCCAGCATCCACAGCGTGCCGCCCAGCACGAGCGCGCGGGTGTTGATCGGTTCGGTGGCGGGGGGGGTGGCGGTCGGCACGAAGGGGATGGCACGGGGGGGGTGGAAAGCCGTGGCGCGGCGTTTCGACGAGCGCGGCGGGGAGAAGGCGCTAGGCGCTAGAGCTTAGGCGTTAGCAAGACTCACGTGGCGCCGCAGAGCCCTGGGGCGGCGGGCTTGAAAGCCGCCGGCGTTGTAGAAACCCAATGCTTGCTGACCGGCGTACCGCATGATGCGGCTGCTCCGTGTCCGCTTGCACCCCGCCGCGCCTTTCAGCGCGCAGGCAGGCAAAATCATCACCGCCGCGACGCGCTGACCGTGTGCGGCCGGGCGTCGGTTTGCGCGGTGCCGGTGTAGACCCACACCACCTGGGCGCCTTGGTCGATGCGCCCCTGGTGTGAATACGCCCAGTCGCGCAGGGCCCCGATCTTCACGGGTGCTTCGGGCTCGATCGAGCGTTCTTCGCCCGGGGCCAGGCCCCACACCACCGCCGGGCCGTTGGTGTACAGCACCAGCCACAGGCGGCCGTTGAGGTCGCGGTGGCTCACATCAAAAGCGGTGATCTGGTCGGCATACGGCTCGCGACGCAGGGTTTCTTCCAGCGTGATGGCCGCGTCGATGTCGGTGCCTTCCCAGGTGCCCCCGGCGTGCTCGGGGGGCGGGGCGCTCACGCCGGTGACCAGCGGCAGCCGGCTAAAGCGGGTGGCGGCGCGGTCGATGTCGTGTTCCAGCAGCACGCTGCCGCGGTCCACCACGTGATAGCCGTGGCGCCCGGCCACCACCGCGGCGGGGGCGCGGAAGCTCGCGTCCACGTGCACGCGGCCGCCGGCCATGCGGCGCACCTGACGCACGTCTTGCACCCAGGGGTTGTCACCCAACACCGCCACCGCATCGGACAAGCCGCGGCGGTCCAAAGGGTTGTCGGCCATGGCGTCGGCCACCTGGGCCCGCAGCTGAGCGCTGAGTTTCGGGTCCATCCATTCTGGGGCGCCGGTGAGGGTCACGTGCTGGGCCGCCACCACACCGCCGCGGGCCTGGGCCGCGTAACGGCTCAGCGCGTTCTCACCCGCGTTCCAGCCGATCACCACCAGCACCGCGGCGGCCGCGCCACCAAGCATCTTGAGGCCCAGCAGCGTGCGCTGCGGGTCCCAGCCCTCGGGCTTGCCCTTGCCGCGCGACGTCGTCTTGCGTTTCTTACCCGACCCCGTTTTTGCTGAAAGAAACCAACCCATAAGCCGTGACTGCTTCCATGAGAACAACGCGTCGGGGGCACGCTGCCACCCAGACGCGTCCTATCGTCCGGGCTTGGTTCAGACGGCTAGCCCAAGCGCGTGAGGGTGATAATCAGGAGGTTGAGGCGGGGTCAGGCCCGGTGGTGGGCTGGTGGCCCCGCGAAGCGCGACCGGCGTTCGGATCGCCCGCCGCGGCCCAAAGCCCGTGGCGCCAAGCCCCCAAGGCTCACGCGCCGCCCGGGTCCGGGTCGTGGAGCGCCAGCCGCACCAAGTGATCCACAAGCTGGGGCAGCGGCCGTCCCGCGTGGGCCGAGGCCATGGGCAGCAGCGAGTGGTTGGTGAAGCCCGGAAGCGTGTTCACTTCGATGATCCAGGGGCGCAGCGCAGCGTCCTTGGTGGGCTCTTCCAAGAAGAGGTCCACGCGTCCCAGGTGCCGCACCCCCAAGGCCTCGAAGGCCCGCAGCGCCGTCTGCTGCAGCTCGGCGGTGACCGCGGCGTCCAGGCCCAGGTCAAAGCGGTACTGGGTGTCGTCGCGCTCGTACTTCGCCGCGTAGTCGTAAAAATCGGTTGCCGGCACGATCTGGATCGGCGGCAGCGCCACCGGCAGGCCCTGGGCGTCTTCCACCACGCCGATGGTGATCTCGCGGCCGGTCACCAAACGCTCGACCAGCAGCCAGTCGTGGTGCGGGGCCAGGTGGGCCCAGGCATCGGCCAAGCTGTCCGCGTCGGGGCAGATGCGCAGGTCCAGGCTCGAGCCTTCGTCGTTGGGCTTGACCACCACCGGGGGCTTCATGTCAGGGGGGAAGGCGGTGTCCACCAGCTCGTAGTCGGGCGTGGGCAGGCCCGCGTCGCGCAGCACCAGCTTGGTGCGGGCCTTGTCCATGCACAGCGCCGCGGCCTCGGGCCGGCAGCCGACGTAGGGAAGCCCACATTTTTCCAAGAGCGCCTGGGCCCCGCCGCCCTCGCCCCACTTGCCGTGAAACACCGGAAACACCACCGCTTGGCCGGTGTCGCGATGGGCCGCCGCGAAGTTGTCCAGCGCCGCGGTGTCGCCGGGCCCCAGATCGCCCTGGGTCACGTCGTGGCCCGCGGCGCGCAGGGCCTGGGCCACCTCGTGGCCGCTTTTCAGCGAGACCGCGCGCTCGGGGTCCGGGCCGCCCAAGAGCACGAGCACACTGAGGCGTGCGGGGCCGGGGATAGAAGGTTGGGGGTCGTGAATTGCGAGCGTCTCGCCGGGGTGAATGCTTGGTGATCAGATTAGGCCAATGCCCATTGCTGTGAAATCACCGCGGAGACTGGGCGGATCGGGGCCCAACGCCCAGCCCAACGCTCAGCGCCACTTCCAGCCTCAAATCGCCACCCGCCGCCACAGGCGGCTACGCACTGCTAGTGATCTTCTCGGTGATGGGGCGCAGCATGTGGGGCACCAAGCGCTCGGCCGCCAAGGCCTCGCAGCGTTCGTGCAGGCTGTCCATGGTCTGTCCCAAGGTGTTCAGCTCGCCGACGGGCCCGTACTTGCGCACGGTCACAAACAGGCTGATCGGCTCGCCGGTGTAGCGTTTGCTGGATCCGCGGCGGCTCTTGGGCCGGCTCTTCACCTCGTAATAAGCCTGCAACGAGCCGCTGTCGTTCAGCGCGTGGCCAAAGACCGGCTGCACGTCCAGCACCCGGCCCGGGGCCTCGGGAATCATCGCCTGCAGCGGCGTGTCGCCGAAGAGCGCGTCAAAAATCACCGCGTCGTGGTTCTTCTCGCACTCCAGATCGAAGCCATACATCAGCTCGACAAAATCGATGTCCAGCGGGCTCAGCGACAGGTAGTTGGGCGCCATCTCCAGCACCAGCTTGTGGTAATCCATCGCCTGTTCAAGGCTGTCGGGGTTCACGTGCCCGGTGCGGATGCTGTGACGGCGCAGCGCCAGCCAGTGGTAACGCCCGTCGCGGCGCGCACTCTCTAGCGCCAGCTCGCCGTTGTAGCGCTTGAACCGGTTCATGCCCGGCATGCTCTTGCGCATGCGCTCGAAAAAATCCAGCAGCGTGTCGCGCCCCGATGGAAGATCCATCTTGAGCGCCACCTTTTGGTTCACATAGAAGTCGGTGCAGAGTGCGCCGTAGCTGGTCGCCATGGGCCGGGATCCTTCGCAAGGGCGGCCAGCCCGTGAGGCCGGCAGGTGATCAAAGTTCAGGGGCGATTCAGCCCCGCCGAAGCGGGCTCAAACGCGGGACCATCGTAGCACGCTGCGGCGGGGGGGCCCACAGCATGAAAAGCGTTCATTTCAGCACTTCGCCCAAAATCCAGCCCTCTTCCGACACGCAGCGGCCGGTGTCCGCCGGGTCCAGCCCGCGCGGGGGGCCCAGCCACGCCGCCAGCCGGCCGTCGGCCGCACGGCTGGCCAGCATGCCCGCGAGCGTGCGCACCTGGGCCGCGTCGCGCACCGCGTGGTGCAGCAACTCGTCGCCCGCCGCGTCGTCCGACAGCCGGGGGTACACCTCGGCCACCGTCAGCAGGCCGCCGCCCAGCAGCCCACCTGTGCCGGGCGCCGCAAACCCCTCAGAAAACGGCCACACCCCGTGACGCCCGGCCAGTCCGGGCGTGTCCAGCAGCCGGGCCAGCCACGCGATGCCCAGCAGCGTTTGGCCGCCCACGCTGCCGGTGGTGAACAGCTTCCACAACTCGTGGGCTGATTGAATCCGCTGTTCCACCACCCGCCGCCTGGCCGGTGGGGCGGTGTCGTCGCCGCTGGGCGGCCGCCGCGTGGTCAGGTGCGGGCCCGCGGCCGAAGGGGGGCAAGCCCAAAAGCGCCGCGCCGCGTTGCCTTGGGCCAGCCGCCCGTTGAGTTCCGCCGCCACCGCAAAGCGGTTGTTGGTGTTGTCGGGCCCGTCCTGGATCGCGTTCTTTAAATAGTCCCACGTGCGCCGCCACGGCGGCCCGTCCCCGGTCAGCCCCGCCGCGTCGGCGAAGCCCGCGGGGTAGCCCAGCCCAAAGTCCACGCCCAGCAGCACCCGCTCGCCCGCGTCCAGGGCCCGGGCCAGCCGCCGCGGGGCGTCGATGGCGTCGGGCCACATGCGTTCAAGGCAGCGCAGCTGGTCGTGCAGGGTCAGCGCCGCCTGGGCCAAAGCCGCGGGGGCGAGCGATGACGCGGCGGCCTGCGGCCCGTGGTTCACAGGCCGGGCTGATTGGCGCCACACGCGACGCAGGGCCGGGGCCAAGGCGTCGAAGCCCGCTTCGGGCAGGTGCCAGTGGGCCGCCCGCACGCGGATCTCTGCCACGTCGGCCAGGGCCCGCAGCAGGGCCGGCCCCGCCGACGCAGGTGGCTTGGCGTCTTTGCCGGGCGCCTTGCCCGGGTCTTTGGCCGGGTCCTTGCCTGATGGGCTGGCGAATGCCGCCAAGGCCTTGGTCGTGGCGGTGTCGTGGGCCGCGGCGTGGGGGGTGATGCGGCGCACCAGCCGCTGCACCGCGCCGTGTTCGCGCCCATAGGCCGTGGTTCCGAGCGGGCCGCGGACCAATTGCAAGAGCGCCCGCAGACGCAGCAGTTCACGCCGGGCTTGGGCGGCGTGGGCCCGCGTTCGCTTGCCGCCGTTGGCCCCGGCCCGCAGCGCACGCTCCGCCGTGTCCAGGTGGCCGCGGGCGGCGCGACGCACAAACTTCACCAGGGGTTCGCGGCGTTTGAGGGCGATGCGGGGCATGATTAAAAAACGGGGTTTGAAGGTCCAAGCGCCAACTCAGACGCCAAGTCAGATTCCAACGCCCCAAAAGAACGCCGACGCCACGGTCGACTTACTGGAAGGGCAGGTCCAGCGAGAAGCTCAGCACGCGCTCTTCGTCGGTGTCTTCGGCCAGCAGCGGGATCGCCAAGTCCAAGGCAAAGGGGGCCTGGCTCAGGGCCGGGATGGCCAAGCGGATGCCCACGCCCACGCTGATGCGCCACGGATCCAGCGATAGGTCGTCGGACAGCAGGCCCTGGTCGGTGAAGACCACGCCGCGCAGGATGCGGTCGGCCAGGGGGAACTCGTATTGCAGTCCCGTGAGTAGCTGGAAATCGCCGCCGATCGCCTCGTCGCCCAGGGTCAGGGTGTCCGCGTCGATGCCCCGCGGGCCCACGCCGCGGTTGCGGAAGCCACGGAAGGTCGACTGGCCACCGGCGTAGAAGCGCTCAAACACCGGTGCCTCATCTTCGTCAAAGATGTAGCCCACGTCGAAGTTGAACCGCAGCGTGCTGCGGCGGTCCAGCACGTCGGTGCTCACGGTCCAAAACTTGGAGTGGTTCAGCTCGCCCACCAAGAAGTTGAAATCTCCGCCCAGCACGCCCACCTGTTCCAGCGAAGCCACGGTGCGGCTGCCGCGGGTGGGAGACAGGTTGCTGTCGGTCGTGTTGCGGATCACCCGCACACTCAGGCCGGTGATCAGGTTGGTGCCTTCGACATCGAACACGTCCAAGGGCACGTCGGGGTCGATGTTGCGGATGCGCACCGCCTCGGTGCGGGCCTGAACCTGGGCCGACCACACGTCGCCGAAGCGCCGGCCGATGCCCAGCCGTGCGCCGCTGCGTCGTTCTTCGAAATCGAACTGATCGCGGTCGTTGAAAAACAGGCTGGTGTCCAGGAAGTAATCGCTGTCCAGGAAAAACGGGTCGGTGAGGCCGATCGAGTAGCGGCTGTTGCGGCTGCCCGGGCTCAAGGTCAGCTCAAAGGTCTGGCCCGCACCGCGGAAAGCGCGGTTGCTTAAAAAGTCGCTCCAGCTCTCGGGCAGGTCGGTGATGTCGAAGTTGCGCTGGGTGATCGAGATCGCCCCCAGCACGCCGTCGTCGCTGCTCAGCGTGGCGCCCAGCGAGATCGAGCCGGTGTTTTGTTCGGTGACTTCGACCAGCACGTCGCGCTCTGCGTCGCCTGGGGTTCCCAGCACCGTCACCGTGCCCTGGCCAAAGACCGCGCTGCTGCTCAGCCGCCGCTGGGAGGTCACCAACCCCGACTGGTCAAAAGGCCGGCCCGGGTCCAGGCCCCGCAGCTCGCGCAAAACCACCTTGGTGCGCGTCAGGGCGTTGCCGCGCACGGTCACCTTGCCCACCGTCGAGGGCGTGCCCTGGCGGATCAGCACCACCAGGTCCACCGTGCCCGCCTCGCCGTCGAAGAGCGTGTCGATGCCCGGGCGGCCGTCGCTGCGCCGCACCAGCCGCGTTTCCAGATAGCCCAGGCGGCCAAACATCTCGCGGATCGACGCGAGCGATGCACGCACGGCCCGCTGAGAAAACGCCTCGCCGGGCCGCACGGCCATGTTCAAACGCACTTGTTCGTCGGTGAAAATCAGCTCGCTGTCGTCCGCCGATTCCACCCGCACCGCCCGCACCATCCATTGCCGACCTTCGTCGATCACGAAGGTCACCAGCGCGTCTTTTTGGTCTGGCGACACGTCGATCCGCCGGTCGACCTGGGCCCCGAGGTAGCCGCGGTCTTTGTAATACTCCTGCAAGCGGGCGGCATCCAATTGCAAGGCGTCGCGGTTCACCACGCGGTTTTGGCCAAAGACCGGGAACCACGCCTTGGCCTCGATTTCCTTGCGCAAGGCCTTTTCAGGAAATGCCTTATTGCCTTCAAAAGACACCTC
>JALZVY010000216.1 GCA_023300125.1 Phycisphaera sp.
GGGCGCCGTTGACGTGGGTGATGGTGTCGCCCGGGCGCAGGCCGCGGTAGGCCAGATCGCCGTCGTGGCCGGTGGCGTAGGTGAGTGAGGCGGGCTTGAGCGCGGTGGTCTGGCCCACGACCGGGGCGGCGAAATCCACGCCCATGCTGAAACACACCACAAAGAAGATCAGCGCGAAGATGAGGTTCATGACCACGCCGGCGCTGATGACCAGCATGCGGGCCCAGATGGGCCGGCGGTTGAAGCTGCGTGGGTCGTCACTTTGGGCGCTGGGGTCCAGGTCTTCTTGGCCCAGCATCTTCACGTAGCCGCCCAGGGGCAGGTAGTTCAGGCGGTATTCGGTTTCGCCCAGGCCCAGGGCATCGGCTTTCTCGTTGACCTTCTGGGTTTTTTCGTGGTCGCTGAGGCCTTCGAGGGAGACGCCGTCTTTGGCCAGGGCCTCGCTGGCGGTCTTCCAGTACTCCTTCTCGGTGCCGCCGAAGCGCAGGCCCATGCCCGGCCGGTAGGAGCACAGGGCGTGGCCAAAGCCGATCGCGAACTGCGTGGCGCGGATGCCCACGGCTTTGGCGACCAAGAAGTGGCCCATCTCGTGAACGAAGATGAGGAATCCGAAGCCGAAGATGAAGGCGGCGACGGCGAATTTGGGGTTCGAGAGAAGGTCCATGGCGTGAAGTACGAAGTTTGAGGTTCGGAGTTCGGAATTCGAAGTGGCGGACGCAGGCGGGACGTCTTTATCGGTTGGATGCCTCGTGGAGGACTTGTTGCTCGATCCAGGCTCGGGCCTTGCGGTCGGCGGTGGCGATGTCGTTGTAGCCGGTGATGGGCTCAGGGGGCAGGGCGTCCAGGGCCCCGGCGACCAGCGGCACGATACGCCTGAAGGGCAGGCGGCGCGCGAGAAACGCGTATACCGCGGCTTCGTTGGCGCCGTTGAACGTGGCTCCGGCGGTGCCGCCGGCGTCGATCACCCGGCGGGCCAGGCCCAGGGCGGGGAAGCGTGCTTGGTCGGGCGGGCGGAAGCTGAGCGTGCCCATGGCCGCGAGGTCCAGCCGTGGACCGGCCCCGGGCGAGCGTGCGGGCAGGGACGGGGCGGTGAGGGCGTGCTGGATGGCGCCGCGCATGTCTGGTGGGCCCAGCTGCGCGAGCACCGAGCCGTCGACAAATTCCACAAAGCCGTGGACCACCGACTGGGGGTGGATGACCACGTCGATCTGCTGCGCGGGCAGAGCAAAAAGGTGGTGGGCCTCGATGACTTCCAGGGCTTTGTTCATCAGCGTCGCGGAATCGACGGTGATCTTGGGGCCCATCTCCCAGGTGGGGTGCTTGAGGGCCATCTCGGGCGTGACCGCGTCGAGGGTGGCGTCGTCGGCGTCTAAGAAAGGCCCGCCCGAGGCGGTGAGGGTGACCCGGGCGACCGCGGCATCCGCGCCTGCACCCGCTCCTGCCCTCGCCCCTGGGCACGCGGCCAGGCACTGGGCGATGGCGGCGTGCTCGCTGTCGATGGGGTCGAGGGTGGCGCCCTGGGCCGCGGCGAGGTCGGTGATCCAGGACCCGCCGGCGACCAGGGTTTCTTTGTTGGCCAAGGCCACGCGCGTGCCGCGGGCCAGGGCCGCGGCGGTGGGTTGAAGGCCGTCGAAGCCCACGATGGCCGAGACCACCAGGTCTGCGGCCACCGACTGGACCAGTTGCCGCGCGGCATCGGGGCCGGTGAAGTGCGCGGGGCACGGCGCCGCCGCGGTGGCCAAGGCCAGCTGGGCATCGGGGTAGCGCTGCGCTTGCTCGGCCAGCGCTGAGGCGTTGGACCCCGCGGCCAGCCCGACCACCCGCCAGCGGCCGTGGCCGCCGGCGTTGAGGTGGTCGATGACCGCCAGGGTGTTCACGCCGATCGATCCGGTGCTACCCAACACCACCACGCGGACGTCTTGCTCGGCACCGCCCGCGGGGTGCGGGGCGGGGCGTAGAGCATCCGACGGTGTGGCGGGCGCGGCAGGCGGGCGGGAAGAAGTCGTCACGGCGGGCGCTTAGTGCACGACGCGGTTGCTGTAGCCGCCGCCGTTTTCATCGGGCTTGGCTTTTTTGGAACGCTTGGTGCGGCGTGCGGGCTTGGCGGGCGCGTCTTCCGAAGATTCAGCGACGTTGCCGTCCACGTCGGGTGGGGTGCTCGCCCCGCCGGACGTGTTGCGGTTGCCGTTGGGCTCGGCGTCTTGGTGGCCGCTTTGGTCACCGCCTGGCTTGGTGCTGCGCTTGCGGCCGCGGCGGCGACGCGAACGCGGTGGGGCGTCGTTGGCCTGGGCCTCGGGTTCAGCCTGGTCCTCGGGTTCGGCGCTGTCGTCGTCTTGCGCGGCTTTGGGCTTGCGGCGTCTGCGGGAATTCCGGGTCTTGTCAGTCGGGGCGTCGGCCTGTTCTGCGTCGTCGGCTTGCTCGGCCTCGGAGGGGGCTTCGTCGGTGTCCGCTTGGTCTGCGTCGTCGGTCACCTCCACGGCGACGACTTTGCGCCGGCTGCGGGTGCGGCGAGTGCGGCGTCCGGGGGCCGGGGCGTCGTCGTCGGTGCGAGACTCGGTTTGCACTTGGTCTTCGGCTTCGGCTTGGACGTCGGTGTCGTCTTCGGGGTCCGGGGCGTCGGCGGCGTGGTCCGCGTCCGCGTCCACGCTCTGGGT
>JALZVY010000217.1 GCA_023300125.1 Phycisphaera sp.
CCCGCCGGCGACACCCCGCAGGCCGGGGACACCGACGTCCACCTGCTGGACCTGCTTCCCGCCGACGTCGTGCCCGCCCTGCACGAAACCCAAGAGCTGGCCGAGCAGGCCCGCGGCTACTTCGAACGCCTCACCCGCAGCGACGGCATCGCGCCACCCCGCGAAGTCTTCAAAGCCCTCACCAGCCGACCCCACGCCGAGCTCAACGCCTACTCCAAGTCCAGCAACCCCCGCGCCGTGGCGGTCGACCTGCCCACGTCGCCCCTGGCC
Organism: Phycisphaera sp.; assembly: GCA_023300125.1. Classification (GTDB taxonomy): domain Bacteria; phylum Planctomycetota; class Phycisphaerae; order Phycisphaerales; family Phycisphaeraceae; genus Algisphaera. Next base: position 271 of record JALZVY010000217.1, read on the forward strand.
CCGTTTGACCCCGACGCCAAGCAGGCAGTCGCCGAGCTGGCCGAGATGGCCAGCGACCAACAGCGCGTGGTCGTGCTGTGCCGCAAACCCGCCGAGGCCGACCGCCTGCGCGAGCTGCTGGACGACCGCGTGCCCGGTCACGCGGTCACGGTGCGAAGCGGCGTGCTCAACCGCGGCTTCGTGTGGGGGGCCAACCTTGAAGACGCCAGCGGCGGCAAGGCCCGCAGCGCCAAAAAACGCACCGGCCAGTCCCTGGTGCTGGCCCCCTACCACGAGGTCTTCCACCGCTACGAAACCAAACGCCGCGTGCGCCGCGTGCTTTCGGCCAACGCCGCGGGCGGCCAGGCCGGCGACGCCTTCCTCGACCTGGACGTGGGCGACTACGTCGTACACGTCGACCACGGCATCGCCAAGTTTGTCGGCCTCAAGACCATGCGGTCGCGCAAGCAAAGCGACGGCACCACCACCGGCGGCGGCGAATACCTGGCCTTGCAGTTCGCCGACCAGGTCAAGCTCAACGTGCCCGCGGCGCAGATCGACCTGATCCAGAAGTATGTCGGCGGCTTCGAGGGCCGTCCGCCGCTCTCCAAACTCGGCGGACGCAAATGGAAGCGGCAAAAAGACCAGGTCGCCGACGCAGTCAAAGACCTCGCCGCCCAGCTGCTGCGCGTGCAGGCCGCCCGCGCCACCCAGCCGGGCATCCGCTACCCGGCCGACACCGCGTGGCAAACCGAATTCGAAGCCGAGTTTCCTTTCGATGAAACCGAAGACCAGCTCGCCGCCATCGCCGCGGTCAAGGCCGACATGGCCGACAACACCCCCATGGACCGCCTGATCTGCGGCGACGTGGGCTTTGGCAAAACCGAAGTCGCCATCCGCGCCGCTTTCAAGGCCTGCGAATACGGCAAACAAGTCGCCATCTTGGTGCCCACCACCGTGCTGGCCGAGCAACACGAACGCAACTTCGCCCGGCGCTTCGCGGACTATCCGTTCAACGTCGCCGCCCTCTCGCGCTTCCGCACCCCCAGCCAAGTACGCCAAACCCTCAAGGGCTTGGCCACCGGCAGCGTGGACGTGGTCGTGGGCACCCACCGGCTGCTCAGCAAAGACGTCGCTTTTGCCGATCTGGGGCTGGTGGTCATCGACGAAGAGCAGCGCTTCGGCGTCGAGCACAAAAACAAGCTGCTGGAGCTGCGTCTCACCGCCGACGTGATGACCCTCACCGCCACGCCCATTCCCCGCACCCTGCACATGAGCATGGTGGGCCTACGCGACATCAGCAGCCTCACCACCGCGCCGGTGGACCGCCGGGCCATCGTCACCGAGGTGGCGCCTTATGACGAACAACGCGTCAAACAAGCGCTCATCCGCGAGCTGTCACGCGAAGGCCAGGCCTATTTCGTGCACAACCGCGTGCACAGCATCTACGAGCGCGCGGCCGAGATCCAAGCCCTGGCGCCCAATGCCAAAATCCTGGTGGGCCACGGCCAAATGGGCGGGCACGAACTCGAAAATGTCATGCGAGCCTTCACCCGGCGCGAGGCAGACATTTTGGTCAGCACCACCATCATCGAGTCGGGCATCGACATCCCCACCGCCAACACGATGTTTATCGATCAGGCCGACCACTTCGGCCTGGCCGAACTGCACCAGCTGCGCGGCCGCGTGGGCCGCAGCCGCCACCGCGCCTACTGCTACCTGCTGCTCCCGCCCGACCGCACCATCAACGAGGTCGCCGCCAAACGCCTCAAAGCCATCGAGAACTACAGCATGCTGGGCGCCGGCTTCAAGATCGCCATGCGCGACCTAGAGATCCGCGGCGCGGGCAATATCCTGGGCGGCGAACAAAGCGGCCACATCGCCGCGGTGGGCTACGAGATGTACTGCCTGCTGCTGGAGCAAGAAACCAAACGCCTTAACCACGAACCGGTGATCGAAGCCAGCAAGTGCCACCTGGACCTGCCCGGCGTGTCGGGCGAGGGCGGCGCCGCCGCGGGCAGCCTGCCCAAACGCTGGATCTCCAGCGACAAGCATCGCATGGACGCCTACCGCCGCCTCACCCGCGTGGACCAGCTCGAAGAACTCGACGCGGTGGTCACCGACCTCACCGAGGCCTACGGCAAGCCCCCGAAACCCGCCCGCAGCTTCATCGACCTCACCGAAATCCGCGTGGGCGCCAGCACCCTGCGCATCGACCGCATCCGCCGCGCCGGCGCCGACCTGATCTTCACCACCTCCCAAGCCCACGCGGTCATGCCCCTCTTCACCGACGCCCCGGGCCGCACACTGCTGATCGACACCGACGAGGTCTACTGGCGCCCGCCACCCAAATACCTCGAAGACCCCGCCACCATCGTCGCGGTGCTGCGCAAACTCTTGGTCCGCCCGGTACGCGACCGATCCAGCAAAACACCGGCCAAAGCCAAACCGCCCAACGGTTAATCCCCGCCCCGGTCCGCGCGGGTGCCTCTACGGGCGCCAAGGTGCGCCCCCGCCCCGCCCCACCCCGTCTAGCGCGACGCGCCGTCCACCCGCTCGATCCCGCCGTCCACCAGCTGGATCACCCGCTGCTTGTACAGCGCCCCCACCGCTTGCTTGAAAGCCTTCTTGCTGCAATCAAACGCCGCGCGGATCTCCTCCGGCGGGCTCTTGTCGCCGACCGCCAGCCGGCCGCCGTTCGCGTCGATCTTCTCCAGAATCTGTTCACTCAGCGACGCCACCCGGCCGTAGCCGCTGGGGTCGCGCTGCAGGTCGATCTTCCCGTCTTCGTACACCTGCTTCACATAAGCCACCAGCTCGTCGCCCACGCTCAGCGTGCCGGCCATGTCCGCGCGGTACATCAGCCCGCTGTAAGACTGGTTCACCACCGCCTTGAAGCCCAGCGGAGATTCGGCATAGATCAGCACGTCCACCGGGTCGTTCACCGCATAACCCGGCGGGTCGGCGGGGAAGTACCGATCCAGCTCGCACGAGGCCACCACGCGGTCCGAGCCATCGACGTATACCGCCACCGTCACCCGGTCGCCGGCGCGGAAGCGCTGCCCCGCCCACGCGCTGCCGGGCAGCAGCAGGTCTTTGCTCAGCCCCCAGTCCAAAAACGCGCCCACCCCGTCTTTCACATGCAGCACCTCCAGGCAGGCGAATTGCCCCGCTTCCACCAGCGGCAGGTCCGTGGTTGCAATCGGGCGCCCCTCCGAGTCGCGGTACAAAAACACGTCCACCCGCCCGCCGATCTGCATGTACGGCGTCACCCAGCGGTTGGGCAGCAAAATGGCATCCTGCTCGGCCCCCGCGTTGAGATAAAGCCCCTGCGGGGTTTCGCGTGCCACGGTCATCTGGTTAAAGCGGCCCATACGGATCATCCACCCACCCTAGCAAGACGCCCGGGCCTTTCTTGAAGCCCCCTTGGACATACCGCCCCCGCACGCCGCGGTAAGATTCCGCACGCATGCTCCACCTCGCCCTCTACCACCCCGCCATCCCCCAGAACACCGGCAACATCGCCCGCACCACCGTGGGCATGGGCGCTCACCTGCACCTCATCCACCCGATGAAGTTCGAGATCACCGACCACGCGGTGAAGCGCGCGGGCTTGGACTACTGGCCCAGCGTCACCCTCACCCAGCACGCCGACGACGACGCCTTTCTGAATTGGCTGGGCGACCGCCAGCCCTGGCTGATCACCAAGCACGGCACCCAGCGCTTTGACCAACCCGCCTACCAAGACGGCGACGTGATTGTGTTGGGCAACGAAAACACCGGCCTGCCCGACGCCTGGCACCAGCGCTGGCCCGAGCGTGGCGTGTCCATCCCCATGCCCGGACCGATCAACGGCGGGGCCAACATCCGCAGCTACAACCTGTCCAACTCCGCGGCCATCGTGCTGGCCCACGCGACGCTCAGTACAGGCAGCCCACGACGCTGAGATCGCGCCGCCCACGTTTCACCGCGTGCTCATACCACCACGGGCCAGGAACGCTTAAAGAATGCCGCTTGGCGAGCGGTCCATGCCCGCCTGCTCGTCAAGCAGTTTCCGCACCGCCATCAGGTCCGGATTGTTGGGGTACTGGCCCAGCCAGGTGTGCAAGGTGTCGACGTCTCGGCTGGGCTGAGCCGCGGGGTCGGCCCCGCGGGCCAGCAGCAAACGAACAGTGTCGACATGGCCGCGGGCGCCGGCGCAGTAAAGCACCGTCTGCCCATGGGCGTTGCAACCATTCACGTCGGCCCCGCCAGCGATCAGCGCCCGGACGATGGCGGTCCGGCCTTGGCCCGCGGCGTGGTGCAAGGGGTGGTCGCCGCGCCCGTCCGGGCGCGAGGCCAGGCCCGCATGCAGACGCTGCATCGCACGCACGCGGAACTCATCGCCCAAAAATACGGCCCCAAGAAACTGGCGATCCAACACACCACTGGGCCGCACCATCGCGTCCAGCACACCGTGGGTGATCAGCAACTCCACGATGCCGCGGTTGCTCGGGACCTCGGCGGCGTAGCGCAGCGCCGCGCCGCCGTGGGCTCCCAGATCGGCCCCCGCCTGAATCAAAAACCGCACCACCCCCAGATGCCGCGCCACCGCGGCGTAAAACACCGGACGCCACTGACGGGCATCGTCTGCATCCACCGCCGCCGGGTCCTGAGTCACCAACATGCGCACCGAAGCAAGGTCTCCCAAGCGACAAGCCTCATGAATCGACGGTCCCATGTGCGTTTCCTTGAGAGAGAGAAAGAGCGCGCAAAACAGAACAAAAAGCAGGAACCTCGGACAACACCCTCCCACCCGGCAAACGTGAATAACTGACCCACTATAAGTAAATCACTTAATGCGCGTTACCCCCGTCGCAGAGCCCTTCGCCGCGAGCTTGAATCTTTCAAAGCCGCTTACGCCCCAACATCCACTGGGCCCGTGTCGCGATCACATCGCGATACAGCTGCGCGGTGGACTCATCGAAGCACACGAAGACCACACGCTCGGGAAGGTCCGGCGGCGGGCGACGCGAAAAATGCCCGAAGACATGGCCGAAGGCAATGCGGGTGGCCCGCTGAATGGGAAACCGCCCCGCCCCGGTGCTGATGCACGGAAAGCCAACCCCGCGGGCCCCCGACTCCACGGCAAGACGCAGCACGCTGGCGTAGCAACTCGCCAGCTGAGTGTCTTCCAGGGTGTAGCCCAACGCGGCGCTCTCGTCGCCGGGCGCACCGGGCACGCCGGTGTCCGCCACGCCCGACCACAGCGGGCCCACAGTGTGCAGCACCCGGCGGATGCCAGAACGCTCCAAACCAAACGCGGGCGAGAGCTTCGCCAGGCCCGTGGGGCAGCCGCCCAAGCCGCGGTTGAACGCCGCCATGTCTGGCCCCGCCGCGCTTTGGACCGCGCGGTTCAACGCGCCGCCCTCCAGCAGCGTGGCGTCGGTGCAATTCACCACACTGTCGATGCCCCACGCGGGGTCGGGCTGTGCCAAATCACCCACCACCACCGCGATGCGACGCAAAGGCGCGTTGAGCGCCTCGGCCGCGCCGTCGTCACCGGGCACCTGAGACAGCGGAAAATCGGTCTTCAAGTCGTTTGCGTATCACGAAGAGACACGGGCCGATCCAACACCTCTTTAAGGATGTAGGCATCGCGCAGGTTGTTGCCGTTGAGAACCGCCCGGGCGCCGCCGCGGCGACGCTTGCCCGCGGCGCCGCCCCCGGCCTCGCCGATCTCGCCGGCGGTCATCACGTCAGCATCCTCCACCAGCCGGTGGGTGGCGTGTTCTTTTTGATACTGATCCGCTTGCCGGTTCGCGGCCTGACGCTGCTGCCGCTCACGTAGCGCCCGTTGGCGCTGCACCAGTTCGCGTTGGCGTTGGGCCAAGGCCTCGCGCTGGGCACGCTCACGCGCCTGCGCTTTCTGAGCCCGAACCCGCGCCTCTGCGGCCGCAGCCGCGGCCGC
>JALZVY010000218.1 GCA_023300125.1 Phycisphaera sp.
TCCCAGCATCTCGGCCCGGTCCGACCACGCCGCGTCTTGCACCTCTTGGGCCACCATGCCGTAAAACGTGGGCCGTACGGTCAAAAACTCCAAAAAACTCAGCCCCAAGCGGGCCAGCCCCGGCACCACCAGATACAAGGCCACCACCAAGCCCGAAGACACCAGCGTCGACTGCTTGGGCTTCTTGGCGATCATGCCCGCCATCACGCCAAAGAGGTGGTACAACCACACGCTGCTAAAAAACACCGCGTAAAAATGCATCACCCGCAGCGGCGACACCCCGCCGCGCCACACCGCGTAGGCCAAAAACGGCAGGGTGAGCCCAAACAAAAAATACGCCCGCGCCGGCAAGCCAAACAGGTAGCCCACGATCTTCGCGTGCGCGGGCATCGGCGTCATGCGGTGGTATTCCATCGTGCCCGCCTCGCGCTCCTTCACCATGCCCGCGGCCACCGCCGCGGTGCCCAGCCCCATCAAAAGGATGCACTGCAACACGATCAGCGGACCGATGGACAACCGCGCCGCCGCCGCCGGGTCCACCTCGCCGCGCCCGGTCAGCGTGAGGTAAGCAAAGAAAAAGATAAAACCCACCACCGACACCGTCACCACCGACCACGCCACCAACCCGCCACGCCGCAGCTGAGGCCGGCCGTGGGCCAAGGCGATGGGGTTGCGCCACACTGCGGCGGTCTCGGTGATCGAAAAAGCGGGTTGGGTCATGGCTGCACCTCAACGAAAACAAACAAAACCAGAAGACAAGACGCACGCCGCACTGCGCACACAGACCAAGCACCCCCGCGCGGCCTCACCCCACTGACCCAAACCGTTTCACGACACATCTGTCGCCCCCGCATCCAGCATGATGTCCTCCACCCCCAGCTTGCGCTCGGCAAAGCCGATCACCGGCAAGCCCTCGCCGATCAACGTGCGCAGCAGCCCCGCCGCGTCCGCCGGATCGCCGGCGAAATCCATCTCTAAGGTCATCTGGTCCGCGGAGACCGCGCTCACCCCGGCATAGCCTTGCATCTGCTCCACAAAACCCCCGGCGGGTTCCAGCAGCTCCACACTCAGCCGCCGCGTGCGGTTCATCTGCTTCACCAGCTGATCAATCGCACCGCTGACCTTCATCCGCCCTTTTTCCATCACCCCCACCGACGTGCAGAAGCCCGACAGCTCGGTGAGAATGTGCGACGACACCAGCACCGTGTGCCCCTCGCCGCTGAGTCTCCGCAGCAGATCACGCAGCTCGATCCGCGCGACCGGGTCCAGGCCGCTGGCCGGCTCGTCGAGCAACATGACCTGGGGCCGGTGCAGTAACGTCTTGGCCAGCACCAGGCGCTGGGTCATGCCGCGCGACAACGACCCCGCCATCGCCTCGCGCTTGTCGGTCAGGCTCACCGCCGCGAGAACCTCTTCCACCCGCGTGCGCCGGGCATCGCCGGTCAGCCCGTGGGCCCGGGCAAACACGTCCAAAAACTCCCACACCTTCAAGTCGTCGTACACCGGCGCTAGGTCCGGCATATAGCCCAGCGCCGCCCGCGCCCCGGCCGGATCCACCGCCACGTCGCATCCGGCGATAAACACCTCGCCGTAGGTCGGCTCCATCAGCGTGGCCAACACCTTGATCGTCGAGGTTTTGCCCGCCCCGTTGGGGCCAATCAGCCCGTACACCTCTCCGGCCTGGATCTCCAGATCCAAAGCGTGCACCGCCGTGAAGTCGTCATAGTCCACCCGCAGGTCGGCGGTATGAATCATCGCGCCGCGAGAAACTGATTCGCTAGACATGGATCCATCATAGGTAGGCGAGGCGGCGCATGGTGGTGGAGTTGAATGCCACCCGAGGTCCACACGTCCCACAAAAAAAGGGTTGCAAGAGGATGGCCTCTTGCAACCCCCGTGTGATACGAAAGCGCGATGTGTTGTGTGTGTCTGCGTCTGCAGACGCGGCTTGAATGCCCCGCAAGGCTTACGGGTGGCTGACTTTCAGGTCATAAAACGTCGCGGTGGTGCGTTCGTCCGGGGCCCCGGTCTTGTTTTGGTTGTACACCCCGGCCTTGAAGTACATGTACTGACCGCCTTGGTCGTAGCGGCTGTCGCTCATGTCCACGACCTGCACCACGTCGGGCTTGCCGTCGCGGCGTACCGTGACGGTCAGCGTGTTGCCCTCCACCTTGATCTGGTATCCCCACTTTTCACCCAGCTTGATGCCGTCTTCGGGTTCGACGATGGCGCCGTCTTGGGTGTAGTAGTCGGGCACGTTGGTGCCGATCATGGGGTACAGCACGTCTTCGCCGTCGCGCGGTTCATGGGCCAAGAAAACCGACCCACGTTCGTGATGCGGGAACTTGCGGTAGTACAGCTTTGCCGGCTCGTCGTCGTTGGCGTGGATCTGGCCCACGATCACCCGGCCCTGCTGCCAGTTCACGCCGGTGGTCGTCACCTGGTCGACCGTCAACACCGCATCCAGCGTGCCGTCCACCCCGCCGGCCTTGAGGCGGTCTGCTTCCGGAGCGGTGCTGAACACCCAGTTGTTCTTGTTCACGCCTTTGGTGTCGATGCTCTTGTCACCACACCGGATCATCTCGCGCAGCTCGCTGCGGGTGTAGGTCGTCTTCTTGGAAGTCAGCACCCCTTTGATTGGCGAGCTAAAGACCACGCCGGTGCCCGCGTCATTCACGTGAAAATGCCCGGGGTTCGAGAAGCCCGCCGCCACTTTCGTTTCGTCAACCGACGTCGCCTTGCCCGAGTCGGTGGTGTCGACCGGCAGCGAGATGTACCAACACGAAAGATCCAGCACCTCCGCGGGCGAGGGCTGATCGGCCACCGCCTGCGTGCAGACCAAGCCCGACAGGGCAACAGACAAAAAGACGTTTTTCATGGACAACCTTTTGCAAAGGGAAGGGGAATCATGCGATGCGAGCATCGCCATTTGCTGCGCTCATTCGGGCAGCGCAAGAAGAGGTGAACGGAATCGATTGAGTTCAAACATCATACCGCTCGTGGCGGGAGCATAATGTGCGGCCAAAACCCTGCTGTGGCCCTGTGAACCGTACGCGTGCCCTTCCCAGTTCCTTCGCCGCGGCCGATATCAGGCCACATGGCCCTTCACAGGACTGAGCCAAACCACCACCACGCGGCCCCGACCAAGACCCCGTGCAGGCACACAATCAAGCCCGAGCGGATTCGGAACGAGCGTTTGACGGATTTGTGACGCAGCCAACGCCGCCCCAACAAGCCGGCGGGCCAGCCGCCCAGAAGTTCCATGACGTGTAAGCGCTTTTCCGGCACGCGCCACCCGCCGCCGCGGGCCTGTCGTTTGTCCCAGGCGTAGGCCACCAACGTCACCAACGACATCAGCCCAAGCATGCCTGCGTAAATCCATAGCGCGGCGTTCAAGGGCGGCCTCTCAGCAGCACGGCGTTGTGTTGCAACCCGAAGCGCGGGCCATGGCTCAGGCGTGTGAAAATAGAACAGATCATCGCTTCAGGGTATCAGGCCGTAACCCGTCACTATGCGACGAACGAGGCTATGCGTTGCTGATCGCCGCGGCGCGTTTGCGTGGGGTGCGCGGGGTGGCGCCGGTTTTGGTGGCGCTGGTCTTCGCACTCCCGCTCTTGGTGCGGGGCTTTGCGGCGCGGGTTTTGGTGGTGCGGGTCTTGGCGGTGTGGGGCTTGGCG
>JALZVY010000219.1 GCA_023300125.1 Phycisphaera sp.
TGGATGTTTCGGCCGCGGCGTTGGGGTCGTAGTTGGGGTTGGGCGTGGGCACCGGGGCGTTGGTGGCGCGTTGCCATTCGGCCAGCTCGCGCTGCAGTGCGGCCACCACGTCGGGCTGATCGGCCGCGCGGTCGTGTGCTTCGCCGGTGTCTTGCACTACGTTGAACAGGCGTGCTTGCTTGGATTCCAGGTTGACGCTGAGCTTCCACGGCCCGCGGCGGATGACCGCCTTGGGAACGTCGGTGACCCGGCCCCGCGGGCTGGTGGAATACATCGGCAGGTACCAGATCAGCGGGCGGTCGCTCAGGCGTTGGTCGGCCTGGGCACCGGGGTTGCGCAGCAATTCGACCCAGCTGCGGCCGTCCACGGGCTGATCTTTCGGCGCGTCGGCGCCCGCGAGTTCAAGGAAAGTGGGGTAAAGATCCAACAGCATCACCGGTACGTCGCTGGTGCGGCCGGGCTGGACCACGCCGGGCCAGCGCACGGTGCAGGGCACGCGGATGCCCCCTTCGTCCAGCGAACCCTTGTAGCCCTTGAGCCCGCCCATGTCCGCCAGGCGTCGGCTGCCGCCGTTGTCCGAGGCAAAGACCACCAGGGTGTTGTCGGCCACGCCCGCGGCGTCCAAGGCGTCCAGCAGGCGCCCCACGCCCGTGTCGAAGGATTCAAACAGCGCCGCGTAGTCCGCGTCGTTGTCGCTGAGCTGCGGTGCGCGAGCCTTGACCCGGGCGAGCACCGCGGGGTCGGGCTCGATGGGGGTGTGCACCGCGTACTGCGAGAGGTAAAGGAAAAACGGTTTCTTGGCGTGGGCCTGAACAAATCCCACCGCCTCGTCGGTGAGACGGTCGGTGAGGTAGTCGCCGTCTTTGGCCTGGTCTAGACCCGCCAGGCCCCAGGGGGCGAAGTAGGTTTTGGTGGCTCCGCCGCGGGCCGCGCCCACGGTGAAGTCAAAGCCGTTGGCTTCGGGGCCGGTGGCTCCGCTGGGCGATCCCAGGTGCCACTTGCCCACATGGCCCGTGGCGTATCCCGCGCCGCGCAGTGCTTCGGCCAGCGTGACCACGTCCGCGTCGAGGCTGGACACGTTGGTGGGGGTGATCAGGGCATGGCTGCTGGGCGCAGCGGCGGTGTCGTCTCCGCCCCGCCGCCCGCGGCCCTTGCCCCCGCCGCCGACGACGTACACGCCGGTGCGGGCCGCGTACATGCCCGAGAGCAGGGCCGCGCGGGTGGGGGCACACACCGCGGCGTTGGCATAGGCGTGGGTGAAGGTCAGCCCCGACGCCGCCAGCGCGTCGAGATGGGGGGTTTGTGCGTTTTGGCCGCCCATAAAACCCGGGTCGCCGTAGCCCAGGTCGTCGGAGAGGATGAAGACCAGGTTGGGGCGGTTCTGGGCTGCGGCGTGCTGGGCCCCGGGGCCAAAGCAGGCGATCAGAAGCAAGCCGCAGACCACACGACGAATAAGAAGTTGGGGCATGATGGGAGAACGACTTGGGGAGAGATGTATTGCCGCGACTTCGAGCTCGCGTCAGCGGTCAGACCGGGGGCATGCTTTACCCTACTGGCTTCCGATTTCAGTCCATGCGCCGCATGCACTTCGCTCACGACGCATCGGCCCTTGCCAAGACGCACCATGAATGAACACCGCTACGTCGATGAAACCGGTTTCGCCGGACACACGCTTTCGAGCCCTTCGGGGGTTACGGCGCGGGTGCTTGCCAATGGGTCGCTTGAGACGCTGACGGTGGGTCCGATCATGGTGAACCTGCTGGTGGGTTCGCCGGTGGGCGGCGGGGCGACGAAGTTGTACGGACGCACCCGCACCGCCCAAGGCCAGGTTGCGGCGTGGAAGGACCTGTTGTGCGGCGCCCGTGTGGCGATCGAAGACGACGCGCTGGTGTGGCGCGGCGTTTTTGCAGAGTTTCCTTATGCCGTGGCGCTGGGGCTGCCCCGCGAACACACCGCGTGGCAATGGACCGTGGCCTGGGATGGCCCGGCGGACTTCGACGCGGTGTTGGTGCAGGACGTGGGCGTGGCCAGCCGCGGGCAGTCGCAGAACAACGAGGCTTACACCAGCCAGTACATCGACCACCGCGTGTTCGACCACCCCGCGCACGGGCCGGTGGTGATGGCCCGCCAAAACCTGGCGCAACCCGGCGGGCATCCCTGGGTGATGCACGCGTGTGCCGGCGGCGCGGCGGGCGTGGCCACCGATGGGCTGCGGTTTTTCGGCCCCTCGCATCGCGCCGCCGCGCTGCCCGAGGTCATCGCATCCGCCGACTGGCCCCACGCAGTCATGCAGCACGAATGGTCGATGCACGCCCTGTGCTCGTCGGTGCGGAGTGCGGATGAACCGATCGTTTTTACCGGCGTGTTTGTGGCCGATCACCCCGAGGCCAGTTCTGCAGAAGATCTGGCGCGGCTTGAGGGCATCCGCTGCAGCACGGAGGTCTCGACGCATGGAGGCGACAGTGTCGAGCAAACCCACAACGGGACAGACGCCCGTGCGATGGATGACGTGGGCGCAGCCTTTCAAGCTCAGGCGGCAACGCCCGATGACCTCGCCGCGTGGTGCCCGGGTGAACACCGCCACCCCGAGATGATTCAAACAACCACCGGCAGCTTTTTTCACGGCACCGACCGCCACGCGGTGACGCTTCACAAAGAAACGCATGTCAAGCGTCGCCACGGCCACCTGCTGCGCACCGGCGGCACGCCTGTGCCTTCGGCCGATGCGGCAGACGCACCTTTATGCAGCACCGTGTGGGCCAACGGTGTGTTCGCCAGCCACGTGTGTTTGGGCAACACCAGCTTCAACAAATTGTTGTCGGTGGCACGCGATCCGCACGGCATTGTGAACGACAGCGGGCTGCGCCTTGCGGTGCGCTTTGCCGATGACGAACCCTGGCAACGCCTGGCCGTGCCGTCGCTGTTTGACATGGGCATCGACGACGCGCGTTGGGTGTACAAATACGCGCGCGGCACGTTCGAGGTCGTCAGCCGCGCCTCGGGCGGGCGCATTCAGTTCGCGGTATTTGTCACCGACGGCCCGGCGGTTGCGGTGAAGATGACCGCCCATCTGGTGTGTGGCGACCGCGAGCACGAGAAGCCCGGTACGTTTGCCAGTGACCAAGACGCGGGACGCTTTACCTTTCACCCCGCCGGGGACACGCTGTTCAGCGGGGCCTATCCCGACGCCTGCTTCGATCTCACCTTTGACGAGCCCGCGCAGCTGGTGTCGCTGGGCCAGCTGGGCAACCTGCCCTGGGCCACCGCCACGACAACGGCCACCACGCAGCTGCGCTTCTCAATCGGCGGCGCGCTAACCCACGACACCCGCGACGCCGATCCGGTGTCGCACGTGCCTGCGCCCTTGCGGCTGGAGACCGACGGCCCGGCCGCGGCCCTGGCCGAGGCGCTGCCGTGGTTTGAGCACTGCGCGGGCATCCACCTCAGCGCTCCGCACGGGCTAGAGCAATACGGCGGCGCGGCGTGGGGCGTGCGCGACGTGTGCCAGGGGCCGCTGGAGTGGCTGCTGGGACGGGGTGATTTTGCGGCGGCCCGCGCGATTTTGTGCGATGTGTTCGCCAGCCAGCGTGATCAAAGCGGCATGTGGCCCCAGTGGTACATGCACCCGCCCTTTGCCCAGATCGCCAGCGACCACGCGCACGGCGACGTGGCTTTTTGGCCGATCCTCGCCGCGGCGCAGTACCTCGAAGCCAGCAATGATTTTGGCTGGCTCGACGAACAACTCCCCTACTTCGATGAACACACGCACGCGCCCACGCACGACACCGACTCGGTGCGCGAACACCTGGAACGGGCGCTCGCGGCGGTGGCCAAAGATTGCCTGCCCGGCACCGCCCTTCCGGCCTACGGCCACGGCGACTGGAACGACAGCTTGCAGCCCGCCGACCCGTCGTTGACCCACCGCATGGCCAGCGGATGGACCGCGGGCCTGTACCACATGGCCCTGCGCCGCTTTGCCGGCGCGCTCGCGCACCACGGCGAGACCCAGCGTGCGGATCAGCTCAACGCCCAGGCCGACCGCGTGCGTGATGACTTTCAGCGGCACATCATCCAAGACGGCGTGGCGGCGGGCTTTTATCTGCAAGGCGATGGCCCCGACCACCTGCTGCACCCCAGCGACACGACCACCGGCGTGACCTACCGCCTGCTGCCGATGATCCGCGGGGTGCTCAGCGAATTGTTCACCCCCGAGCAAGCCGCGGCGCATCTGCAACTGATTCAGCAGCACCTGCTGGCCCCCGACGGCGCGAGGCTGATGGACAGCCCGCCGGCCTACCGCGGCGGGCCGATGACGCATTTTCAGCGCAGCGAGTCGGCCAGCTTCTTTGGGCGTGAGGTGGGGATCATGTATGTGCACGCCCACCTGCGCTACGCCCAAACCCTGGCCGTGCTGGGCGACGCCCAGGGTTTGTACGAGGCGTTGTTGACTGTTTGCCCGGTCGCGCTCGCCGACACGGTCAAAAACGCCAATCCCCGTCAGGCCAATCTGTATTTCAGCAGCAGTGACGCGGCGGTGGCAGACCGTTACGACGCGGCGGAGCGTTACCCCGACCTGATGCGCGGCGACGTGCAGGTTGATGGCGGTTGGCGTCTGTACTCCTCGGGACCGGGCATCTACGTGGGGCTCGTGGCCCAGCACCTGCTGGGGCTGCGGCCGTGTTTCGATCAACTGGTGGTGGATCCGCAGCTTCCCGCGTCGCTGCTGGACGGCGGGCTAAACGCGACGCTGACCCTGGAAGGGTGCCCGGCGCAGGTGCGCTTCCATCGGGGCGACACGCCGCAGCTGGTGGTCAACGGCACGGCGATCGCAGCCACCGGCACGCAGGACAACCCGTACCGCCCCGGGGGCGTGTGCTATGCCCGGGATGAGGTGGCCGCGGCCTTGGGCAACCGCGCGAACACGGTGGAGATCACAGTGCTCGCCCCCAAGGCGTGCGGGCACGCTTAACCTGTAGGGGTCTAGCCCCCCCTCAGCCCCCCCCCTCAGCCCCGCTCATTTTGCTGGAGTCTCTCTGTGTTGACCCTCCGCCGTTCCCTATGGACCGCTGTTTTGCTTGCCCTGCCGCTGAGCGCGTGCGACCGCGCTGCGCCCGCGCCCGACCCTGTCCCGGTGGGTCCGCCGGTGGTTGCCCCCGTGGCGCCGGCGGGCCACGCCGAGGTGTGGGCGCAGTACCTCAATGCCGACCCCGCCGCCGACCCCGCGGCCGATGACGCGGGCTGGGTGGTGGACGGCGCGGGGCTGTCGGCGGTTCACCTGGATGCGATGCGCATCCACCTTGCAACCACCTTCAACGCCAAGGGCTGGGCCTTGGCCCGCTCGGCCGACGGCACGGGCTACAAGTTGGTGGCCGACTTTGCGACGTCGGGCGAGGCTTTAAAGATGCTGGCCTGGGACGCCTCGGGCACGCGCTACAACACTTTGGCGGCCTTCGAGCCGCCCGCGGACACGCTGGTGGCGGGCACCCAGCAACTGGCCAACGAGTTGATGGACTGGACGCTGACCCGGTTGAACGTGGTGCGGACCCAGGCCGATGCCTACGCTGCCACGCACGGCGGCACGGCGCCGGATCTGAGTGCGGGCTGGGAGGCGCTGACCCACAGCCAGCCGCCGCTGCTGACCCAAGCCGTGGTGAACCCGCTGACCCGCAGCGACCACGTGGCCGCGGCCCCGGGCCCGGACGTGGGCTGGGTGCAGGCCCCAGACCAGCCGTTACGCGTGAGTGTGCCCCAGGCGTGGATCCTGGCCTATCCGCAGCTTGAGGCAGACGCGGCGGGGTTTTGAACCTGCGGATTGACCGGCACGTGGGGTTTTGTATGACCGTGTTTGGGGCATGCACCATGAGAGGAGACCGCGCGTGAACGACGGCTTGGACAATCTTGTGCCTTTGGTTTTTGGAGGCATGGTGGCGGTGGCAGGCGGTTTGGCCGTGGCCGCTGCCGCGGGCAGCCACCGCCGCCGCAAGGCGCTGGCTGCATGGGCTGCGCGCATCGGGCTGACCTACGCGCCCGCACGCGACCCGGGCATGGCTGCGCGGCTTCCGGATTTTGCCGTGTTTGGCCAGGGCCGCAATCAATACGCCTACAACGTGGTGTCGGGGGTGTTTGAAGGGCGCGAGACCGTGGCCTTTGACTACCACTACGAAACCCAGCACACCCACACGGTGCGCGAGACCGATGCGAACGGCAATGTGCGCACGCGGACCGAGACCCGCACCAGCCACCACCACTTCTCGGCGGTGCTGGTGCGGCCCGAGCTGCGGTTGAAGCCGCTGTTGATCCGCCCCGAAGGCTTGTTCGACAAGGTGGCCGATTTTTTTGGCAAGGGCGACCTGGACTTTGAGTCTGCCGAGTTCAGCCGGCGCTACCACGTCACCGCGGCCGACCGGCGCTGGGCCTATGACGTGCTGCACGCGCGGACCATCGACTTTTTGTTGAACCAGCCGCGTCTGGTGGTGGAGATGGACCCGCACCACGTGTTGGTGATGCGCCCGGGCCAGCAGACCATGAGCGCCCAGATGTTCGATGCCGCGGTGCGCACCGCGGATCAGGTTTTGGACTTGCTGCCCGAGTACGTGCGGCAAGACGCGGCGGGGCAAGGGGCTTCGTGACGCCGTGACCCCGTGGCCGTGTCATGGGTGGGTGGCGCACTTCGGGCCGTGGGTCTTTGCGCCTGCATGTCGCCGCGCCCCACGCCGTCCAGCGCCGCTACCCTGACGCCACGCGATTTTTCTTCCCTTGGTTCTTTTTGGCCCATGCCACAGCCCGCCGCCCCCTTTGTGATTGCCGCCGCCGTGCTGCTGTTTGTCGTGCTCGTGTGGGCGATCACGACCTACAACGGGTTGGTGGGCCTGCGCCAACACGTGGCCGAGTCGTGGTCCACCATCGACACCGAGCTTAAGCGGCGTCACGACCTGATCCCCAATCTGGTGGAGGTGTGCCGGGGCTACGCCGCCCACGAGCAGTCGGTGTTCGAGCAGGTCGCCTGGGCCCGAGGCGCCGCGATCGACGCGGCCGCCCCGGCGGTTGCCCCGGTCGATCAAGCACGCACCGAAAGCGCCCTGACCGGATCCTTACGCACGCTCTTTGCCGTCAGCGAGGGCTACCCCGAGCTGCGGGCCAGCGACCATTTCTTGGCCTTGCAGCACGAGCTGGCGGTGACCGAAGACCGGATCCAGGCCGCACGGCGTTTCTACAACGCCAACGTGCG
>JALZVY010000220.1 GCA_023300125.1 Phycisphaera sp.
ACGACCACGACCACGACCACGACCTTCGCCTGATCAAGAGTGAACTGACCAACGTGATGCCCCGAGAGGCGATTGATGGATGGTTGGCCACGCCCCAGCCGGTTTTTGATCACCGCACGCCGGCGGGTGTCATTGCCGCTGGCGAGGCGACGATGCTTTGGCGGGTGATCTGCGGACCGGCCGTCGCCGCGTGAATACACGCGGGGGGGGGGTAGGGGGGAAGCGGGTGAGGTGGGGTTCAGCCAGCGGCCTTGAGCGTGAGAGAAGACAGCCAAAAAAAACACCCGCCTGGAAAGGCGGGTGGGTGCGGTGTTGGGGCCGGGTTGAGGCTCGGGATTAACGCGAGATCAACGCGCGGTCAACGCGGGATCACTCGGGCTCTGCGGCTTCGATCTCGTCGCCCGCTTCTTGGTTCTTCTTCTTTTTGCCTTTGCCTTTCTTTTTACCCTTGCCCTTCTTTTTTTCTTTGCCTGTGGCCTCGTCATCGCCTTGGGCCTTGGCCCGCGGAAAGAGGCTTTCTTCCATCACGTGAATCAAGCCGTTGTCTGCTTCCAGGTCGGCGATGAGCACCTTGCGTTTGTTGATGATCAGCACGTCTTGGTCGACTCGGATCCGCAGTTTTTTGTCGATCAGATTTTTAACTTCGTCTGCGGCGGCCATGTCTGCGGCGGTGACCCGGCCGGGCACCACGTGAATCGAGAGAATTCTCTTCAAACGCTTTTCCGAGTTGACGACGGCTTCGAGACTTTCGGCGTCTACTTTCTTCATCGCGGCGTTGTTGGGCGCCAGCAAGGTGAAAGGGCCTTCTTCGCGCAGGGTGCCGGCGAGCCCCGAGGATTCGAGCAGGCTCACCAGTGTGCTGAACTGCTCGTCGGCTTCGAGCACCGCCATCACGTTGCCGGTGGCGACCGCGGGCGCGGCGGCGGGGGTGTCGTCAGCGGTGGCCAGGGGGCTGTACACCGCGGCGCACAGACTCAGGGGAAGGGCGAGGGCGGCGGCGAGGGCGCGGCGGTGAGACTTGGGCATGGCAGGGGTCCTGTGTGAAGTGAGATGACTGGTGATGCAGAGCGGAACAATGATCCGCGTGTGCCATGATATGCCCGCCGGCTTCGCGTGCTTTTTAAAGTGAAGGTCGGCAAGCCCGGCTCGGCCGGTGTGTTGCACGTTACCCCGGAGCGCCCTCAGGTATGCTCAGCCTTGGAATGCACGGGGGCCAACCCGCGGCGATCCGCCTGCAGCCATGCGTGAAACGCCCTCGCCCATCCACGACCCACTCGACCCCCGGCTGGAGCCTTATCTCCACATGCGGGATCGGAATCTGCGTGCCGAAGGGGGTGGTGTGCGGTTTCTCGCCGAGGGGCGCATGGTCGTCGAGCGGGCGGTGGCGACGGGGATTCAGCTGGAAAGCGTGCTGGTGGTGGAGTCCAAGGCCCAGGCGGTGAGCGAACTGGTGCCCCAAGGCACCGCGGTGCTGGCGTGTGCGAAAGCGGTCATGGAGCAGGCGGCGGGCTTTTCGCTGCACCAGGGCATCGTGGCGGTGGGGCGGGTGCCGGCGCCCACCACGCTGCGGCAGGTGGTGGCCAGGGCCCGGGCGGCGGGCCGGCCCGGCACGCTGGTGGTGTGCCCAGAGGTCACCAACGTGGACAACGTGGGGCTGCTGATTCGTGTGGCCGCGGGGCTGGGCGCCGACGCGATGGTGCTGGGGCCCCTGTGTGCCGATCCGTGGTACCGGCGGGCGGTGCGGACTTCGATGGGCACGGTGTTTTCGCTGCCGGTGGTGCGCTACGGCGATCCTCGGGCCGGTGAGAGCCTGGATGCGGATCTTCATTGGCTGGCCCACGAGGCCCAATATGAGGTGCTGGCGACGGTGATCGACCCCCAGGCCCCGGCCTTGGAACCCGTGGCGCGGCGCTCTGCGACGCACGCGGGCACCGCGGTGCTGCTGGGCAGCGAGGGCTACGGGCTGGACGCGGGGACACTGGCACGCAGCACGCGGCGGGTGCGGATTCCCATGCACCACGGGGTGGACTCGCTGAATGTCGCGGTGGCGGCGGGTATCGTGCTGCACGCGGTGGTGCAGGGAGCTGCCCAGCGGCCGGAATAGACCACGGGCTTACGCGGTTGTTTGCCTGGCGTTAAAGCCTTGCCCTTCGGATCTTGCATTGAGAAACCCCACACGATGAAACGCATGTTGAACCCCCTGTCCTGCTTGTACCGCCTGTGCCCTTTGGCCCTGGCAGCCTTGATGATTGCCCCCGCGGGCTGCTCGGTGGCCGATGGTGGCGTTGAAGAACCCTCTAAGAAAGAAGCGGTCTTGATTACCGATCCCCCACGCGATGAAAACGGCAAGCTGATCCCGGTTGAGAAAACGCCCGAAGCCTGGCGCGAAGAGCTGACCGACCAGGAGTTCCGGATCCTGCGTGAATCGGGCACCGAGCGGGCGGGCAGCGGTCGGTACCTGGATAACAAAGAAGAGGGCGTCTACGCCTGTGCGGGGTGCGGCTTGGCGCTGTTTGAGAGCAAAACCAAATTCGACTCGGGCACGGGGTGGCCCAGCTTCTATCAGCCCATCGGCAAGGACCACGTGGCCAACATCCGCGATGAGTCTTACGGCATGGTCCGCGTCGAAAACCGTTGTGCGCGTTGCGATGGCCACCTTGGGCACGTGTTTAATGACGGCCCCCGGCCCACCGGCGAGCGTTACTGCATGAACGGTTACGCGCTGCGCTTTGTCGCGGCATCGGCACCCGACGCCGAGCCGGCGCCCGACGCGGGCGAGTAACCCGTGGGCACCGCCGTGTGTCACACCTTCCCAAGCGGAGCCATGGGGCTCCGCTTTTTTTGTGGAACGCGTGTGCGCCGCGGGGTTCTTGAAAACAGTGCGTTTACGACTGTGGCGGGCGTGTGGCCAAGGCGGCCAAGGCGCTTTCGTAGGCCTCGCCGGCTTGCTCGGAACCGGTCACCGTCATGCCAAGGTCTTGCAGCAGGCCGTCTTTCAGGCCGTAGATCAGCCCGTGCAGCGTGAGCTCTTGACCGTTGCGCCATGCGTCGCGGACCAGGGTGGTGCGGCAGACGTTCATGACCTGGTCGATGACGTTGAGCTCGCACAGGCGGTCGCAGCGTGCGTCGTGGTCTGCGATGCTTTCGATGAGCGGCTGGTGCCTGTCGCGCACGTCTTCGATGTGCCGCAGCCAGTTTTCAATGAGGCCCAGCTCGCTGCCTTCCAAGGCCGCTTTCACGCCGCCGCAGCCGTAGTGGCCGCACACGATCACGTGCTTGACTTTCAGCACACTCACCGCGAACTGGATGACCGAGAGGCAGTTGAGGTCGGTGTGGACCACCACGTTGGCCACGTTGCGGTGAACGAACACGTGGCCGGGGTCCAGGCCGACGATCTCATTGGCCGGCACCCGGCTGTCAGCGCAACCGATCCAGAGATACTTAGGGGTTTGCTGGGTCGAGAGGCGCTGGAAAAACGTGGGGTCTTCGCGGGTCATCCCCTCGGACCAGCTGCGGTTCATTTCGAAGAGATTGTCGATGCAGGTGTCAGGCATGTGATCCATTTTAACGCCGGCTCGTCTGTGTGTCGTGGCCGCCGGGCCGCCGTGCAGCCGTGTAGCGGTGGCGAGGGGGCATCGGTCTTTGCCGCGGTGCAGAATCCTCATCGGCGGGGAGATGAAACCGTGAACTTGGCCGCATTTGCTGCCCGTATGGATCCCATGCGGTGGGCCTCACGCATGGGGTATTATGTGGCCCAGCCTCGATCGGGCCGATGTCCTGCTGTCTATTGCTTGGAGCGTTTTTTTATGTCGCACGTCACACGCCGCCGCTTTCTGAAATCGAGTGCCGCGCTCGGAGCGTTCACGTTTTTGCCCGCCCATATTGCCCGTGGCAGCCAGGCGTCTTCGGGTGTGGCGCCCAGCGAAAAGCTCAACCTCGCGTTTGTCGGCATCGCCCACCGCGGGGCACGCAGCCTCAGAGCGTTTTTGAGCACCGGCATGGTGAACGTGGTGGCGCTGTGTGATATCGACATGATCCAACAGGGCGCCCAAGAGGCGGTCGCGGCGCACCCCCAGGCCAAGCGGTTCACTGATTTCCGCAAGATGTTTGACGCGATGGACAGTGAGATCGATGCGGTGGTGGTGTCCACGCCCGACCACTCGCACTTCGCGATCACCATGCACGCGATGATGGCCGGCAAGCACGTGTGGTGTGAAAAGCCCTTGGCCCACACCTTCGGGCAGTGCGAGCGGTTGATGGCCATGGCCGAAAAAACCGGCGTGGTCACGCAGATGGGCAACCAGGGGCATTCTTCGGCCAACCGCACGCAGTTCGAAGCGTGGACGAACGCAGGGGTGATCAAAGACGTCACCCGCATCACCGCGTTTATGAACAAAGAGCGGCGTTGGCACGGCTGGGGCCCGGGCACCGCGGCCTACCCCCAAGACCCGATGCCCGCGGGCATCGACTGGGACCCTTGGATGGCCTCGGCCGTCGAGCATCCTTTTAGTGACAAGCTTCACCCGGGCAACTGGCGCAGCTGGTTCGACTACGGCAGCGGCTGTTTCGGCGACTGGGGCCCGCACATCCTCGATACCGCGCACCGCTTCCTGAAACTGGGCTACCCCGAGACTGTCGCCGCGGCCCACCGCGACGGGCTGAGCGACCTGGTCTACCCCGAAGCGACCACGGTCAAGTTCAAGTTTGGCGCCCGCGGCGACATGCCCCCGTGCGAAATCACCTGGCACGACGGGCAGCAGAACATCCCCGAAGTGGAACACGAGCTGGGCACCCTGGACAAGGCCACCGGGCAGCGCACCCCGCTGAGCCTGGGGGCACCGGGCAAGATCATCTACGGCAAAGATCTGACTTTCATGGGCGGCTCGCACGCCAAGGTGCTGCAGGTGGTGCCCCGAGACAAGTACCTGGACATCCGCCGCGACCTGCCGCGTTTTGAAAGCAAGGTCTCGGGCCACTGGGAAAACTTCTTGTATGCCTGCAAAGGTCAAGAAGAAGCGAACTCGCCGTTTGGTATCAGCGCCCCGCTGTCGCAGGTGTTCAACCTGGGCGTGCTGGCCCAGCGGTTTGGCGGCGAGCTGAAGTTCGACGCCAAGACCAAGCAGATCACCAACCACGACGTGGCCAACGCGCTGCTCGACCCGCCCCCACGCAAGGGCTGGGAGCACTACTACGAGGCGTGAGCCTGCGCGCTTTTCGTTTGTGAAATTCAAGAGGGCGTCTCTGCAGAGGCTAGACGCGCGGTAAATCGGCGTGGGTGGTTGATTGTTCGTCAAGGCATCGCTGCGCTCATCCACGGAGGGCACGGAGATACGGAGACACGGAGCAAGGCAAAGGCAGTGCTTCGCACACCACAGAGGCCACAGAGTTGAGCGTTGCCCGCGATCGGTGCCGTGGTCTTTTCGC